>JAIYDD010000144.1 GCA_027487675.1 Acetobacteraceae bacterium | reverse complement strand
TTCTCCGCGCCGATGAAGGTGACGGCCAGGAACACCGCGGCGATGAGGCACCCCACCGGATTGAGCCGCCCGAGGAAGGCGACGATGATCGCCGTGAAGCCGTAGCCCGGCGACAGGCCCGGCTGCAGCATGCGCACCGTGCCGGCGGCTTCCAGCACGCCCGCCAGCCCCGCGAGCCCGCCGGCAATGGCGAAGACCGTCCAGGTGAGGCGGGCTTCCGAGAAGCCGGCGAAGCGCGCGGCGCGCGGCGCCTCGCCCACCAGGCGGATCTCGAAGCCCTTGAGGGTGCGGCCGACCAGGATGGCGGCGAGCGCCACCACAAGCAGCGCGATCGGCGTGCCGAGGTTGAGCCGCCCGCCATCCAGCAGCAGCGGCACCACCGCCTCCGGCTCGAAGGTCACGGTGACGGGCATGTTGAAGCCCTGCGGGTCGCGCCAGGGGCCGCGCACCAGCCAGTCCAGCGCCAGTTCCGCCACATAGACCAGCATCAGGGAGGTCAGGATCTCGTTGGCGCCGAAGCGGGTCTTGAGCGCCGCCGGGATCAGCGCGAACAGCATGCCGCCCAGCGTGCCGGCGGCCAGCATCGCCGGCAGCACCCAGGGCCCGTCGGGGGCGCCGTGCGTCGCCAGCGCCACCCAGCCGCCGGCCATGGCGCCGACCAGGAATTGCCCCTCCGCGCCGATGTTCCAGTTGTTCGAGCGGTAGCAGAGCGCGAGGCCGACCGAGATCAGCACCAGCGGCGTGGCCTTCACCGCCACTTCCTGGAGGCCCCAGGAATCCGACAGCGGCGCGATGAAATATACCTGAAGCGCCGCCCAGGGGTCCTGGCCCATCGCCGCGAAGATCACCACGGCCGAGACCAGCGTCAGCGCCACCGCCAGCAGCGGCGAGCCGAAGCGCAGCGCGAGCGGCGTCGAGGCCCGCTTCTCCAGCACCAGCCTCATGCCGCGATGTCCTTCCGCGCGACCTCGGCGCCGCCCATCAGCAGGCCGAGTTCCTCCCGCGTCAGCCCGCGCACCGGGCGCGGGACGGAGAGGCGGCCGTGGAAGACGACGGCGATGCGGTCCGCGATCTCCAGCAATTCGTCGAGGTCCTGGCTGATGACCAGCGCGGCGGCGCCGCCCTTCGCCAGGTCCACCAGCGCCTGGCGGATCAGCTGCGCCGCGCCGGCATCCACGCCCCAGGTCGGCTGCGCCACCACCAGCACGCCCGGGTTGCGCAGGATCTCGCGCCCCACCACGAATTTCTGGAGGTTGCCGCCCGAGAGCGCGCGCGCTTCCGGGTCGCGCGGGCCCTTGCGCACGTCGAAGCGGCGCGTGACCTCGTCCACCCAGCCCAGCATGCGGCCGCGGTCGAGGAAGCCCCTGGCGACGAAGCCGTTGGCGGCGTGGCCGGCGACCAGCGCGTTCTCCGACAGCGACAGGCGCGGGGCGGCGGCGTGGCCCAGCCGTTCCTCCGGCACGAAGGCGGCGCCGCGGCGGCGGCGGGCGTTGATGCCCTGGCGGCCGACGGGGGTGCCATCCAGCAGCACCTGGTCCTCGCGCGGCGCCAGCACCTCGCCGGACAGCACAGCGAAGAGCTCGGACTGGCCGTTGCCGGCGACGCCGGCGATGCCCAGCACCTCGCCGGCATGCAGCGCCAGCGCGACGTCGCGCAGCGCGACGCCATGCGCCTCCTCGGGCGGCAGGGAGAGGGTCTGGACGGCGAGGCGCACCGGGCCGGTCGGCGCCGCGGCGTCGTGGCGGACGCTGCCGATTTCGGTGCCGACCATCATCGCGGCGAGGCTCGCGGCCGATTCGCGGCGGGGATCGCAGCGGGCGACGACCTTGCCGTGCCGCAGGATGGTCGCGCCCTCGCAGATCCGCCGCACCTCCTCGAGCTTGTGGGAGATGTAGAGCACGGCGCGGCCCTCGGCGCGGATGCGGTCGAGCGTGGCGAACAGCCCCTCGGCCTCCTGCGGGGTGAGGACGGAGGTGGGCTCGTCCAGGATCAGCAACTGCGGGTCCTGCATCAGGCAGCGCACGATCTCGATCCGCTGGCGTTCGCCGACAGAGAGCTGCCAGACCTCCCGCCCCGGATCGAGCGGCAGGCCATAGGCGCGGGAGGTTTCCGCCAGGCGGTCGGCCACCTGCGGCAGCGGCGCCGCCCCGTCGAGGGCGAGCGCCACATTCTCCGCGACCGTCAGCGCCTCGAACAGGGAGAAGTGCTGGAAGACCATGCCGATGCCGAGGGCCCGCGCGGCGCGGGGCCCTTGCAGCGCGACCGGCCGGCCGCGCCACAGGATGCGCCCGGCATCCGGCTGCAGCAGGCCGTAGAGCATCTTGACCAGCGTGGACTTGCCCGCGCCGTTCTCGCCGAGCAGGGCGTGCACCTCGCCCGGCAGGACCGTCAGGTCCACATGGTCGTTCGCGGTCAGCGCGCCGAAGCGCTTGACGATGCCCTCGGCGCGGACGAGCGGGATCGGGTCGGGCGGGTCCTGGGCGGACATCGGGCGGGGCGGCGCTCCGGGCGGGGTTGCGGCCGCGCATTCCCGACCCGGCGGCGCGCGGCGCCCCCGGGGCGCAGTCCCAGCATTGCCCCCTGGCGGGGGCGTCTACAGTTTGCCGGGCGAATTGTGAAGCGCGGCCTGCGGTCAGGCGCCGCTGTGGTAGAGCCGGCCGAAGCCCGGGATCGGGTCGTCGATGCCGCCGAGCCGCAGCATGTGCCAGGCCAGCGCGTGGTTGCTGGAGGTGACCGGCTTGCCGATGGCCGCTTCCGCGCGCTCCACGATGCGCGCGACGCGCAGCGAGGTGCAGGAGACGAGCACGCCGTCGCATTCGGGCGACTCGCCGAGGCGGATGATGGCATCGAGGATCGAGGCCTCGTCGATGCGCGCGACGATGGTGTCGTCGGCTTCCTCGAAGGAGCCCATGACGGCGACGTTGACGCCGCGCGCGCCGAGTGCGGCGGCCATGCGCAGGTTGATCTCCCGCACATAGGGCGTCAGCAGCGCGACGCGCGTGAGCCCGAGGGCGCGCACCGCGGCGCACATGGCGGTGACGGGGTCCGTCACCTGCACGGCCGGGTGGGCGGCGCGGACCAGCTTCGCCACCTCCGCCTCGCCGATCACCATGGCGCCGGAGGTGCAGGCGAAGCCGACGACGGACAGCCCGACCATGTTCGGCAGCAGCGCGGCCGCCGGCGCGATGCGGCCCGCCATGTCGCGCAGCGTCTCGACCGTGATCTCGGGGTCGTTGTGCAGGCGGGCGGCGTAGAGGGCGACGCCGTCCGCGGGCCAGATCGCGCGCGCCTCGTGCTCCACGGTCTGGTCGGTCTCCAGCACCAGCAGGCCGATGGCGGCGCGGGCGCCGATGCCGGCATCGGTGCGGAAGGGCAGCACGCCGAGGTCGGTCAGCCCGGTTGGGGCAGCGTCGCTGACCCGATAGGAGGCATACTGATCGGTTGCCATGCAGCCTCTCCCGCGATTTCCGTGGTCCGCGCCGTATTCGGCGACAACGAATGTTGACCGTGCCGGCGGGCAGCGCAAGCATCGGCGGTGTGCCCCGTGTCCGGGACCCGGCCGCGCGGCACACGGGGGCTGACGGCCCGCCATCGCGGCGGGGAACGGAACGGGAGAACGGGGATGGCGAACCGCAGGGACATGCTGCGCGGGCTGGGCGCGGCATCGGCGGCCACATTGGCGGCCGCGGCCGCGACGCCGGCGGCGGCACAGGCGCCCACACGCCTTCGCATGACGCATTTCGCCGACGAGACCTCGATGTTCTTCATCCACACCGCTCCACGCTTCGTGGAGCGGGTGCGGCAGTTCACCGGCGGGCGCGTGCAGATCCAGGCGCTGCCGGGCGGCGTGATCGCGCCGCCGCTCGAGACCTACAAGGCGGTGGAGGACGGGCTGGCCGATGCGGGGCAGCTGACGCCGCTGTACCTGGTGAACCGCGATCCGGTGAACAGCTTCTATGGCGGCCATCCCGGCGGCATGCCGCCCGAGATGTGGATGCACTGGCTGTACAATGCCGGCGGCGCCGACCTGCTGGCGCAGCACCGCCGCGCCACGATGAACATGCATGCCATTCCCTGCGGCATGGGGCCGGCCGAGATCTGGCATTCGCACCGCCCGCTGACCAAGCCCGAGGATCTGCGCGGCGTGCGCTTCCGCGCCGCCGGCGCCTGGGCACAGATCCTGAACGAGTATTTCGGCGCCGCCGCGACCACCGTGCCGGGCTCCGAGGTCTACACGATGCTGGAGCGCCGCGCGGTGGATGCGGTGGAATGGTCGGGCCCGGCGGAGAACCTGAAGGTCGGGCTGCAGAACGCCGCGCCCTACATCACGGTGCCCGGCCCGCACACCAACGGCTTCATGTTCGAGTTCCTGCTGCCGGTGCGCCGCTGGGACGCGCTGCCGGACGAGCAGAAGCGGCTGATCGAGGCGGCGGCGCGGCTGGCCACGATCGAGGGCCTGCAGGCCTGGGTGGTCGAGGACATGGACGCGATGCGCCGCATCCGCACCGGCCGCGCCCGCGTGGTGCAGGCCGAGCCCGCGCTGATCAACGCGGTGCGCGAGGCCGGGCGCGACTGGGCGCAGAAGCGCGTGGCGGAGCAGGATGCCCGCAACAATCCCTGGATGCGCCGCATCTCCGAATCCTACTACGGCTTCTACGACCGCTGGCTGCAGGACGCGTCCTACCGCACCATCGACTGAACGTCCGCGACGCATCCGCCACCATCCGCGGGGAGATGAGATGATCCGTCTGGTCGGCCGCGCGTCCGACGCCTGCGGCATGGTGGCGGCTGCGGCCTGCCTGGCGCTGATCGGCGTGACGCTGTTCGAGGTGGTGGCGCGCTACGTCTTCCGCGCGCCCACCGCCTGGGGCTTCGACATCGCCTACATGCTGAACGGCACGGCCTTCGTCATGGCCGCCGCCATGGCGCTGCGGCTGAACCAGCATGTCTCGGTCGACATCCTGTCGCTGGCCCTCCCGCCGCGGCTGCGGCGGGCGATCGAGGTGGTGGCCTTCGCCGCGCTGGTGGTGCCGGCGCTGGCCTTCCTGACCTATGCCGCCTGGGGCCAGTTCGGCCGCGCCTGGACGACCGGGGAGGTCGACCAGGTCAGCCCCTGGCGGCCGGTGGTGTGGCCCTTCCGCCTGGTGCTGGCGATCGGGCTGACGGCGCTGACCATGCAGGCGCTGGCGCGGGTGTTCCGCCCGGCCGCGCCGCCGCAGGCGCATTGAGGAGCGGGCATGGACACCGTTGCGCTGGCCGCCTGGATGTTCCCGGTGGCGCTTGGGCTCATCTTCCTTGGCATCCCCGTCTCGCTCAGCCTGATCGCCACCGCGGTGGGCTTCGCCACGCTGACCTTCGGCGACCGCGCGGGGCTGCAGTTGTTCCGCTTCCTGTCGTCCGTCTCGTCGAACACCACCTTCGCGGCGATCCCGATGTTCGTCTTCATGGGCGCGGTGCTGGAGCATTCCGGCATGGGGCGGCGCGTCTTCCAGGCGATGCGGCTGTGGCTGGGCGGCATGCCGGGGGGCTTGGCGCTGGCCACGATGTGCATGTGCGCGCTGTTCGCCGCCGGCACCGGCATCGTCGGCGCGGTGGAGGTGATGGTCGGGCTGCTGGCGATCCCGCCGATGGTCGCGAACCGCTATTCCAAGTCGCTGATCAGCGGGACGATCTGCGCGGGGGGGTCGCTCGGCACCATGATCCCACCTTCGATCGTGGTGGTGATCTATGCATCCGTCGGGCAGGTCTCGGTGGGCGACCTGTTCGGCGCGATCCTGCTGCCGGGGCTGCTGATGACGGCGCTGTTCCTGGCCTGGATCGTCATCTACGCGCTGATCAAGCCCGAGGGCGCGCCGCCCGCGCCTTCGGAGGAGCGCGCGATGCCGCTGGGCGAGAAGCTCACCTTCACCGCCAAGGCGCTGCTGCCGCCGGTGCTGCTGGTAGTCTCCGTTGTCGGATCGATCCTGGCTGGCATCGCATCGGTGACGGAAGCCGCGGCGGTGGGCGCGGGCGGGGCGGTGCTGCTGAACATCCTCTACCGCGACTTCACCTGGCGCGGCACCTGGGACGCCACGGTGAAGACGGTGCTGATCTCCGCCATGATCATGCTGATCGTGGTGGGGGGCACGATGTTCACCTCGATCTTCCGCGTGCTCGGCGGGCCGATGCTGGTGCAGGATTTCGTGACGGCGCTGGCCCTGTCGCCCACGCAGATGGTGCTGCTGTTCCTGCTGATCGTCTTCGTCATGGGCGCGCTGCTGGACTGGGTATCGGTGGTGCTGATCTGCATCCCGCTCTTCCTGCCCTTCCTGGGGCCGGCGGGGATCGAGCCGATCTGGTTCGCGGTGCTGGTCATCATCATGATCCAGACCAGCTACCTGACGCCGCCGATGGCGCCGGCCATCTTCTACCTGCGCGGCATCGCGCCGAAGGACTTCCACACGCTGGAGATGTACAAGGGCGTCGTGCCCTTCATCGCCTGCCAGCTGCTGACCGGCGTCGCCATCTGGTTCTGGCCGAGCCTGGCGACCTGGCTGCCGAGCCTGAACTGACAACGAGGGAGCGGAAACGCCGCCATGCGCATCGTCGTGCTGGGCGCCGGCGTCGTCGGCACCACTACCGCCTACTACCTCGCGCGGGAGGGGCATGAGGTCCAGGTTATCGACCGGCAGCCAGGTGCCGCGCTGGAGACCAGCTTCTCCAATGCCGGCATGGTCTCGCCGGGGCATGCGTATACCTGGGCCTCGCCGCGGGCGCCGAAGATCCTGTGGCAGTCGCTGTTCCGCGACGACACGGCGCTGCGCCTCAAGCCACGCATGGACCCGAAGCTGTGGGCCTGGTGCCTGCGCTTCCTCCGCGAATGCTCGGCGGAGCGCGCGGCGGTCAACACCGCGAACAAGGTGCGGCTCTGCCTGCATTCGCTGGCGGAATTCCAGGCGATCAACGCCGATCTCGACATCCGCTACCACCGGCAGAACCGCGGCGCGCTCTACATCTATCGCGACCGCGACCATTACGAGCGCGGCGTCGGCGCAATGCGGGCGCTGACCGACAATGGCGTGACGCTGCGCGGCATCTCGGCGGAGGAAGCGGTGGCGATCGAGCCGGCGCTGGCCTCCGAGGCCGGCGCGCTGGCCGGCGCGATCTACTGCCCCACCGATGAATCGGGCGACTGCCATGTCTTCACCCAGGCGCTGGCGCGGCATTGCGAAGGCTCGCTCGGCGTGCGCTTCACCTGGGAGACGGAGGTGACGCGGATCGAGAGCGACGGCGATCGCGTGACGGCGGTGCAGACCAGCCGGGGCCCCGTCACCGCGGATGCCTACGTGCTGGCGCTGGGGTCCTTCTCGCCGGGCGTCGCGAGGGGGCTCGGCATGACGCTGCCGATCTACCCGGTGAAGGGATATGCGCTGACCGTGCCGATCGAGGGCCGCAACGGCGCGCCCACCATCTGTGGCGTCGATGAGAAATACCTCATCGCCTGGTCGCGCCTCGGCGACCGGCTGCGCGTGACGGCGACCGCCGAGTTTTCCGGCTTCGACCGGTCGCATTCCGACCACGACTTCGCGCATATGACGCGCACCATCCGCGCGCTGTTCCCGGAGGGCGGCGCCTACGACAAGGCGTCGCGCTGGGCGGGGCTGCGCCCGATGACGCCGAAGGGCACGCCGATCATCGGCCAGGGCTCGCGGCGCAACCTGTTCCTGAACACCGGGCACGGCCATATCGGCTGGACGATGTCGATGGGCTCGGCCAGCCTGCTGGCCGATGTCGTCGCGGGGCGCACGCCCGCCATCGACATGCGCGGCCTGACGCTCGCCGACGCCTGAGGGGGAGACACGCCATGGACGGTATGGAGGCGAAGGGCGAGGGCATCGGCGCGCGCGTCCGCCGGAAGGAGGATGCGCGGCTGCTCGCGGGGCGCGGGCAGTATGTGGCGGATATCCGCATCGCCGGCATGCGCGACGTGGCCTTCCTGCGCAGCCCCGCGGCGCATGCGCGCATCACGCGGCGCGCGAAGCCGGCAAATGCGGCGGAGGCGGTGTTCTTCCTGGATGACCTGGTCGGCGTGAAGCCGATCGTCACGCGCTCCTCGATCCCCGGCTACAAGCTGTCGGAATGGCCGGTGCTGGCGGCGCAGAAGGTGCGCTATGTGGGCGAGGCGGTGGCGATGTGCGTCGCCGATACGCGCGCGGAGGCCGAGGACCTGGCGGAGCGCGTCGAGGTCGAGTTCAACGAGTTGCCCGCCATCGCGTCTTGCGAGGCCGGGCGCGCGTCGGGTGCCGCGCTGCTGCACGAGCAGTGGGGCGACAACCTGTTCCTGCAGAGCCATTTCGACAGCGGCATCGCGCCGGTGGCGGCCTCCGCGCCGGTGAAGGTAGAGCTGGAAGTCAGCTGCGCGCGACAGACCATGCATCCGATGGAAGGCAAGGGCCTCGTCGCGTGGTGGGATTTCCGCGCGGGGCAACTGGTGCTGAACACTTCGACCCAGGTGCCGCACATGATCCGCGCAGGGCTGGCGGAGGTGCTCGGCATCCCGCAGGCGATCATCCGAATCGCGCCGCCGGATGTCGGCGGCGGCTTCGGCTACAAATGCCTGTTGCAGCCGGAGGAGGTGGCGGTCGCCTGGCTCGCGTTGACGCGCAAGGCGGCGTTCCGCTGGATCGAGGACCGGCGGGAGCATCTTGTGGCCGGCGCGAATGCGCGGCAGCACCACTACAAGCTGGTTGCCTATGCCGACGAACGCGGGCGGATGCTGGGGCTGGATGCGGAAGTGTCGGTGGACACCGGCGCCTATTCCGTCTGGCCCTTCACGGCGTGCCTGGAAGCGGCGCAGGCGGGCGGCAACCTGCCGGGGCCCTACGATTTCCGCGCCTATCGCTGCAAGGTGTTCTCGGTCGCGACGAACAAGCCGCCCTTCGCGCCGTATCGCGGCGTGGCGCGGCCCGGCGTGTGCTTCGCGATCGAGCAGGTGATCGACGCGATCGCGCGCGCGGTGGGGCGGGAAGCCTGCGACGTGCGGGCGGAGAACCTCGTGCCGGCCTCCGCGATGCCCTACGTCAACGTCACCAACAAGCACTATGACAGCGGCGACTATCCGGGCTCGCTGGCGATGGCGCGGGAGATGATTGGGCTGGATGAGTTCCGCGCCGGGCCGAAGCGCGACGCGCAGGGGCGCTGGATCGGCATCGGCTTCGCGACCTACACGGAACAGTCGGCGCATGGCACCAAGGTCTTCGCCAGCTGGGGCCTGCCGCTGGTGCCCGGCCACGACCAGGCGCATGTGAAGCTGACGCCGGATGGCGCGCTGGAAGTGCGGTCCGGCATCCACACCATCGGCCAGGGGCTGGAGACGACGCTCGCGCAGGTGGCGCATGAGATGACGGGCGTGCCGCTGGCCGATATCCGCGTCACCCTGGGCGACACCGCCGTCACGCCGTTCAGCACGGGCGCCTATGCCTCGCGCGGGATCGTCATGGCGGGCGGCGCCGTCTCCCGCGCCGCGGGCGTGGTGGCGGAGCGCATCCGCGCCATCGCGGCGCATCTGCTGCAGGCCGATCCCGCCGCGGTCGAGTTCCGCGATGGCGCGGTGCATGCGGGCGCGGCGAGCGTCACCTACGCCGATATCGGACGCGCCTGGTATCTGCGCCCGGACCAACTGCCGGACGGCGTGAACACCGGCGGGCTCGAGGCGACCGAGGGCTACAAGCCCACCACCGACAACGGCGTGTTCAGCTATGCGAGCCACGCCGCGAAGATCGCCGTCGACCCCGACACCGGCCTGGTCGAGATCCTGGACTACGCGATCGTCGAGGATTGCGGCCGCATGGTGAACCCGATGATCGTCGAGGGGCAGACGCATGGCGGCGCGGCGCAGGGCATCGGCTCCGCGCTGTTCGAGGAAAGCCCCTATGACGAGCGCGGGCAGCCGCTCGCCTCGACGCTGCTCGACTATTTGCTGCCCGGCCCGACGGAGCTGCCGCGCTTCCGCATCCGGCACACCGAGACGCTGTCGCCGCACACGGCGCATGGCTTCAAGGGCGTGGGGGAGGGCGGCGCCATCGCGCCGGCGGGTGCGGTGGTGAATGCGATCAACGATGCGCTGCGCGACATCGGCGCGCGGGTGGACGCCATCCCGGCGAGCCCGGCGCGCATCCTGGCCGCCATCGCCGCGGCGGAGGAGCGCGCGGCATGAAGCCCGTCGCCTTCGACTATGTGCGCGCGCGGACGCTGGAGGAGGCGTCGGAGATGCTGGCCGCGGGCGGCGGCGCGGCGCGGCTGCTGGCCGGCGGGCAGTCGCTCGGGCCGATGCTGAACCTGCGGCTCGCGCGGCCGATGCGGCTGGTGGACATCAAGCGCGCGGACGGGTTCCGCGCGCTGGCGGCGGATGACGCGACGCTGTCCATCGGCGCCGGCTTCACCCATGCGGAGATCGAGGACGGCGCGGTGGAGGACCCGGCGCGCGGCCTGCTGCGGCATGTCGCGCGCGGCATCGCCTATCGCGCCGTGCGCAACCGCGGGACCATCGGCGGCAGCCTGGCGCATGCCGATCCGGCCGCGGACTGGGTTTCCGTCTTCGCCGCGCTGGATGGCGTCGCGGTGGCGCGCAGCGCGCGAGGCACGCGGCGGATCGCCTCGGGCGCCTTCCTGCGCGGCGCCTTCGCGACCGCGCTGGCCGATGACGAGGTGTTGGCCGCGGTGGAGCTCCCGCTGCTGTCGGCCGGTGCCCGCTGGGCCTACCGGAAGGTGTGCCGGAAGACGGGCGAGTTCGCCTCCGCGATCGGGGTCGTGGTGCTGGATCCGGCGCGCGGCCTGGCGCGGGTGGTCGCAGGCGCGGTGGAGGCGGCGCCGGTGCTGCTGCCGGCCACCAGCGAGGCGCTGCGGGACCACGGGCCGGACGCGGCGGAGGCCGCGCTGGCCGAAGAGATCGCGCGCCTGCTGCCGCATCTCGATCCTGCCGCGCGGCGGCTGCGCATGGTTGCGGTGCGCAGCGCGCTGCGCGACATCGCCGGGGAGGGCTGACCGATGGACACCGGCATCGCATCGCCGCGGCTGCGCATCGCCGTCGCGCTGACCGTCAACGGCCGGCGCGTCTCGGCGGAGGTCGAGCCGCGCATGCATCTCGGCGATTTCCTGCGCGAGCAGCTGAACCTGACGGGCACGCATCTGGGCTGCGAGCAGGGCGTCTGCGGCGCCTGCACCGTGCTGGTGGATGGCACGCCGCAGCGGTCCTGCATCGCCTACGCCGTCGAATGCGACGGCGCGCAGGTGACGACGATCGAGGGCTTCGACGCCGACCCGACCATGGCGGCGCTGCGCGAGGCCTTCGCAGCCCATCACGGGCTGCAGTGCGGCTTTTGCACGCCGGGGATGCTGATCGCCTCGCGCGACATCGTGCTGCGGCTGGGCGACGTGCCGGAGACGCGGATCCGCGAGGAACTGTCGGGCAATCTCTGCCGCTGCACGGGCTATGTCGGCATCGTGGAGGCCGTCGCCGCGGTGGCCGCCGGGCGCGAACCGGCAGCGGACGCGGCGGCGGTGCCGGTGCAGGCGCGCGTCGCCGCGCCGGCCGATGCTTCGGTCGCGCCGGCGTCGGTCGCGGCTGCGCCGGCGGCCTTGGCGGCCGGTGGTGCGGGGATCGCGCAGACCATCGCGCTTGGCGTATCGGCCGACGCGGCCTGGGCGGTGCTGTCCGACCCGCGCGCCGTCGCGGCCTGCCTGCCGGGTGCGGAATTGACGGCGCTTGAGGGCGAGGCGGTGTCCGGCGTGGTGCGCGTGGCGCTCGGCCCGATCAAGGTCGCGCTGGCCGGGCAGGGCAGCATCACCCTGGATCAGGCTGCGCGCAGCGGCGTGCTGGTGGGGCGCGGGCGCGACGGCGGGACGGGATCCTCGGCGGAAGGCGAGGTGCGCTGGCAGGTCGTGCCACGCGGCGAGGCGGCGAGCGAGCTGCGCGTCGAACTCAGCTGGCGGCTGTCGGGCGCGCTGGCGCAGTTCAGCCGTGGCGCGGTGGTGGAGGGGCTGGTGCGGCGGCTGGCCGCCGATTTCGCCGCGAACCTCGAGGCGCGCGTCGCCGGCCAGGCGCCGCCGGCCGCGCAGCGCGAGCTCGGGCTGCTGGCGCTGATCTGGGCGGTGATCAAGGCGCGGCTGTTCCGCTGAGGGGCGATCAGGCCGGCGTGCACGCGAAGCGCGAGCCGCCGGCATCGCAGCAGGAGAAGACGCCGGGCTTCGCCGGCGGCGGCGTCTGGCGGCTGCCGCCCGCGACGACGACGCGACCGTCGATCACGACATGCGAGATGCCGGGCAGGTCGCCATGTGCGATCGCATCCGCCAGCGTGCTGCCGGCGGAACCGGTGACCGGCCCGCAGACCAGAAAGTCCGCGGGGCGGCCAGGTTCCAGCACGCCTTCGTCCAGCCCATGCGCGAGCCCGACATTGCCGGTCGCGGTCGCCACCGCCTCTCCGGGCGTCAGCCCGCAGACCGAGGCGAGATAGAGGATGTTGCGCAGCATGCCGCGCGGGATCACGCCCGTGCCGCCCGGCGTGTCGGTGCCGAGCACCAGCCGGTGCAGCTGCCCGCGCTCTGCCAGGCGCTGCGCCAGCAGCAGCGTCGAGCGGTAGTTGCCGGAGGAGCAGACCTCGAGCGCGAAGGCCGTGCGGTCCACCACTTCTTCGACGTCCGCATCGGGCATCGGGATCGGCCCGCCGCTGACATGCGCAGCGATGTCGGGCTGGAGCCAGGACAGCACGTCGTAGCCGCAGACAACGCTGGCGCCGGAACGCGAGACGCCCCCGGTGTGCACCTTCACGAGAATGCCGCGCGCGCGGCACCAGGCGACGTAGCGCGTCGCCTCCGCCTCGCGGTCCGCGAATGGGAAGAACAGGAACTTCGCGAAGCGCACGCCCGCGGCGGCGAGGCGGTCGAACTGCGCTTCCTCCATCCCCGGCACCAGCAGCACCGTCCCAGCATGGACCTTCACGCCAGACCATCGCACGCGGCCGGTGGTGGCGCGCGTGACGATGGCGATGGAGGTGACGAGCTCCGGCGTCAGGTTTGCGTAGTCGAGGCCCGGGATGTGCAGTTCGCCCGCCGAGACCATGCTGGTCGTGCCGCCATGCAGGTAGTTGCCGATCCAGCCGATCGCATCCTGCGCCGGCGTCCATTCGCCGAAGACCGGATGGACATGGCCGTCGATCAACCCGGGCAGCACGGCGCCACCGTCGGCGTCGATCACCGCCTCCGCCGCCACGTCCGCCGGCGGGTCGAGGCTGGCGATGCGGCCATCCTCGGCCAGCAGCGCGCGCACCGGCGCGGTGGGCGCGTCAATGCGGCCGGTGAAGAACTCGCCGATGTTGCGGACCAGCAGGCGCCCGGGCACGCGCGGCTCAGCCGGCGCTGCGGCCGCGATGGTGGGCGGCCCAGCGCGCGACCTCGGCCCGGAAGAAGTCCTGCGACTCGGCCGGTGTGGTGAAGCGCGGCGTCGCACCGGCGCGGGCAAGGGCGGCTTCGGTGTCAGGCCGGCGCAACGCATCCTGCACGATGGCGTTGATGCGCTGGACAAGGGCATCGGGCGTCGCGGCGGGCACGAAGATGCCGGTCCACAGATCGACGACGAAATCAGGGAAGCCTGCTTCGCGTGCGGTCGGCACGTTGGGCAGGCTCGCCGCGCGCTCGGCCCCGCTGGTGGCCAGCGGGCGGACCTGGCCCGCCTCGATCAGCGGCAGCACGCCGGGGATGCCGCTCCAGACGTAGTGGACGCGACCCGCGATCAGGTCTGGGAAGGCAGCGCCGACGCCGCGATAGACGACAGGCGAAGCTTCCATATTGGCCTGCTGGCTGAACAACTCGCCGGCCAGGTGCGTCATGGTGCCGGTGCCGGGCGAGATGAAGTTCAGCTGCCCGCGGTTGCGCTGGCCGTAATCTGCGAAGTCGCGCAGCGTGCGCACCGGCATCGCGACCGGCACCACAGCGGCCAGCGGCGAGGAGCTGGTGATGGCGACCGCGCGCAGGTCGCGCAGCGTATCGTAGGGCAGCGTTGCGTTGATCGACGGGTTGACCGAGATCGAGGGCTCGGAGGCGAGGATGGTATAGCCGTCGGGCGCCGCCTTTGCGAGCGCGTCCGTCGCGACGATGCCGCTTCCGCCGGCGCGGTTCTCCGCCACCACGGACTGGCCCGTGACTTCCGCCATGCCCTGGCCGATGGCGCGGCCGATGAAGTCGATGATGCCGCCGGGCGCGAAGCCGATCAGCATGCGCATCGGGCGGTTGGGGAAGGCCTGCGCGCCGGCCGGCGAGGCGACAAGGCCGCACAGGATCGCGCCGGTGCCTGCAAGGAACTGCGACCTGGTGATGTTGGTCATGCGGGTGCCCTCGTTCTGCGGTGCCGCGTCGTGCGCGGGGCCATATGGTTCGCGGTGCCGTTCCTGTGCGCCTCAGCCTTGGTGGCTTCTTGTCATCATCGAAGCCGCGGTGCCGGCATCGTACCCGGCCTTTACGCGGACATCGACCACCACGCAGGCGCCAGCCCGAACGGCGGCGACGGCACGCGTCATCCCGGCATCGATCTGGGTCGGGCAGTCGAGGGGCCCGATCCCGACGGCGCCTTGCGCGGTGGCGAGCGCGGCGATGTCGACATCCGGATCGGTTATCGCCTGGCCGATCCAGCGATTGGCTGTGGGGCGGCCGCGATCGCGCGCAACGCGATCCTGGTGCAACTCGTCGTTGAAATTGGACCGGTTGTTGGCCACGACGATGAGCGCCGGGATGCGATAGCGCGCCGCGGTCCAGAGCGCGGTGGCACCCATCAGCGTGTCGCCATCGCCGAGGATGCCGACCGCCATCCGGTCGCTTCCGGCGTCGAGCAGCGCGAGCGCGGCGCCGACGACGAGGCCGGGCCCCGCGCCGAGCCCGCCGCCGCCATCGCCGCCGAGCTGGTCGAGCGGATGACGGAAATGCCAGAGCGACCCGCCCCAGGAGATCGGCTGGCGCACCAGGCAGACCGGCTGCTGGGCGAGTGCGAGTTGCAGCGCCTCCGCCAGAATCGGCATGTCGATCGGCGCGCCGGCCTCGCGCGGCAGGCGCCGCTCGACGCGCGGCGGCAGCGCTGGCGGGGCTGACGGAACGTCGCGGATGCCGAGGGCGTCGAGCAGAAGCGGCAGCGCCGCTTCGGGCGGGCACAGGAGGAAGGCGTCCGCCGGCGGCAGCGCACCGTGATCCATGCTCCAGCCGCGATGAGAAAGCTGGTCGGGGGAAAGCTGGATGACGCGCGCGGAGATTTCTTCGCCCTGCCAGGCGCTGCGGAGCGTGCCGCCGAGATCGATCCAGTCGAGGGCGAGGATCACGTCGGCCTCCCGCAGCAGCGCGGCGCTGGCGGATGAGAGCAGCTGCGCCGGCGGTGCGACGACAAGCGGATGGTCGGTGGGGAAGGCCGCGCCGGCCTTCAGGTCGAGCAGCACCATCGCCTGCAGACCCTCGGCAAGCGCGACGCGTTGCGCCCAGGCTTCGGGGCTGCGGCCGCAGCGGCCCATCATGATGGCGGGCCGGCGCGCTCCACGCAGCAACGCCGCTGCGCGCGCCACATCCGCCGTCGCTGGCAGGGGCGCGGAGGGCGCGCGGTGACGCGACGGATCGGGCAGCGCGGGTGGCTTCGGCAGCGAGCCTTCTTGCAGCGAGACGTCCAGGTTCACATAGACCGGGCCACAGGGTGGCGTGGCCGCGATCTGCGCCGCCCGCAGCATCGCTTCGATCATCGCGGGCACGCTTGCCGGCTGGTCGTCCCACTTGACGAAGTCGCGCACCAGCGCGCCCTGGTCGCGCGCGGTGTGGATCCAGTCGATCCAGGGTCTGCGCCGCGCGGCATCCACCGGTCCGGTGGCGCCGAGGACGAAGACGGGCACGCGGTCGCACCAGGCATTGAACAGCCCCATGCTGCCCTGCATCAGGCCGACATTGCTGTGCAGGACGACGCCCATCGGCGTGCCCGCCACCTTCGCCCAGCCATGCGCAATCGCAACAGCATGGGCTTCGTGCAGGCACAGCAGCATCTGCGGGTCGCGGTTGCCGAGGTGGTTCACCAGGCTGTCGTGCAGCCCACGGAAGGATGCGCCGGGGTTGAGCGCGAGATAGCGAAGGCCGAGGCGCCGCAGCATTTCCGCCGCGACGTCGCTGCCCCAGCCGCAGGCTGTCGGCTCGCCGGCAATGGGACGCTCGACGCCGGAAGGACCGGCAGGCGCGTTGCGATCGGCCATCGCTGCTCCCGCCCGGACGCATCAACCGGGCACGATAGGAAGCCTACCCCGCATATTCGCATTGCGACAAGCGGAGTTCACCCGGGCGCGGCGGATGGTCTAGGCTTGAGGATGAAGTACGGGAGTTTCGGCCGATGACGCTGCGCATCAGTCTAGCCTGCGAGCGCTACGATCGTGTGCAGGCGATCTTCGACGGTCGCGTGCGGATCGAGGGATGCGAGGTGACCGCCGTGCCGCTTTCGGCGGAGGAGGCCTTCCACCGAGCCTTCAATGGCGCGGAGTTCGACGTTACCGAGATCTCCTGCAGCAGCTACATGATGACGCTGGCGCGCGGGGAGAACGCCTATGTCGCAGCGCCGGCCTTCGTCTCCAAGGCGTTCCGTCATTCAGCGATCTATGTGCGCGCAGATCGCGGCATCGCGACGCCGCAGGACCTCGTCGGCAAGCGGATCGGGCTGCCGGAATACCAGATGACGGCGTGCCTGTGGGCGCGCGGGATCCTGGAGGACGAGTATGGCGTGCGCCCGCGGGACATCGCCTGGTTCAGCGGCGGGCAGGACGAGCCGGGGCGGAAGGAGCGGGCGCGCCTGACGCTGGACCCTTCCGTCTCCCTCACGCGCATCCCGCACGACCGGACGCTGACGGAGCTGTTCGAGTTGGGCGAACTGGATGGCCTGATCACGGCGCGCGTGCCACGCGGCGTCGGCAGCAACCCGGTGCTGCGGCGGCTGTTCGACGACCCCCGCGCGGTGGAGCGCGACTACTATCGCCACACCGGCATCTTCCCGCCGATGCACATGATTGGCATCCGGCGCAGCCTGGCGGAGCAGCACCCCTGGCTCCCCGTCAGCGTCTACAAGGCATTCGTCAAGGCCAAGCAACTCGCTGCGCTTGATCTGGACGATGCCGGCGTGAATTTCGTGACGCTGCCCTGGGTGCGCGAAGAGCTGCTGGACGCGCAGCGCCTGTTCGGCGCCGACCATTGGAGCTACGGCGTGGAGGCGAATCGCGCGGCCATCGAGGCGATGGCGCGCTATTCCTTCACGCAGGGCCTATCGGTGCGCCACCTGACGCCGGAGGAGATGTTCCACCCCGGCACGCTGGAGATGTCCAGGGTCTGACGCCGCGCCTCAGACCGGGATGCAGAGCGCCGTCGGCACCAGCAGGTTGTCGTAGACGCAGCGCCGCTCCGCGAGCTTCAGGGCTCCGTCGACGTGGCGGAACACGTCGCGGAACTGGCCCACCTGCAGGATGCGGGCGTCGGGCCGATCGGTCAGCACTTCGAAGACGATGTAGTTGGCGCGGGCGCGGATGGCGCCGGACGCGTCGGGCGCGTCGACCGCGAGGTTGGAGACCATGTGCCGCAGGTAGCGCGGGCCGAACATGGCCGTCTTGAGCAGCGCGAAGGCGCGGTCGCGGATCATACCGCGGCCCTCGCAATGGATCAGGCCGACGGGGTAACCCGCCTCGGCATTCTCCCGGCTGATGACGGAGTAGAATGCGTCCTCGGTGAAGAAGCCGGTCCATTCCTCCAGCTGCTGCGCATCGAGCGCGGCGCAGTAGGCGTTGTTGAAGTCCTCGATGTCCGCCCGAACCAGCAGGGCTTCGAAGCGCGCGTCCATGCGCTGCCGCGTGTCGAGCATGATCAGATCCCCATCACCTCGCGCCAGTGGCTGTACATGCCGCGGATCGCGGATTCCGAGATCAGCGTCTCCGAGGTCCCGGTCGGCGTCGCGGGATCGAGGCCGACATAATGCTCGCCTTCCGGCACGCGCAGCATGCCGTCCTGGACGAACTTCATCGCCTCGTTGTCCTCGAGGCCGAGGAAGCCTGAGGGACCCATCAGGTTGCCCTGGCGCAGGCGATGTGCGGTCATCTCCGGCGTATCGCCCTCGAAGCCGAACATGGTCCACTTCATGATGAACTCGTTCGGGCCGGTCGGGACGATCTGGCGGATGCCGAGGGTGTTCATCTCCCGCTGCACGATCAGGTTGGGCCAGATCGTCGCCATGGTGACCGACCAGGGGCTGTCGAACTCGTCGATGAAGTCCATGATGCGCGGGTCGTGCAGGCGCATGCCTTCGTGGTAGGCGCGCATCTCCTTCTTGTCCTCGGCCGCGATCTTGGACGGATCGCTCTTCGCCGAGCACATGACGCCGTGGCGGCCGCTGGCATCGGCCAACATCAGGCTTTTGTTGCCGGCGACGAGAAGCCCGAACGCGACGAGGAAGGTGTGCAGCAGTGTCGCGTGGTACGGGTCCTTCAGGTTCTCGTGGTAGAGCTTCCAATTGCCAGGAAGCGTGTGCCGATAGTGGCCGAGCACGACGAGCTTCCGGCCGTCGAAGGTCGCCTCGAACTCGCGCAGGATCTCGGGCCCGAGGTAGTCCTGGACACTCTCCATGTCCTGGGCGTAGCTGGCGAAGACCGCGCCGCGGTGCGTCGTGACATTGAGGCGGCGCGGGCCGTGATGCTCGTTGCGGAAATCCGCCGGCATCCCGCCCTTGCCAGCGACGCCGCGACGGAAGGGCACGCCCTGCAGATTGCCCTTCAGGTCGTAGGTCCACTGGTGATACGGGCAGACGAACTCCTTCACCGTGCCGCGCAGGTCGCGGCAGAACTCAGCGGCGCGATGGCTGCACCGGTTCTCGAAGACGTTGATGCTGCCATCCTCGGCGCGGCTCACCACCACGGGGACCGGGCCGACATGGGAGCGGATAAAGTCGCCGGGGTGGGCGACCTCGCTTTCCAGCGCGACGTAGTTCCAGGTGCGGCCCTTGAAGATCCGCTCCACCTCGCGCTCGTAGATCCACTGGTCGGTGTAGACCCAGTCAGGGATGCGGGTCAGGCCCTCCGCCGGCCAGACATACCGGCGGGAGAGCGAGAGGCCGCGGGTCTCCGCATGCGTGTCCATCCGATCTTCCTCCGCATCGGTCAGCCATTCCACATCGTCGGGCAGCGTCATCGCGGTGCGTGCCGCGCGGATCGCGCCAGCATTGCCGAAGGCGGTCACGGCGGTGACGCTGCCGCCCGCATCGACCGTAAAGTAGACCTGCCCACTGCGGGCCACGCGATCCGTCGCGTGCGGCACGCCGAGCATCTGGATGTTGACGCCGAACTGATCCGACCAGAACCAGGGCGCGCGCGCTGGCGCCGCCGCGGCACCGGCGATGCTGCGCCCGGCGGCGGCGCCGGTGTCCTCGGCGTTCTGCCAACTCTCCAGCCGCAGCGCCCGGCCGCCGATCGCGTGCGGATGCGCGGCGCAGTCGCCAGCGGCCCAGATGCCCGCGACGCTCGTGCGGCCTTCGACATCCACGCGCACGCCGCCGGCCAGTAGCGAGCAGCCGGCCTGCTGCGCCAGATCCACTTCCGGTTCCAGCCCGATGCCGACCAGCACGGCATCCGCCTCGAACCGTTCGGCGCCGGCGGCGACTAGAAGGGCGGCGCCCTGGCGCTCGATGCCGCTCACCGCGATCCTGGTGCGGACCTCCACCGAGTGCCGCTGCGCCAGGTGGCGGAAGGCGCGGCCGAGTGGGGCGGGCAGCAGCCGCGCCATGATCTCGGGGGCCTGTTCCAGAACCGTCACCGCAAGGTCGAGGCGGCGCGCGGCGGAGGCAAGTTCCAGCCCGATGAAGCCGCCGCCTACTACGACGACGCGGCGCGCGCGCCGCAGTGCCGCGGCGATGTCGGCCGCGTCTTCCCGCGTGCGCAAGTGCAGGACGCCGGGCAGGTGCGCACCTGGCACGGAGAGGCGACGCGCCCTGCCACCCGTGGCAAGCAGCACCGCATCGTAGCCGAGCACCGTGCCGTCGGAGAGCGTCACCCGCTTCGCCACCGCATCCAGCCCGACCGCACGGCGCGACAGCAGCGGCGTGACGGCAAGGGCCGCCGCCTCGTCGTCCGTCAGGCAGTCGGCATGCGCCGCGGCATCGTCGAGCAGCGCCTCCTTCGACAGCGGCGGGCGTTCATAGGGCAGGTGCGGCTCCTCGCCGACCAGCGTGATCGTGCCGCCGAAGCCCGCGCCGCGCATCGCGCGGATGGCGGCGGCGGCTGCCTGCCCGGCGCCGAGGACGACGACGCTTGTCGTGCCCACCTCCGCCTTGGACGCGACGGGGGCGGGCGCGCTGACACGGCCGGGCTGGTCGAGGTCCACCCAGACCATGTCGCCCCGCATCTCGACGGCATAGGTCGGCAGGTCGCGCGTCAACGGCGCGCATAGGGCCCTGCCGCTGCGGATATCGAAGCGGCCCTGGTGCAGCGGGCACTCGACCTCGCCGCCCTCGACGAAGCCGTCCTTCAGGAAGGCGAGAGCATGGGTGCAGACGCCATGCGTGGCGAAGACCTCGTCCCGGAGCAGGAAGAGAGCGACCTCCTTGTCACCCAGGCGCACGCCGACCGCCTGGTCTTCCGCAAGCGCCGCACGAGACACCGCCGGCTGGAACGCCATCCACGCACCTTCCCGATGTCGACCCGATCATCAGTATATTGAGCTTTGGACGCGGCGCGCAACGCCCTGGCAAGGCGGCTTGCGCGCGGCGGATTGCTCAGCATACCCTCCTATCCGGAACCGTCATGCCGGGAGGCTGCGACATGGCCCAGGAACCGCTCGCACAGCGCGGCAATGTCCTGCACATCTACGATTTCCGCGTCAAGGAAGGGTTCGAGGAGGATTTCATCCGGCTGTTCGAAGCCTTCGACTATGGCGACGACAACCCGATGCACAAATCCTCTGCGCAGCGGAAGGACGGGGTGCTGTGCCGCGACAGCAAGGACCCGCAGCGCTTCTTCCTGATCGCGGAATGGGCAAGCATCGAAGCACATGCCGCGATCCTGCCCATCCTGAAGCAGATGAAGCCGGAGTTCATCAAGCACATCGAAGGTGGCCCGGCTGCCTTCACGCCGCGCTATGTGGAGGTGGTGGTCTCCACCCCCGACCACATCCTGCAGAAGGCCGCACAGGGCGCGGCGAGCGCCTGATGGGGCGTGTCCTCTACACCTTTTTCCGCTCGTCGACCTCCTACCGCCTGCGCATCGCGCTCGCGCTGAAGGGGCTGGACTGGGAGCCGCGCTACGTCTCGCTGCCCGGCATGCAGCACCGCGCGGTGGACTACATGGCGCTGAACCCGCAGGGCCTGGTTCCGGCGCTGGTCGAGGAGGACGGGTCCGTCTTCGCCCAGAGCCTGGCGATGATGGAGTACCTGGACGAGACGCATCCCGATCCGCCGCTGCTGCCGCGCGATGCGAAGGCGCGCGCCTACGTCCGCATGCTGTGCCAGGTGATCGGCTGCGACATCCACCCTCTGAACAATGTGCGGGTGCTGAAATATCTGCGCGGGCGGTGGAGCCTGTCGGAAGCCGACAGCAACGAGTGGTACGCGCACTGGGTAGCCGAGGGCATGCGAAGCCTCGAGGCAAGCCTTGTGCAGCAGGGGCGCCATGGGACCTGGTGCCTGGGCGAGCAACTCACCATGGCGGAGATCTGCCTGGTGCCGCAGATCGCCAATGCGCGCAGGTTCGGCTGCGACCTCTCGGCCTTTCCCCTCAGCGTCGCGATCGGCGACCGGGCGGCGGAGCTGCCGGCGTTCAAGGCAGCGCATCCTTCCATCCAGGCGGATGCCTCCTGATGACCGCGCCCGACCTTTCCGCCGATGTCGTGGTGATCGGCGCCGGCGGCGCCGGCATGTATGCGGCGATCGAGGCGGTGCGGTGCGGCGCGCGGCAGGTGCTGCTGCTTGACCGCAGCCTCATCGGGCGAGGGGGCGCCACGGTGATGGCGCAGATGACGGTCGCCGCCGCGACGCCGGACCGGCATGGCGACAACGCCGAGCACCACCTGCGCGACACGCTCGCCGCCGGGCGAGGACTTTGCGACCCGCGTCTTGCCGCGCTGCTCTGCGAGGCGGGTGTGGAGTGCATCCTGGAGATGGATGCCTGGAAGGTCGGCTGGGCGAGGGACGGCACGGCGTTGCGCAAGGTGCAGGCGCCGGGCCACGACCGCCCGCGCTGCGTCTATGTCGACGTGCTCAACACCGGGCCGGCCGTGTCCAAGGCGCTGCGCGCGCAGGTGCAGCGAGTGCCGGAGATCCGGCGCATCGGCGACCTGCTGGTCACCGACATCCTTGTCGAGGACGGGGAGGCGGCGGGCGTCGTCGGGCTCGACATCCCGCGCGGGTGCGCGGTGACGATCGCCGCGCCTGCCGTCATCATCGCGACGGGTGGCCTGACGCGGCTCTACGCGCGCAACAGCGCGAGTGCCAACATGGGCGGGGACGGCTACGGCCTGGCGTTGCGCGCAGGGGCGGAGCTGCAGGACATGGAGTTCGTGCAGTTCTTCCCGATCGGCCACCTGGCGCCACGGCTGATCGGCATGGACCCGATCATGTGGGACCCGTTCCGCTACAAGCTGGGTGGGCGGCTGCTGAACGCGCGCGGCGAGGATTTCCTGGCGCGGCACGATTCTGCCGAGCAGTCGGGCCGCTACACAACGACGCGCGACGTGGCGACGCAGTCGATCCTGGAGGAGGTGGCGGCGGGGCGCGGATCGCCGTCCGGCGGTGCGTGGCTCAGCTTCCGGCATGTGCCGGAGGCAAAGCTGCGCGAAGCCTTCGGGCCCGTCATCGACCGGCTCGCCGCCAACGGCATCGACCTGACGCGGCAGGATGTCGAGGTGACGCCCATCGCGCACTACCACATGGGTGGCATCCGCGCGACGCCGCGCATGGAGACCGCGGTGCCAGGGCTGTTTGCGGCGGGCGAGGCGGTGGGCGGCGCGAACGGCGCGAACCGGCTCTCTGGCAACGCGATCACCGAGGCGCTGGCCTTCGGGCGCGAGGCCGGACGGTCTGCTGCCGCGCGAGCCGCTTCCGTGCCGTCGCGCACCGCGCTCGGCTCGGCCGCGGCGGCGCGCGACCTGGTCGAGGCGCAAGGCAGGCCAGGCGGCAACCCTGCCGCGGCGGTCGAGGCGTTGCAGCAGGTCATGACGCGCGACGTTGGCCCCATGCGCGCTTCGTCCGGCTTGGCGCGCGCAGAGGCCGAGCTTGCGGCGATGGCCGCTGCGTTGGATGAAGCGCCGCCCGGCGTGCCGGCGCCGCACGACATGGCGCGCATCGACTGGTTCGACCTGCGGCAATGCCTGCCGGTGGCGCAGGCGGTGGTGCAGGCGGCGCTGGCGCGCACCGAGAGTCGCGGCGCGCACCAGCGCACCGACCACGCCGAGACGGATCCTACATGGCAGGTGAACCAGGTGCAGCGCCTGGCGGGCGGCGCGCTGGCGCTGGCGAAGGTGGCGGCATGACCGGCACGGCCACCCTTCTGATCCAGCGTGGCGCGGCCGGAGAGGCGCCGCGCGAGGAGCGCTTCGACGTGCCCTTCGCGCCCGGGCAGTCGGTGCTGGACGGACTGCGCTGGATCCGCGCGCATGCGGATGCCAGCCTCGCCATCCGCTACGCCTGCATCAACGCAAATGCCTGCAAGGAATGCATGCTGCTGGTCGATGGCCGCACGGTGTATGCTTGCACGACGCGGCTGGAAGCGCGGGAGATGCGGCTGCGCCCGCTGGCCAACAAGCCGCTGGTGCGCGACCTGGTAACGCTGATCGCGCCGCCCGACGAGCGCCTGTAGGTCAGGCGGCCTTCTCGATTCGCGCCGGGCCGAGCGCGGCGCGGGAGACGTCGTTGTTCGCGTCGATCAACCGGAGCAGCATGGCCATGAACCGCTCGCGGTCCGCGGCGTCCAGCGGTTCCAGCATGCGGTCCTGGGCCCTGCGCATCGGCCCATGCATCGCCTTGGTCAGGCGCGCGCCCTCGGGCGTCAGCCAGGTGACGAAGGTGCGCTTGTCCTCCCGCCCGCGTTCGCGCTTCACCAGCCCGCGCCGCGCAAGGCGGGTCAACACGTCAGCGACGTTGGTGCGGTCTATGCCGACCTCCTGCGCGATGGAGTGCTGGTCGAGGCCGGGCTTGAGCGAGAGCGTCGTCAGTACGCCGTACTGCACGGGCGTGATGTCGAAGGCCGCGCATTCCTCGTAGAACAGGGCGTAGTGGATCTGATTCATGCGCCGGATGAGGTAGCCGGGGCGGCGCCAGAGCGGCATGCGGGTGATCAACTCGCGCAGTTCCGGGTCGGTGACCGATTCGGCCACGGTCTGGTCCGCTGCCTCCGCCGCCCGCCGCGTCGCCTTCGGCTTCGCGCCTTGCGTGCGCGCCGCCCCTGCCCGTGTCGCCTGGCGCATGATCCCCCATGCCTGTCGGAACGGGATGCAGGATATCCGCTCCGCGCCGATCCGCAAATCCGAAGACGGTTGACGGGGGCATAGCGGTTTTGTCAGCATACCCCGCAACTTGCCGGGGGCGTGGCAGAGGCGGGAATGGCCGGGATGTCGGAGTTGACGCGTCTGGCCGATGGCGGAGCGCTGGCTGCCGCCCATCGCGCCGGTGCGCGCGACGCCGAGGCGACGCGACGCGCGGCGCTGATCCAGGCCGAGGCGATCCAGCGGCGCTACGGCCCACTCGCCGTCCTCGACCGAGAGGCGCGTGGCGGCGATGGGCCGTTGGCCGGCGTGCCGGTGACGGTCAAGGACATCCTGGACGTCGCAGGGCTGCCGACGCGTTGGGGCTCCGCGTCTCTCGCGGAGGCCCGGCCGGCCATCGACGACGCCGTTGCGGTCGCGCGGCTGCGCGCCGCCGGCGCCTGCATCCTGGGCAAGACGACGACCAGCGATTTCGCGTCCACGCCGCTCGGCCATTCGACGTTGACAGGGCTTACCCGCAACCCTTGGAACGAGGCGATCACCTGCGGGGGTTCATCCGCGGGCGCGGGCGTCGCCGTGGTCACGGGCATCGCGCCGATCGCGCTCGCGACGGATGCCGGCTGCTCGACGCGATTGCCGGCGGCCTTCGCCGGCGTCTTCGGATTGAAGCCGACGCTCGGCCGCATCCCGCATCCTGGCGTGCCGGAGGGCTTCGCGAACTTCATCCATCTCGGGCTGCTGGCCGCCACTGTCCGCGATGTCGCGCTGGCGCTCTCCGTGGTGGCGGGGCCGCATCCGGCGGACCCGCACAGCCTCGCGCATGCGCCGATGGGGCCGGTGCCTGCACCTTCGGTTGCGGGCGCGCGCGTGCTGGTCTGGATGACCACGGGCAATCGCGCGGTGTCGGCCGAGGTCGCCAGCGCGACGCGCGCGGCGGCGGCCTTGCTCGGCTCGCTCGGCGCGCGGGTCGAGGAGCGGCACTGCGCAGTGGACAATCCGGACGCGGCCTGGCGCGTTCTGCAGCAGTCGAACTGGGCTGCGCGGTTCGGTGCGCAGACAGCGGAACAGCGCGCCGCGCTGCCGCCCGCGCTGGCGCGTGGGGTGGATGAAGCGCTGCGCTGGTCCGCGCTCGATCTTCAGCGCGCTCTGGTGCGGCGCACGGCGCTGTTCCGCGCGGTGCAGGCGGAGTTCACGCGCGGCGTCGACTTCATCCTCACGCCATGCTGCGCGGCGGTCGATGTCCCGGCGGAGCAGGATCCGCTCGGGCCGCTGGTGGTGGATGGCGAAGCGGTGGGCGCGTTGCGCACGGAATGGACGGCGCCCCTGTCGCTGTTCGACCTCACGGGACATCCGGCAATCGCGATGCCGGCAGCGATGTCGCGGCTCGGCGTACCCATCGGCGTCCAGCTGGTGGCAGGTTGGGGGCAGGAGGCCCGGCTGCTGGCTGCCGCCGCGGCCTTCGAACAGGTCTGTCCGCCGCCGTGCTGGCCGGGTTTCGCAGCGTGAGGGCGCGGCCCGCCGCGCCGCGAGGCGCGCTTCCTGCAACCAGCTTGGCGAAGGCAACCGCGCGGCACCGCGCCGCGCATGACGGGGAGGGCTCGTGATGCGATTGACCACGACACGACGCCAGGCGCTGCTGCTGGGCGGCGCGCTTGCGGCGGCACCGGTGCTGCGCCTGCACGCGCAGGCGCCGGAGCGCGTCGCGGTGCGGCTCGACTGGACGCCCTGGGGGTCGCAGTCGCCCTTCCACCTGGCGATCGCCAAGGGCTGGTACCGTGCGCAGGGCCTCGACGTGACGACCGAGGACGGCAACGGCTCCGTCGCCACGGTGCAGATCGTGGGCAACGGGCAGTTCGATGCGGGCCATGCGGCGCTGGCGCCGATGATGATCGCGCGCGGCCGCGGCATCCCGATCCGCGCCATCGCCAGCTTCGCCCGGCAGAACGACATCGGGCTGATGGTGCCGGAGAATTCGGGCCTGAACCGGGTGCAGGACCTCCGCGGCAAGCGGCTGGCCTTCACGCCGGGCTCGCTGGAGACACCGTTCCTGGACCGCTTCCTGGCCGCCGGCAACCTGACGCGCGCGGATGTGGAACTGCTGTCGGTGGATGCCGCGGCGAAGACCGGCATGTTCGTGAGCGGCCGCGCGGATGGCGTCTTCTCCTCCGTCCCCTTTCTGACGGCGACGGTGCGGCCGCAGCGGCCGGCCAGCGCGATCCGCTTCGCCGATCTCGGCCTGACCTTCCCGAGCTTCGGCATGGTGGCCGCCGAGCGCACGATCCGCGAGAAGCCGACGGTGCTGCGCCGGCTGGCCAGCGTCACCGCCGGCGCCTGGGCCTACATCCTCGCGGGCAACGAGAACGAGGCGGTGCAGGCGATGGTCTCAGCCCGCCCGCAGGCCAGGCTCAACCCCGCCGTGCTGCGCGAGCAGATCGACAGCCTGCGCGGCTTCATGCAGACGGAGGCGACGCGCGGTCAGCCGATCGGCGTGATGGCCCAGGCGGACTGGGCGGAGGCGGTGCGCAACCTGGTCCAGGCCGGCCAGATCGAGCGCGCCGAGGCGCCGGAGGCCTACTACACCAACGACATGCTCGACCCGGCGCTGATCGCCTCCGTCGCTGCGGGCCGCGTGGGCTGAGCCGTCTTGCTCGCTGCGCCCGAAGCCCGGCTGGTCCCGCCGCTGATCGTCGCCGAGGGCGTCACCAAGCGCTTCGGCGACGTGCTGGCGCTGGACCGGCTGTCGCTCGAGATCGGGCGCGGCGAGTTCGTCAGCCTGCTCGGGCCCTCGGGCTGCGGGAAGTCCACCTTCCTGCGCTGCCTGGTCGGCCTGGACCATACGACCGAGGGCGTCCTGACGGTCGGCGGGCAGCGCGTGACAGATCCGCCGAAGGAACTCGGCCTCGTCTTGCAGCGCGATGCGCTGCTCGAATGGCTCGACGTGCTGGACAACGTGCTGCTGCCGGCGGAATTCGCCGGTCTGCGCCGTGCGGCGCTTCGCCCCAAGGCGAAGGAGCTGCTGCACATGGTGGGGCTGGGCGAATTCCTGCATGCCTGGCCGGCGGCGCTGTCGGGCGGCATGCGGCAGCGGGTGGCGATCTGCCGCGCCCTGCTGCTCGACCCGCCGCTGCTGCTGATGGACGAGCCCTTCGGCGCGCTGGATGCGCTGACGCGCGACCAGCTGAACATCGACCTGCACAGGATTTGGCGCGAGCGGGGCATGACCGTGGTGTTCGTGACGCATTCCATACCGGAGGCGCTGTTCCTCTCCACCCGCGTCGCCGTCTTCTCCCCGCGGCCGGGGCGGATCGTGGACGACGTGGCGCTCGATCTGCCGCGCCACCGCCGGCTGGCGGTGAAGGAGACGCCGGAATTCGCGGCGCTGGCGCGCCGCATGCGCGGCAATTTCGAGGCGATGGGGCTGATCCGTGACGCCTGAGCCTGGGGCATCGTCCGGCTGGTGGCTGCCGCTGGCCGGGGCGGCGGGCTTCGTGCTGGCCTGGGAAGCGGCGACCAGCGGCTTCGGCGTGCCGGCCTATCTGGTGCCTTCGCCGCGTGCGGTGGTGGCGGAGATCGCGGACTTTCCCGGCTGGTACGCGGAACAGGCGCTGTACACCACGCTGATCGCGCTGGGCGGCTTCATCGCGGCCGCGGTGCTGGGCCTGCTCTTCGCCATCGCGATCACGGAAAGCCGGCTGCTGGAACGGCTGCTGTTCCCGCTCTTCGTGGCGCTGAACAGCGTGCCGAAGGTGGCGGTCGCGCCGCTGCTGGTGATCTGGTTCGGCACGGGGGCGGAGCCGAAGCTGGCCATCGCCTTCCTGATCGCGGTCTTCGCGGTCGTGATCGATGCGGCGCTCGGCCTGCGGTCGGCGCCGCGGGACGTGCTCGATCTGGCGACGGCGCTGCGCGGGTCGCGGCTGCGCATCCTGTGGCGGGTCAAGCTGCCGGCGGCGCTGCCTTCGGTCTTCGCCGGGTTCAAGGTGGCGATGTCGCTGGCGCTGGTCGGCGCGATCGTCGGCGAGTTCGTCTCCTCGCAGCGCGGGCTCGGGCATGTGATACTGGCGGCGCAGGGGTCCTTCGATACGCCGCGCGTCTTCGCCGCGCTCGCCATCCTGGCCGTGCTCGGCGTGGTGCTGATCGCGGCGGTGGAGGCGGTGGAGCACCGCATCATGCCCTGGCGGCGGGGCGAGCCGAGGCGGCGCGTGCGGGGGGCGGAGGCATGAAGCCGCCGCCCTTCCGCCACCTGGCGCCGCGCAGCATCGAGGAGGCCTGCGACATGCTGGCCGAGCATGCGGACAGCGTGCGCGTGCTGGCCGGCGGGCAGAGCCTGATGGCGCTGCTGGTGATGCGCATGGCGCGGCCGGCGGTGCTGGTGGACCTCAATCGCTGCGCGGGCTTGGACGACATCGCTGTCGAAGGCGGCGTGTTGCGGCTGGGCGCCATGGCGCGGCAGATCGCGGTGCAGCGCGCGCCGGCGGTGGCGCAGGCGGCGCCGCTGTTGGCCGAGGCCCTGCACTGGGCGGGCCCGCGGGCGGTGCGCAACCGCGGCACCATCGGCGGCAGCATCGCGCATGCGGATCCCAGCTCGGAAGCCTGCTGCGTGGCGCTCTGCCTGGATGCGCGGGTGGTGCTGGCGCGCCGCGGCGGGTCGCGCGAGATGGCGGCGCGCGATTTCTTCCGCGACGCGCTGGTGACGGCGGCCGAGCCGGAGGAGATGGTGACGGAGATCCGCATTCCGGTGCTGCCGCCCGGCACGCGCTGCGCCTTCGAGGAAGTGGGCGTCCGCCAGGCGGACCTCGCCATGGCCGGCATCGCCGTGGCGCTCACGCCGGCGCCGGATGGCGGCATCGCAGCCTTGCGCGTGGCCGCCATCGGCGCGGGCGGCCTTCCGCTGCGCCTCGACGCGGTGGAGGGCGCGCTGCGCGGCCGCCGGGCGGAACCCGGGCTGGTGCGCGACGCGGTGCGCGCGGCGCTGGCGGAATGCGAGCCGCCTTCGGACCTGGTCGCCTCTGCCGCGCATCGCCGCGCGGTGCTGGAAGGCCTGGCGGAGCGCGCCATCCTGCGCGCGGCCGGCGCGGAGCGTGCGGCGGCATGAGCACCGTCGAGATCACCGTCACCGTCAATGGCAGTTCGCGCACGCGACGCGTGCCCGATCGGCTGCTGCTGGCGGATTTCCTGCGCCACGAGCTGCGCCTGACTGGCACGCATGTCGGCTGCGGCCATGGCGTCTGCGGCGCCTGCACCGTGCTGGTGGATGGCGCGACGATGCGCAGCTGCCTGATGCTGGCGGTGCAGGCGGACGGTGCCTCGATCACGACCGTGGAGGGGCTGGCGCCGCCGGGCGGGCTGCATCCGGTGCAACAGGCCTTCCACGAGCTGCACGCGCTGCAATGCGGCTTCTGCACGCCGGGCTTCCTGGCCAGCACGATCGAGCTGCTGCGCGAGAACCCCGATCCCTCCGAGACGGAGATCCGCGAGGCATTGCACGGCAACATCTGCCGCTGCACCGGCTATGTGAACATCGTCAAAGCCGTGCGCCGCGCGGCCGAGCTGATGAGGGCGGGCTGATGGACGGTCCCGCGCCCGCCGGCCCCTTCGGCGCCCGCCTGCCGCGCAAGGAGGATCCGCGCCTTCTGCGCGGCGAGGCGCGCTTCCTGGACGACATCGAGGTGCCGCCCGGCACGTTGCATGCGGTGTTCCTGCGCAGCCCGCACGCGCATGCGCGCATCCTGGGCATCGATGCGTCCGGGGTGCGGGACATCCCCGGCGCGCTGGTGCTGACCGCGGCCGACTTGCCGCAGCTGCCGCCGCTGCGGCCCGACCTGCCGCTGCCGGGCTTCGCCGTGACGGAACGCCCCCTGCTGTGCCGCGACCTGGTCCGTTTCGTCGGCGATTGCGTGGCGATCGTGCTGGCCGAGGATGCCTATGCCGCCGAGGATGCGGCGGAACTTGTCGCGGTGGACTACGAGCCGTTGCCCGCCATCGTCACGCTCGAGCAGGCATTGGCGGAGGGCGCGGGGTCCGTGCATCGCGAGGCGCCGGACAATGTGCTGTTCCGCAACCAGGTCACGACGGAGGGCTTCGACGCCGCCTTCGCCGCCGCGCCGCATGTGTTCCGCGAGACCTTCGTCGGCTCGCGCGTCGCGACCGTGTCGCTGGAGCCGCGGGGCTGCCTCGCGCGGCACGACCCCGGGCTGGACGAGACGGTGCTTTGGTCTTCGACCCAGGTGCCGCATCTGGTGCGCAACATGCTGTGCGAGGTGCTGGGGCTGGCGGACACGGCGGTGCGCGTCATCGCCCCCGATGTCGGCGGCGGCTTCGGCGTGAAGGCCTCCGTCTATCCCGAGGAGATCCTGGCGATCGCGGCGGCGCGGCTGCTCGGGCGTCCGGTAAAGTGGGCGGGCGACCGGCAGGACGACTTCCTCTCCAGCTCGCATGCCCGCGACATGCGCTTCGGCGTGGAGATGGCGATGGATGCGGATGGCGTGCTGGCCGCGATCCGCATCGACGTGCTGGCCAATGCCGGCGCCTATGGCGGGATCCCCTTCGGCAGCAGCATCGAGGCGGGCGGCGGGCCGCGCACCTTTCCCGGCCCCTATCGCTTCCGCCACTACGCCTTCCGCACGCGCGCGGTGGCGACGCACACCACGCCGTCGGGCCCCTATCGCGGCGTGGCGGCGCCGATCGCCTTCATGGCGTTCGAGGGCATGATGGACCGCGCCGCGGCCGCGCTCGGCCTGACGCGGGAGGAGATCCGGCGGCGCAACCTGCTCGACACCGCCGACTTCCCCTTCGTGAACGCCAGCGGCATCCGCTACGACATCGCCAGCCACCACCGGACGCTGACGAAGGCGCTGGCACTTTCGGAGTGGGAGGACTTCGTCCTTCGACGCGATGCTGATCCGGACAAGATCCGCGGTATCGGCATCGCCTGCGTGACCGAGCAGACCGGCCAGGGCAGCACGCGCTACCGCGCGCGCGGGCTGCTGCGCATCCCGGGGATCGAGGCCGCGCGGCTGAAGATGGAGCCGAGCGGGCGGGCGACGCTCGCCGTGAGCCAGACCACGCAGGGGCAGGGGCACCTGACGACCTTCGCGCAGATGGCGGCCGAGCATCTCGGCATCCCGCCCGCTCACATCACGGTGCTGGAGGGCGACACGGCGGTCTCGCCCTTCGGGTCCGGCACCTTCGCCAGCCGGTCCGTGGTGGCCGCGGGCGGCGCGGTGATCACGGCGGCGGAGGTCATCGCGAAGAAGATGAAGCGCATCGCCGGCCATCTTCTGGAGGCGGACGAGGCCGACATTGTGCTGCGCGACGGGCGCGCGGAGGTCGTTGGCACGGGCCTGTCCGTGACGATCGAGGAAGTCGCGCGCACCGCCTATGCGATGCGCCCGAAGGGCGTGCCGCCCGGCGAGAGCTTCGGGCTCGACACCACGGAATACTGGGACCAGCCCTTCAGCTCCGTCTCGGCGGCGGTGCACGTGGCCGAGGTCTCGATCGAGAAGGCCACGGGCCGCGTGAAGGTCGAGCGCTATTCCATCGTGCATGATTGCGGGCGCGTGGTGAACCCGATGATCGTCGATGGGCAGGTGCATGGCGCCGTCGTGCAGGGGCTCGGCCCCGCGCTGATGGAGCGCCTGGTGCATGACGAGCACGGCCAGCTGCTCACGACGACGCTGCTGGACTACACCTTGCCGACCGCGCTCGACGTGCCCGACATCGCGATGGAACACATCGAGACGCCGGCGCTCGACACCAAGGGCGGGGTCAAGGGCATGGCGGAAGGCGGCACGATCGGGGCGATCCCGGTCCTGCTCTCCGCGATCAACGATGCGCTGCGGCCCCACGGCGCCTGGATCCACGCGATCCCGGTGCGCGCCGAGCAGCTGCTGCGCATCATCCGCACGCAACCAGGAACCCCCGAGGGCTGAATGCCGAAACGCCTGTCCATCACCGTCGCCTGCGGCGACTACGACCGCGTCGCCGCCATCAAGGATGGCCGTGTCGGCATCGAGGGTTGCGACGTGACCTTCCTGCCGATGGCGGCGGAGGAGGTGTTCTTCCGCGCCTTCCGCAGTGCGGAGTTCGACGTCACGGAGCTGTCCTTCTCCTCGACCATGATCCAGACGGCGCGCGGCGACTGCCAGTATGTCGGCATCCCCGCCTTCGTCTCCCGCGTCTTCCGCCACAACGGCATCTACATCCGCACCGACCGCGGAATCAAAGGGCCCGAGGATCTGCGCGGCAAGCGGATCGGGCTGCCGGAATACCAGATGACGGCGCCGGTCTGGATGCGCGGCATGCTGCAGGACGAGTACGGCGTGAAGCCCGAGGAGATCATCTGGCGCACCGGCGGGCAGGAACAGCCGGGCCGCGACGAGCGCACGCCGATCAAGCCGATCCCGGGGCTCGACCTGGCGCCGATCCCGGCGGACCGGACGCTTGTCGAGATGTTCGTGGCCGGCGAGCTGGATGCGCTGTTCACCGCGCGCGCGCCATCCTGCTTCGTGAAGGGCGCGCCGAACATCGGCCGGCTGTGGCCGAACTACCGCCAGGTGGAGCGGGCGTATTGGGAGAAGACGAAGCTCTTCCCCATCATGCACCTGATCGGCATCCGCAAGACGCTGCTGGAGCGCGAGCCCTGGCTCGCGACCAGCGTCTACAAGGCGTTCCTGGAAGCGAAGAACATCGCGCTGGACGAGGTGCGCAACCTCACCGCGCTGAACGTCACGCTGCCCTGGGTGGAGGCGGAGGCGCTGGAGACGATCGGGCTGATGGGCGCCGACTACTGGCGCTACGGCGTCAAGGAAAGCGCGCACGAGATCGAGACGATCACGCGCTACTCCCACGAACAGGGACTGTCCTCGCGCAGGCTGACGGCAGCGGACATCTTCGCGCCCCAGGTGATGGACGTCTCGCGCATCTGACCACAAGGCCGGGCCAACCGGCCGCGCACCGACAGGGATGGCCGCGCAGCGCGGAACAAGGAGAGACGGAATGAGCCTTTATCTGTCCCGCCGGGCGCTGCTCGGCAGCCTGCCCTTGGCCCTGCCGGCCGTCGCCCGCGCGCAGGCGAGGCCCAATGTGCGCATCGTCGTGCCCTATCCGCCGGGCGGCACGGTGGATGCCACGGCGCGGTTCCTGTCGCCCCGTGCGGCGGAACTGCTCGGCCAGAACTGGATCATCGAGAACCGCTCCGGCGCCAATGGCGCGATCGGCGCGGAGGCGGTGGCGCGCGCGGCGCCGGATGGCATGACGCTGCTCTACTCGAACGAGGTGCTGCTCATGCTCAAGCATGTGCAGCGGAACATGCCGCTCGATCCGCTGACCGACCTGACGCCGATCGTGCGGACCGCGATCGTGCCGCAGATCCTGGTGGGCAGCCCGCGGCACCTGCCGCACCAGGACATCCGCGGCCTGCTGGACGGGCTGAGGGCGAACCCCACGCGCTACAGCTTCGCCACGCCGACGCTCGGCTCGCTCGGCCAGCTCGGCGCGGCGGCGCTGGGCCAGGCGCTCGGGATCGAGACGCTGATCGTCGCCTATCGCGGCACCGGCCCGGCGGTGCAGGACCTGCTGGCGGGCAACATCTCGCTGCTGATCTCGCCGGCGGGCGGCGTCGCGCCGCTGATCCGCGACGGGCAGCTGCGCGCCTTCGCCGTCTGCTCGCCGCGCCGCCTGACCGCCTTCCCCGACGTGCCGACGCTGACCGAGACGGGCTTCCCGGAGCTGGTCTTCGAGAGCTGGACCGCGATGTGGGGCCCGCGCGGCCTGCCCGCCGAGACGGTGGCGCGCATCCACGCCACGATGAACCAGGTGGTGGGCGAGCCGGAGATGCAACGCCGCATCGGTGACCTGGGATGCACGCCGATCCAGGAACCGCTGAACCGCATGGCCGCGCAGATCGCGATCGAGGAGGAGCGCAACCCCAGGTTGGTGAGGATCGCAAAGATCACACCCGAATAGCCTGCCGAGTCGCCGCCGGTGCGGCGCCCCCCGGGCGCCCCCGGGCGCCCAGGATGCCGTTGCCATCGCGTCACGTCGAGGTTCTGCGGCAGGTTCCAGCGCCCGGCAGGCTTCGTTTGTGCTGCCGCCGCAAGGTGAGAGTGTGCAACGCCTCACAAACACGGCATATGGCGGGCCGGGGCCGCAAGGGGGCGGCCCGGAGAGGGACAACGTCATGTCGAAGTCGCTGATCGCCGAGGTCATCCAGGAAGAGCTGGACACCACCGGCGTCGCCGCCAACCGCGCCGCCGGCGCCGTCATCGCGGCCCTGGTCAAGACGCTGAAGAAGGAGGGCAAGGTCTCCATCGTCGGCTTCGGTACCTTGCGTGTCGCCAAGACCAAGGCCCGCACTGCGATGAACCCGAAGACCGGGGAGAAGGTGAAGGTCAAGGCTGGCAAGACTGTGCGCTTCAAGGCCTCGCCGGCGCTGAAGTCCTCGGTCTGACGTCGCCTGCCCCTCCGGCGGGCCGGTCTCCGGCCCGCCGCGCGGGCACCGCCCGTGCCGCTCAGTCGCCGGCGGCGGCTGCCGCGACCAGCCCCGCCAGGATGGCGGCGCGCGGCACGATCGAATCTGCCTCGATCCATTCCCGCCGGCTGCAGGTCTCGTGCGTCACGGGGCCGAGCCCGTCCAGCGTCGGCACGCCGAGCCGCGCCGCAAAGCTGCCATCCGACCCGCCGCGCGAGACCACCGGATAGGCCGGCACGCCGAGCGCGGCCGCGAAGGACGCGGCCCGCGCGAACAGGGCTTCGGTGCCCGAATGCGTCGGGAAGGCGGGGCGCGTGAACCCGCCGCGCAGCGCGAGCGTGACGCGCGGATCGTGGCGGCTGGCGGCGACCAGCGCGTGCACCTCCGCCAGCAGGCGGCTGGCGGCGGCGTCGTCGGGCGCGCGCAGATCAAGGTGCAGCTCGGCCCGGCCCGGCACCACCTGGCGCGCATCGCCGCCGCGGAAGATGCCGACGGTGGCCGAAAGCCCGTTCGCCGGATCGCCGAGCGCATCGAGCGCCGGCACCAGCGCGGCCAGCGCCGCGACGGCGCTCGCACCCTTCTCCCGCGCCGCGCCGCAATGCGCGGTGACGCCGGTCGCGGAGAGATAGACGGCGCCCACCGCGCCGCGGCCCACCACCAGCCCGCCATCCGGCCGGCAGGGCTCGAGCGTCAGGCAGAGATCGGCCTGGCGCGCTTCCGCCTCGATCCAGGCGCGGCTGAGGGGGCTGCCGATCTCCTCCTCCGGCACGACCAGCACGGTCACCGAAGCCAGGCCCGCCAGCGCGCCTTCGGCCTGCAGCATGCGCAGCGCATGCAGGGCCATGGCGACATTCGTCTTCATGTCGCCGATGCCCGGGCCGGTCAGCCGGTTGCCGTCGCGCGCGAAGGGCCATTCGGCGGCGATGCCCGACGGCCAGACGGTGTCGGCATGGCCGAGCACCAGCAGGCGCTTGCCGTTGCCGCCGGGCGCGAGGCGCGCGGTCATCTGGTCGCCGTGGCCGGGCAGGGGGGTGCGCTGCACCTCGAACCCCATCCCGCGCAGCATGTCCGCCCAGATCGAGATCACGGCGTTCACGCCATCGGGCAGGTAGCTGCCGCTGTCGATGTTCACCGTGCGCTCGGCCATGCCGAGGATCGAGGGCAGCTCGCGGTCCAGCAGCGTCGCATAGCGGGTCACGTCGGTCATCGCGGCCTCCTGCCTGGGGGCAGCATGGCAGGACGGCGGCGCTTGCCAAGGCCGTGCGCCCCGCCGCAGCATCGCGCCGGAGGCACGAGATGCTGCACCCCGAGATCGCCGCGCGCGTGCTGGGCCGCATCTGGGCGAGCCCGCGAATCGTCGAGGATTTCGCGGCGATCTGCGCCACCGGCGGCCGCTTCGCGGGGACGGAGAGCGAACGGCGCGCGGTGGCGTGGCTGGCCGCGCGGCTGGGCGAGGCGACGGGCCGGCCTGTCCAGCGCGAGGCGATCGCCTATCGCGGCTGGACGCGCGGGCCGGCCTGCGTGCGGGCTGGCGGCGCCGAGTGGCCGGCGCAGGCGCTGGGACGGTCGCCGGCGACGCCGGCGGGTGGGCTGGTGGCGCCATTGCTCGATCTCGGCCGCGGCACGCCCGCGCAGATCGCGGCGGCGGGCGATGCGGTGCGCGGCGCGGTGGTGCTGGTGCGGCATGAATTCATGCTCGGCACGGGCCACATGCATCGCCGGCGGAAGTACGAGGCGGCGAGGGACGCCGGCGCCGCGGCCTTTCTCATCGCCTGCCATGAGCCCGGGCTGCTGAAGGTGACCGGCTCGGCCGGCGATGGCGGCCCGGACAACATTCCCTGCGCGGGGATCAGCGCCGAAGCGGGTGCTGCGCTGGCACGTCTGTCGGGCGAGAGGGTGACGCTGTTCACGGAGGGCGTGTTCGAGGACCGCAGCGCGGACAACCTGTTCGCCACGATCGACGGCACGGGGGAGCAGCTGGTGGTGCTCTCCGCCCATATCGATGGCCACGACCTGGCGCAGAGCGCGATCGACAACGCGAGCGGCCTGGCTTGCGCGCTGGCCGTGGCGGAGGCGGCGCGCGATGTGGTGCCGGGGCTTGCGCGCGGGCTGCAGCTTGCGCTGTTCAACATCGAGGAATGGGCGCTGCTCGGTTCCGCCGCGCATCTGGCCGCGCTGGCGCCGGCGGAACGCATGCGGCGCGTGCTGAACGTGAACCTGGACAGCGTGGCGGGCGCGGAAGGGCTTGCGGCGCTGACCAGCGGCGTGCCGGGCATGGCCGGCTTCTTGCGGGACGCGCTGGCGCCGGCAGGACTCGATCTGGCCATAGCCGAGCCTTTCTTCGGCAATTCGGACCATGCGAATTTCCTCCGGCATGGCATTCCGGCGCTGCGGCTCTGCGCCGGCTTCGACAGGCCCGGGTCGAACCTGCGTTTCCTGCTGACCTCGGCTGACACGCCGGACAAGGTACGCCCCGAACAGCTGAAGCATGCGGCGAGTGTCGCCGCGCTGATCGCGCTGTCCGCCTGCGCCGCGCCGATGGCGCCGGTGCCGCGGATGGACGCGGCGACCGCCGCGCGCGTGACCACGCCGCAGGCATGATGCGCACTGCCGCGCCATTTCGGGGCGCGCCGCGCTTCCGGCGCGCCGCATTTCGGGATGGACAGCGGCGCGGCGGTTTCCCACGATGCGGGGGCGACGGAGGACACCGCGCGCAATGACCTACTCGCTCCTCGGCCATTGCCGGCGCACGGGCCAGTTCGGCGCGGCTGTCGCTACATCCAGCCTGGCGGTCGGGTCGCGCTGCACGCATGCGGCAGCCGGCGTGGGTGGCATCCTGACGCAGCACCGCACCGATCCGCGGCTCGGGCCGCTCGGGCTCTCGCTGCTGCGCGCCGGGGCGAGCGCGGAACAGACGCTGGCGGCGCTCGTCGTCTCCACCCCGCATCACCGCTGGCGGCAGCTGGCGGCGATCGACCGCCAGGGCCGCACCGCGCATTTCCATGGCGCGAACGTCAAGCCCGCGCTGAATGCCGTGCACGGCCCGGGCTGCGTCGCGCTGGGCAACATCCTGGCGAATGACCGCGTGCCGGCCGCGATGGCCGAGGCCTTCGCGCAGGCGGAGGCGGAGCCGCTGGCCGAACGCCTGATGCGCGCGATGGAAGCCGGGGAAGCCGCGGGCGGCGAGGGACGGCCCGTCATCTCCTCCGCGCTGCTCGTCGTGGAGCGGGAGGTCTTCCCGCTGGTCGATCTGCGCGTGGACGAGGCGCCGGAGGCGATCTCCGCGCTGCGCCGCCTGTGGAACGCCTATGCGCCTTCCGTCCAGCTGTTCGTGACGCGTGCCATCGACCCCGACGCCGCGCCGGGCGTCACCTGAAACCGCCGGAGAGACCGAGATGAAGCTGCATCGCCGCACCGCCCTCGCTTTGCCGGCGCTGATCGCCGCCGCGTCCCTGCCGAGGCCCGGCGCGACCCAGGCCGGCGGCGGAGTGCTGCGCATCGCCGTCAGCAGCAACCTGCGCTTCCTGGATCCCGCGCGCACCACGATCGGCGAGGAGTACATCCTCAACCAGCTGATGTTCAACGGCCTGGTTCGCATGCGCGAGGACCAGCAGGTGGAGCCGGAGCTCGCGGAATCCTGGACCTTCTCCGAGGATCTGAAGACCTGGACCTTCCGGCTGCGTCGCGGCGTGCGCTTCCACCACGGGCGCGCGATGACGGCCGAGGACGTGATCGCGACCTTCCGCCGCGTGCTGGACCCGTCGACGGCGTCGCCCGTGCGCACCAACTACGAGATGGTCGAGGCGATGGAGGCGCCCGATCCGCACACGGTGATCTTCCGCCTGTCCTACCCCTATGGCGGCTTCGCCGACATCCTGTCCGATCGCCAGGTGAAGATCATCCCCGCCGACCGGATCGAGGAGCTGATGACGCGGCCCAGCGGCACCGGGCCGTTCCAGTTCCGCAGCTACGCGCCCGGCGACCGCATCGTGCTGGCGCGCAACCCGGAATACTGGGAACAGGGCCAGCCGCGGCTGGACGGGGTGGAGCTGCGCATCCTGCCGGAGATGTCGGTGCGCATCGCAGCCCTTCAGGCCGGCGACCTCGACGTCGTGTGGGACCTGGGGCCGGAGAACATCCGCCAGCTGCGCGACGCGCGGAACATCCGCGTCGAAAGCGTGGCCACCGCGTCCTGGGACGGCGCGATCATGCACAACGGCATCGCGCCCTTCAACGACATCCGTGTCCGCCGCGCGCTGCACCTCGCCGTGCCCAAGGCCGATGTCGTGGAAGCCGTGCTGTTCGGCGAAGGCCGCCCGACCATCAGCCCGATCCCGCCCGGCCATCCCTTCTTCGCCGAGGACATCCGCCTGCCGGAACGCGCCGATCCGCAGGCCGCGCGCCGGCTGCTGCGCGAAGCGGGCCATCCGAACGGCCTCCGCGTCCCGCTGGTGATCCCGGTTGGCCGCCCGGTGCGCGAACGCCTCGGCGTCACGCTGCAGCAGCTGGCGCGGCCCGCGGGCTTCGAGATCGAGATCCAGCGCGTGCCCTTCGCGCGCTACGCGGCGGAGGTCTCCGGCAAGGCGCCCTTCTACGTGGACGGCTATTTCGCGCGCCCGACGGTGGACACCGCGACCTACCCGTTCCTGCACAGCAAGGGCAGCTGGAACGAAAGGCTGTGGCTGTACAACGAGCCGCGCGTCGATCGCGCGCTGGAAGCCGCGCGACTGACGGGTGACCCGGCGCGGCAGCGGCCGCTCTATCAGGAGATGCAGCGCGCGCTGGCGGACAACCCGCCGGGCTACATCGCCTATGCGGTGAACTTCGCCTGCGCCTATCGCAGCAGCGTGCGCGACGTGCAGACGCATCCGATGCGCTGGTTCGACCTGCGCCGCGGTTTCATCGCCACGTGAGCGGGGCGGCCTGATGGCGCGCTTCCTCCTCCGGCGCTTCGCCTCGGTCGTCTTCGTGCTGTGGGCGATGACGGTCCTGGTCTTCGCCATCGTCCACATCCTGCCGGGCAGCGTCGCCCACATGATCCTGGGCGAGTATGCGACGGCCGCGGCGATCGCGGCGCTGGAGGAGAAGTTGGGCCTGAACGACCCGCTGCCTGTGCAGTACTGGCGCTGGTTCTCTGGCCTGCTGCGCGGCGATTTCGGCCTGTCCATCACCATGGAACGCCCGGCCGGCCCGGTGATCATGGAGGCGCTCGGGCGTTCGGCCGTGCTGGCCGGGGTCAGCATCGTGCTGGTGGCGATCCTCGGCATCTGGGCGGGCATCCATTCCGCCGTGCACAAGGGCTCGGCCAGCGACCAGGCGCTGACGCTCGGGCAGTATTTCTTCATCGCGGTGCCCGAATTCTTCTGGTGCATCCTGGTGATCCTGTTCTTCGCCGTCTGGCTCGGCTGGCTGCCGGCCACCGGCTACACGCCGATCGCGGATGGCGGGCTGCTCGGCTGGGCGAAGCACCTGGTGCTGCCGGTCTCCACGCTGGTGCTCGGGCTGATCGCGCATGTCTCGCGGCTGGTGCGGTCCTCGATGCTGGAAGCGATCGAAAGCCGCTACGTGCTTGCGGCGCGCGCCAAGGGCCTGCCGGAGCGCATCGTGCTGCGCCGCCACGCCCTGCCCAATGCGCTGCTGCCGGCGATCACCGTGCTGGCCGTGGATGTCGGGATCCTGATCGGCGGCATCGTCGTGGTGGAAAGCGTCTTCGCCTATCCGGGCCTCGGGCGGATGCTGATCTACGCCATCGACAACCAGGACCTGCCGCTGATGATGGGCGGCATGATCGTGGTGACGGCGGTATATGCGCTGGCCAACCTGGCGGCCGACATCCTCTATGCCGTGCTGAACCCGCGCATCCGCGTCGGCGGCACGGCGGCATGAGCGCGAGCGCCGCGACCGCAGCGCCGCGGCGGCGCCTGCCGCGCACGCTGGTCGTCGGGCTGGTGGTGGTGGGCGCCATCGCGATCCTGGCGATCCTCGGGCCCTGGATCGCGCCCTACGACCCGCAGGGCTTTTCCATGCGCATGCGGCTGCGGCCGCCCTCCGCCGAGCACTGGTTCGGCACGGACGAATTCGGCCGCGACGTGTTCAGCCGCGTGCTGGCCGGCGCGCATCACTCGCTGCTGATGGGCTTCGGCGCCACCGCGATCAGCCTGGTGATCGGCGTGCCGCTCGGCCTGATCGCCGCCTTCCATCGCGGCTGGGTGGAGGAAGTGGTGATGCGCGGCGTGGACCTGATGATCAGCCTGCCGCCGGTGCTGCTCGGCCTGCTGATCCTGGCGGTGACGGAGCCCGGCCTGTTCAAGACGGTGCTCGCCGTCGGGCTGGTCTATGTGCCGATCATGACGCGGCTGGCGCGCGCCGTGGCGCTCGAATTGCTGGCCGAGGACTTCGTGGAAGCCGCACGCGCGCGCGGCGAGGGCGCCTTCCACATCCTGGTGCGCGAGATCCTGCCCAATGCCTGGCCGCCGCTGATCGTGGAGACGGCGCTGCGCATCACCTTCGCGATCCTGCTGGGATCGGCGCTGTCCTTCCTCGGCCTCGGCCCGCAGCCGCCGGACAGCGAATGGGGCTTGATGATCGCGGAATCGCGGCCCTTCATCTCGGAAGCGCCGTGGATCGGCCTCGCCCCCGGCATCTGCCTCTGCCTGCTGCTGATCGCGGTGAACGTGGTGGGCGAGGGGCTGCGCGACCTGCTCGATCCGCGCATGCGGGGGCGCGGGCATGGCTGAGCCGCTGCTCGACATCGCCGGCCTGTCGCTTGCCTACGACACGGCGCGCGGCGCGGTGCGCGCGCTCGATGGCGTCTCGCTCGCCATCCCGCGCGGCGGCGCGATGGGGCTGGTGGGGGAAAGCGGCTCGGGCAAATCCTCCGTCGTGCTGGCCCTGCTCGGCCTGCTGGGGAAGGAGGCGACGGTCACGGCCGACCGCATGTCCTTCGCGGGCGAGGATCTGCGCGCGGCGGCGGCGCGGCTGCGCGGCGCGCGCATCGGCACCGTGTTCCAGGACCCCGCCGCGGCGCTGAATCCGGCGCTGCGCATCGGCGCGCAGGTGGCCGAGCCGCTGGTGCAGCATCGCGGCCTGTCGCCGCGCGCGGCGCTGGCGCGTGCGGTGGAGTTGCTGGCGGAGATGGGCATTCCGCGCCCCGCGGCCGTGGCGCAGGCCTATCCGCACCAGCTGTCGGGCGGGATGAAGCAGCGCGCCGTGATCGCAACCGCGCTGGCCTGCGAGCCGGAATTGCTGCTGCTGGACGAGCCGACCACCGCGCTGGACGTGACGGTGGAGGCGCAGATCCTCGACCTGCTCGAGAAGCTGCGCGCGGAACGCGGCGTCTCCATGCTGCTGGTCAGCCACAACCTCGGCATCGTGGACCGGCTCTGCGACGAGCTGACCGTGCTCTATGCCGGCCGCGTCGCGGAGGCCGGGCGCACGGCGGATCTGCTGGATGCGCCGCGCCACCCCTATACGCGCGGCCTGCTGGCGGCGCTGCCGCGCATCGATCGCGGGCGGATCGCGCGCCTGGCGCCGATCCCCGGCAGCCTGCCGGACCTGACGCAGCCCGATCCCGGCTGCAATTTCCGCCCGCGCTGTCCCTTCGCCGCGGCGGGCTGCGCAGCGCCCCAGGCGCTGCGCCACGGCGATGCACGCGCGGTCGCCTGCCATCGCGCGGAGGCCGTGCGCGACCTGCCATGGCCGCAGCCGGAGCCGGTCGCCACCACCCGCGCCCCGCCCGGCGCATCGCTGCTGGAGGCGCAGGACCTGGCGCGCAGTTTCTCCCTCGACAGCGGCTTCGCCGGCATGTTCCGCCGGCGCGCGGAGGTGCGCGCGGTGGACGGCGTCTCCCTGACGCTGCGGCGGGGCGAGGTGATCGGCCTGGTCGGCGAAAGCGGCTGCGGCAAGTCCACGCTGGGGCGGCTGGTGCTGCGGCTGATCGCTGCGGATCGCGGCCGCATCGGGTTCGACGGCGAGGAGGTTCCGCCGAAGCCGCCGGATGCCTTCCGTCGCCGTGCGCAGATCGTCTTCCAGAATCCCGACACCTCGCTCAATCCGCGGCAGACGGTGGACCAGGCTTTGCGCCGGCCGATGGAACGCTTCGGCCTGGCGCGTGGCGCGGCCGCGACGGCGGAGGTCGAGCGGCTGCTGGCGCTGGTCCGGCTGACGCCTGCCTATCGCACGCGCTACCCGCACCAGATGTCGGGCGGCGAGAAGCAGCGCATCGGCATCGCCCGCGCGCTGGCCAGCCGGCCGGACCTGCTGGTCTGCGACGAGGCGGTCAGCGCGCTGGACGTGTCGGTGCAGGCGGCGGTGCTGAACCTCCTGGGCGACCTGCGCGACACGCTTGGCGTTGCCTACCTGTTCATCTCGCACGACATCGGCGTGGTGGCGCATGTCGCCGACCGGATCGCGGTGATGTATCGCGGCGCGATCGTCGAGGAGGGGGCGGCCGCCCAGGTCCTCTCGCCCCCCTACCATCCCTACACCCAGGCGCTGCTGTCCGCCGTGCCGGTGGTCGGCGCGCGCGGGCGCGCGGCGGCGCGGATGCGGCTGGCGGGCGATGTCTTCGCCGCGCCGGCCGAGCGCGGCTGCCGCTTCGCGCATCGCTGCCCGGCGAAGCTCGGCGCGATCTGCGAGGACCAGGCCCCGCCCGTGCAGGTCCCGGCGCCGGGCCACCGCATCGCCTGCCATATCCCGGCGGCGGAGCTGGCGCGCGCGCCCGCCGCGCTGGCCGCGGCGGAATAGCCGCCGCCCGTCAGCCGGGAGTGGCGCGCACGGCGTGGACGTCGACCTCCATCAGCAGTTCCGGCGCCGCCAGGCCCTTCACGACGTACAGCGTGTGCGTGACCGGATGCGGCGCGAGGCGCGGCGCCACCTGCCGCATCACCTGCGCGATATGCGCGCGGTCCGTCACGTAGACCGTGGCGAAGACGGCGTCCGCCAGCGTGCAGCCGGCATCGCCGAGCAGCGTCTCGACATTGTCCATGGCGAGCCTCGCCTGCAGGCCCGGATCGTTGGCGCCGAGGAACACGCCGTCCAGCGTGCCGCCCGTCTGCCCGCGCAGGAAGACGCGTCGCGGCGTGCGCACCGCCATGCAGAACTCGGCGAGGAAGGGCTGGCGATCCCGCCCATATGGCATCGCCGTGGAGCGGTAGGGCCGGATGCGCTCATGCGGCCCGCCCGGCTCGGCGAAGGCGTCGAGCTGGAACAACGCGCGCGGATCGTGCAGCGCCTTGACGATCAAGCCGGTGGAGACCGGCCGCACGCCCATCAGCCGACGCCCCATCACGCCATAGACCGCCTGGCGATACGCGCGGTCGGCGATCTGCATGGTGATCTTGCAGAGGTCGGTCAGCCGCGCGCCGGCCTGCGCCAGCCGTTCCTCCAGCGCGTCGAACACCGCCTCCGCCTGGCGCGCCGCCGCGTCGGGCGTGTACTCCTGCGCCGCATGCCCGGCCGAGAGGCCGCCGAGATGCAGCGTGCCGTCGCGCGCGAGAACGCCGCTCATGCCGGGATCACGGCATCGATATCGATCTCCACCAGCATTTCCGGCAGCGCGAGGCCGTTGACGATGAGGCCCGTGCCGACCGGCGCGATGTCGCCGAGATGGCGGCCGATCACCTGGTAGACCGGCTCGCGATACGCGCGGTCGGTGATGTAGGTGGTGATCTTGCAGATGTGCTCCATGCGCGATCCGGCTTCTTCCAGCAGCGTCTTCACGTTGCGCATCGCCTGGTCGGCCTGCGCGGCGGCATCGCCCAGGCCCACGAAGCCGCCCTCCAGCGTGAAGCCGGTCTGGCCGCGCAGGAAGATCAGGTTGCCGGCCTTCACCACCATCGACATCTCGTTCCTGATGTCCTGGTCCTTGTAGTACAGGCCCGTGTTGAAGCGGCGGAAGCGCTGATGCGCCATGGCGAAGCCTCCTTGGCGCGCGCGGCGCCCTTGCCCGTCCTCGCCAGCATGCAAGACTGCGGGCGGGGCATGCAACGGGCCGAGGGACGGGGACGATGCAGGACGAGGTGACGCTGCTGGTTCGCGCCGACACCGTGCTCGAAGGATTCGGCGCGGATGACGCGCCCCTGCTGCACGAAGACGCGGCGATCGCCGTGGCCGGCGGGCGCGTCGCGATGATCGGGCGCTTCGCCGATCTCGTCGCGCGGCATCCGCGGGCCGAGGTTGTGGGCGGTGCGGGGCAGGTGGCGATGCCCGGTCTGGTCAACGCGCACCACCATGTCGGCACGACGCCGGTGCAACTCGGCGCGCCCGACCTGCCGCTCGAACTGTGGTTCGCCGCACGCCTGGGTTTCCGCGACCTCGACATGCGGCTGGACACCCTGTTCTCCGCGTTTGAAATGCTGGCCTCCGGCGTCACCACCGTGCAGCACCTGCACTCGCGCGTGCCGGGCGGGCCGCAACAGGTTCTCGACGCTGCGCGCGACGTGACGGCCGCGTATCGCGAGGTCGGCATGCGCGCCAGCTATTCCTACGCGCTGCGCGACCAGAATCGGCTGGTCTATGGCGACGACGCCGCCTTCACGGCCAGCCTGCCGCCCGAGCTGCAGCCACCAATGGCGGCGTATTTCGACCGCTTCACCATCCCGCTCGCCGAGCAGCTTTCGCTCATGGAGGACCTGCTGACGCTGGCGGAGCGCGATCCGCGCATCGCCATCCAGCTCTCGCCTGCCAATCTGCACTGGATGTCGGACGATGCCTTGCTGGCCTGCGCGGAGCTGTCGCGGCGACACAGGGTGCCGATGCACCTGCACCTGCTGGAGACGCCCTACCAGCACGAATACGCGCAGCGCCGCACCGGCGGCTCGGCCTTCGCGCACCTGCGGCGCCTCGGCATCACCGGGCCGCACCTGACGCTCGGCCACGGCGTCTGGCTGAGCGACGCGGATATCGACGCCTGCGCGCATGACGGCACGCGCATCTGCCACAACTGCTCGTCCAACTTCCGGCTGAAGTCGGGGCTTGCGCCGGTGAACCGCTTCCTTGCGCGCGGCGTGCCGGTGGCGCTCGGCATCGACGAGGCCGGGCTGAACGATGACCGCGACATGCTGCAGGAGATGCGGCTGGTGCTGCGCGCGCATCGCACGCCGGGCCATGACGCGCCCTGCCCGACGCCAGCGCAGGTGCTGCGGATGGCGTCCCAGCACGGCGCCGGCACGACGCCCTTCGGCAGCAGCGTCGGGCGGCTTTCGCCGGGCTGCCACGCGGACATCGTGCTGCTGGACTGGCGTGCCGTCACCTGGCCCTGGCAGGACCCGGAGGTGCCGCTGGTCGATGTGCTGGTGCAGCGGGCCAAGCCGGCCTCGGTGAAGACGGTGCTGGTCGGCGGAGAGGTGGTGCTGCACGAAGGCCGCTTCACGCGGATAGACCGCGACGCCGTGCTGGAGGAGATCGCCGCCTTCTTCGCGCGCCCGCTCTCGGCCGCCGAGGAGGCACGGCGCGCCTTCGGCCGCGCCGTCTTCCCGCATGTGCGGGACTTCTATCGCGACTGGCTCTCCGGCGGCCTGCCGCGCCTTCGGTGAGCGGGCCGCCGGCGGCCGATGGCGCAGCGCGACCGTAGCCCACGGCCCCTGCGTTCAGCCGCACCAGCCCGGGCGGCGGCCATGCCCCGCATATGCCACGGCGAGCCCTTCGCCGATCATGACCTGCGCGACATCGCGGCCGGCATCGTCGCGCACCTCCGCAAGCGTGCGGCCGTAGCGGTCGCGGCCTATGCGGTCGAGGCGCACGCCCGGCACGACCAGCTGCTCGAGCCGCTGCCTCGCGCGCTCGGCCAGCGCTTTCTCCCGCTCGCAGCGGGCGCGCAGCTCCGGCGCGTCAAGGCCGCGCAGCCGCACGGGGACGCCGGCGATGCGGAGCGTGTCGCCATCGAGCACCTCGATCGCACCGGTCTCCACCTGCATGGCCGATGCCTCGCGCCGCGGTGCGCCGGGCAGCATGGCGAGCGCGATGGCGCCGGGCAGGAAGAGCCGGATGCGAAGCGGAGCGGACATGCGCGGGTTGCGAGAAGTTCCTGTTGTGTTCGCTTCTTGCCACGCCGCCGAGCGTCACCGCAAGCCCCGGCGGCCGCGCGTCAGCGCTGCCCGTCCCAGCGCGCGATCTCCTCCTGCCGCAATCCGCCGACGCGCGCATGCGGGCGGCCGCCGGTGGTCATGGCGAGGGCGAAAACGATTTCCTCCGCCCGCGGCGCATCCGGGACGACGCAGGTGATGCCATCGAAATGACTGCGCACATAGGCCGCGTTGCGGTGATGGATCGGCAGGTCGAGCGGCGCGCCCATCGGTCCCACCTTCGTCATCGACGGCACGATCGCGAGCGCCTGGCCGAGCAGGCCGCGCATCGCGTAGCCGCCGGCGACATGCCACAGCGCACCATGTTCCTGCTCGCCCGCCGCGCCGACCAGGCCGCCCTTGCCGTAGGCTTCGACCGCATCGGCCTTGCCGCCGAGGCCGGCGAGAAGCCGCTGCGCGACCATCAGGCCGACGGGCTTCATCGCCTCCATCATCCACATCAACTCCGGCTCGTAGCGGCCGGCGAAGGGATTGCGCAGCACCACCGCGCACCAGCCCTTGCGGATCGGGGTGGCGAGCGGCGGCCCGCCATCGTGCTGCACCTCCTCGACGCAGAGCACGGTCTTGCGGATCTCGATCTGCTCGCTCATCGGCGGTGCTCCGCGATCGGGGTGAGAGGCGCGCCGAGGCTGCGCGCGCGGCCCGCAAGCCGCAAGGCGGCGGCGCGAATCAGCCCGGCTTCGATCCAGGCGGCGGCGCGCGCTGCGCCGGCCGCGAGCGCCGCCTCGATCTCCGCATCCGTCAGAGCAGCCACGGCGACGGTGACCGGCAGCGCGCCGAGATCGCTGTCGGGATCGAGGTCGCATGCCGCGCGGCGGATGACGGCCGGGGAGGGGACGTCGACGGCGTTGGCGATCAGCGTCGCCGCGGCATCGGCCGTCGCGGCATCGCGCGCGAGCACCGTCACCGCATCCGCGATGCCGAGCGAGAAGGAGCGGCCATGCCGGCCGGAGGTCGCGATGCCGCCGATCGCCTGCGATGCATCGAGATGCACCGCACCGTCGAGGCCACCCACGCCGGTGACGTCGGCGACCAGCCCGATGGCGATGCTCTCGCCGTCCGACAGGTGCAGCGCGATGTCGCCGCCGTCGTTCACGTAGGCGCGCCGCAGCGCGGGCCCCGCGGCGGCGCGCATCGTTGCCAGCAGCTCGTCCGCCACCGCGCCTGCCACAGCCGCCATGGCCGTGACGAAGACCCCGCGCGTCGCGAAGGGCACGCAGGCGTCGTGCATGCGGCGCGCGACATCCCCGCGTGGCAAAGGCGCGGCCGCGACGGGCCGCCGCAGCACCGGCAGTTCCTCCACAAGCTGGAACAGGACGGTCGGGAAGCGGGCGACGGCTGCGCCTTCGGCGGCGCGCACGGTGTCCGCGCTGCCCCAGGCACGCAGCACCACGTCGATCGGACCGTGCTGCAGGTGCAGGCGGCCATCGGACAGGCGACGCGCGGCCGGCCCCTGCATCAGCCAGGCGGCCGCGCGAACGGCCAGGGATTGCCGGGCAGCCAGCCTTCCACGCGCAGCGAGGCGCCGAGCCCGCGCAGCAACTCCTCGACCGGCACGATCTCCGCCATGTGGCCACCAAGCCGCGCGTAGAGCGCGCGCGGCAGCGTGAACTCGATCGGCGCGACGAGCGCGGGTGTCGGCACGTAGCCGAAGGCGCGACCGGGAAACCGCAGCACATCCGCCATCACGGTGATGCCGCCGCCGGGCCAGAGATAGGCCGGCGCGCCGCCCATCGTCACGCGCACCTCGCCGGCCGCGACGGCGCGCGTCAGCAGCACGGGATTTTCGGTGACGCCAGCGCGCAGCGATCCGCCAGCACCCGCCATGAACAGCACCGTGCAGAGCGAGGGCTCGCAATTCTCGCCGATGCGGTCGACCACCTTCCGCACCGGGTCCGGCATCTGCTGCGGTATGGGGCGCAGCTGGTCGTCCAGCACGCACCACATCGAATCCTCGCCGGTCGTCGAGGTCAGCAGCAGCCGCAAGCCGGGCCAGGCGGTCTTCGGGTCGATCGCCTCAATGATCGCCAGCGGATCGGTGATGTCCGTCCCGCCCCAGCCGAGACCCGGCCGCGCCACCTGGAAGTAGCGTCCCGGCGTCGAGCGGCGGCCGCGCACGCGGACGCCCGCTGCGCGCATGCCCAGCACCTTGCCCGCCTGGTGTTCCGACAGCACGCCGGTGATGTGGTCGTCCACCACGATCACCTCGTCCGCATGGCCGAGCCATTGCTGCGCGAAGATGCCCACCGTCGCGCTGCCGCAGCCGACGCGCATGCGCGCTTCCGGCTTGCCGTCCACCACGGGGGCCTGGCCGGCCTGCACCCGCACCGCGTGGCCTCCGTCGATCGCCAGTTCGACGGCATCGCCGGCGCAGAGCTTCAGCAGCGTGTCGCAGGTGACGGTGCCTTCGCGCTTGCTGCCACCCGTCAGGTGCCGCACGCCGCCGAGGCTCAGCATCTGGCTGCCGTATTCGGCGGTGGTGACGTGGCCGACCTGCTCGCCCTGCGCGCGCACTGCGGCGCCTTCAGGCCCGAGATGCCGATCGGTGTCGATCTTCACCTTGACGCCGCAATAGCTGAAGATGCCCTCGGTCACGACGGTGACGGTCTCGACGCCGTCATGCGTGCTCCCGACGATGAAGGGCGCCGGCTTGTAGTCGGGATAGGTGGTGCCGGCGCCGATGCCGGTGACGAAGGCGCGCGACGGGTCGAGCAGCTTGCCGTCCCAGGCGCCATCGGCGAAGGCGACGACAGGGCCGCCGCTCTCGACGGCGCGGGCGAGCGCCACGGCGGGATCGGTGCGCACCAGCTGGCCGCCCTCGTTGGCGTAGCGCGCGCAGGCGCCGCTGCGGCCTGGACGAATGCGGCAGAGCACCGGGCAGGCATCGCAGCGCACGATGCCGTCCGCCCCCTCCGCCTGGCCGAACTTGTCCGACCTTGCCTGCAGGCCGACGCGATCCTCGGTCATGGCGCGCTCTCCTGCATCGTGGCCCGGCGGCCATGCGGCAGCACCGGCACCTGTCGCAGCGTGACACCCGCGGCGTGGCGCATCGCCGACAAGATGGCGGGCGCGATCGACACCAGCGCGGGTTCGCGCTCGCCCTTCGCGCGGAAGGGGCCTTCGGGCTCGGAATCCTCGATGAGGTGGACGCGGATCGGTGGCATGTCGGCCGCCGTCTGGATCAGATCGCGGCACGGCTTCTCGGTGCCGCCGGGGATGAGTTCCTCCATCAACGCGAGGCCGAGCCCGTTCGCGATGCCGCCATGGATCTTTCCGAGCACGAGCCTTGCGTTGACTGCCCGGCTGACATCCTGCGACGCGACGACATCGTCCACCTTCGCCGTGCAGACCATCGTGGCAAGCGCGCTCTGCGCGGCGAAGTCGCCGGTGGCAGATGGCTTGCGCTGGCGTTCGGCGTCTCGCACCGTCGTTGGCGGATGGTAGGTGGCGTCGGCTTCGACGTCTTCGGTGACCGAGGCAAGGTCGAGCGCCCGCCCGCCACCGCCAGCGTCCGTCAACCGCAGCCGCGCGCCATCGAGCGCGAGCACGGCCTCGTCGCCGGCGGTGGCGGTGGCCAGGAGAGGCTGCCGCAGCGCGCACACTGCCTCATGCACTGCCCGGCCGCGCCCGAGCGCGTCGTGTCGCCCGATCTCCCAGCGACCGAGGCCGAGCTGCGCCGTTGCTTGGTTCACCAGGCTTTCCGTCGCGATCGCCGCCTGCGGAGAGCCGAAGCCGCGGCAGGCGCCGGTCGGCGTCTGGTTGGTGCAGCTGGCGCGCGTGCGTGTGCGCACGCTCGGCGCGCGACGGGCGCCGGAGTGATGCACCGGCACGCGCTTGGCGAGTGTATCGGCCAGCGTCGCCGGGCGGTGATAGGCGGTCAAGCGGCGCGTTCCGCGCGCAGCCGCGCCGTGGCGGCGGCATCGACGGCGCCGTCGCGCAGCGCCACGGCCCAGAGCCGCGCGGCTTCCTCCGCCGTGTAGTAGCCGCGCGCCACGTCGCGGGCGACGAGATCGGGATCGCGCGCCAGCGGGTCGCCATAGCCGCCGCCGCCCGGCGTCAACACTTCCACGCGGTCGCCGGGTGCGAGTTCCAGCCCCTGGTCCTTCGACAGATGCAGCGGGATGGTGGTGACGCCGCCGCGATGCAGCTTGACGACATTGGCCGCGCCATCACCGCCGCCCAGCACGCCCGGCGGGCCGAAGCGCCCATGGTCCATGACGAAGCTCGCGCGCGCCTCGCCGCGCAGCAGCTCCACCTCGTAGTGCACGCCGAAGCCGCCGCGACGATGCCCCGCGCCGCCCGAGCCTTCGCGCAGCGCGAAGCGGCGGAACAGGATGGGGAAGTACTGCTCCATCACCTCCACGGGCGGCGTCTTGCTGATGCCGATGGTGGAACAGCCATTCGTCAGGCCGTCGGCTTCCGCGGTGCCGCCATAGCCGCCGCCGGTGATCTGGTACATCACATAGCCAGCACCACGCGCCGGGTCGTGGCCGCCGAGCGCGAAATTGCCGGAGGTGCCGGCGGGCGCGGCCCAGAGCGCACCGGGGATGGCCTGCGCCAGCGCCAGGAACACCGCTTCCGCCACGCGCTGCGAGACCTCCGCCGCGCAGCCTGAGACCGGGCGCGGGTAGCGCGCATCGAGGAAGGTGCCTTCCGGCCGCATCACCTCGAGAGGCTCGAAGGTGCCGGCATTGATGGGCACGTCGGGGAAGACGTGCTTCATGGCGAGGTAGACGGCGGAGCAGGTGGTGGACCAGACGGAATTCATCGGCCCGCGGCAGGGCGGGGAGGAGCCGGAAAGATCGAAGACGAGCCTGTCGTCGCGCTTGGTGAGGGTGAGCGCGATGCGCAGCGGGGCATCCACCACCCCGTCGGAATCGACGAAGGCCTCGCTGCGATAGACGCCGTCCGGGATGCGCCGGATCTCCGCGCGCATACGCTCCGCCGCCAGCGCGCGGATGTCGGCGATCGCGGCCTGCAGCGTCGTCGCGCCGTGGCGGGTGATCATCTCCGCCAGCCGCGTCTCGCCGACCAGCAGCGCCGCCGCCTGCGCCTTGATGTCGCCGATCCGCTGTTCGGCGACGCGGATATTGGATTGGATGATCGCCAGGATCTCGCGGTCCAGCTGCCCCCGCTTGAACAGTTTCACCGGCGGCAGGCGCAGGCCTTCCTGCTCGACCTCCGTCGCGTGCGCGCTGAAGCCGCCGGGCACCATGCCGCCGATGTCGGGCCAATGGCCGGTGTTCTGCAGCCAGCAGAACAGGCTGCCCTCCACGAAGACCGGCTTGGCGAAGCGCACATCCATCAGATGCGTGCCGCCGAGATAGGGATCGTTGACGACGTAGATGTCGCCGGGCTCCGGCGCAGCGATCGCGCCCTCGGCGACCAGCCGCGTCAGATGCGCCGCCGAATGGGTCATCGCGCCCACGAAGACCGGCAGGCCGAGCTCGCCTTGGGCGATCAGCGCGCCGTCCGCCGCGCCGTAGATGCCGTCTGAGCGGTCCTCGGCCTCGGCGATCACCGGCGAGAAAGCGGCGCGGGAGAAGGCGATGTCCATCTCGTTGCAGACCTGCTGGAGGCCCGCCTGGATCACGGCGAGTGTCAGCGGATCCATCATGCCGTCACCCGGATGCGCAGGTTGCCGATCTGGTCGACCACGGCCTCGCTGCCGGGCTCCAGGATGGTCGTCGCGTCCGCCTGGTTGATGATGGCAGGCCCGGCGATGCGCGCGCCGCGGGGCAGCGCCTCCCTCTGCCAGACATCGGCGCGGTGCCAGGCGCCGTCGGCAAAGAGCGGCCGTTCGCCGATGCGTGCCTCCTCCTGCCGGCCGCCGGTGCCGAGCAGCGTCGAGAGGTCGAGGCGGCGGCGCCGGCCGATCACGCTGGTGTTCAGGTTGACGAGGACGGCACGGATCTCCGGCAGCCGCACCTGGAAACCGGCGAGATAGGCGGCTTCGAAGGCTGCCTGGATCTCTGCGCGCGTGACATCGTGGCGCGGCAGCGCGACGCGCAGCAGATGGGTCTGGCCGCGGAACTGCATCTCCGCCGCGTGCAGGACCGTGACCTCCTCCACCTCCGCGCCGCCGGCCCGGATCACGGCGATGCCGCGCTCGCGCTGGCCGCGCAGCGTCGCGGCGATGTCCTCCTCCGGCAGTTCGTCGAGCCCGCGATTCAGCGTGTTGACGAGATCCTGGCGGAGATCGGCGACGAGGCAGCCGAGCGCGTTGGTCAGCCCCGGCCGCGCCGGCACCAGGACTTCCGGGATGCCGATCTCGCGCGCCAGCGCGACCGCGTGCAGCGGCCCCGCGCCGCCGAAGGCGAACAGCACGAAGTCGCGCGGATCATGCCCGCGGGAGAGCGAGACCATGCGGATCGCGCCCGTCATGTGGACGTTCGCGAGGCGGATCGCCGCTTCGGCCGCCTGCTCGACGCCGAGCCCGAGCGGATCGCCGATGTCGCGCGCGAAGGCATCGCGGATGCGCTGCATCGGCACGGCGTCGCGCACCGCGAGCAGCCGCGCGGGATCGAGCCGGCCGAGCACCAGGTTCGCATCCGTGATGGTGGGCCGCGTGCCGCCGCGGCCGTAGCAGATCGGGCCCGGCATGCTGCCCGCGCTTTCGGGACCCACGCGCAGCATGGCCGCCGCATCGAGGCCCGCGATGGAGCCGCCGCCGGCGCCGACGGTGCGCACATCGACCATCGGCAGGTGGATCGGCAGGCCATAGGCGATGGAGAGCTCGGCCGAGACTTCCGGCACGCCACCGGCGATCAGCGCGACATCGGTGGAGGTGCCGCCCATGTCGTAGGTCACGGCGTTCGAAAGCCCGGTCTGCGCCAGCGTCGCCGCGGCGGCGATGACGCCGGAAGCGGGGCCGGACATCACCGTCTTCGCCGCCTCGCGCGCGACGAGCCGCGCGGGCATGGTGCCGCCATTGCCGTTCATGACGAGCAGGTCGCGCGGATGGCCCCGCGCGGCCAGCTTCTCCTGAAGCCGCTGCAGGTAGCGGTCGAGCACCGGTTGCACGGCGGCATTCACCGTGGCCGTCGTGCCGCGTTCGTATTCGCGGAATTCCGAGAGCAGCTCATGGCCCAGCGTGACGTAGCCGTTCGGCCAGATCGCGCGCGCGATCTCCCCGGCGCGGCGCTCATGCGCGGGGTTCGCGTAGGCGTGCAGGAAATGGATGACCAGCGCCTCGCAGCCCGCATCCAGCAGCGCCTGGACCTCCCGCATCACGGCGGCCTCGTCCAGCGGTGTCACGACCCGGCCGCTTGCATCCATGCGCTCGGCCACCTCGCGGCGCAGCTCGCGCGGCACCAGCGGTTCGAAGCTGCCCTTGAGGCCGTAGGGCTGCGGCCGCGTGCGCCGGCCCAGTTCCAGCACGTCGCGGAAGCCCTGGGTCGTGACCAGCCCGACACGGGCCAGCTTGCGTTCCAGCACCGCGTTGGTGGTCGCGGTGGTGCCGTGCACGATCAGCTCGATCGTGTCGGCCGTGGCGCCGGCGGCCTCGATCGCCGCCAGCACCCCATCGGCCTGGTTCGGCGAGGTGGTCGGCACCTTGGCGATGCGCACGCCGCCATCGGCATCCTGCAGCAGCAGGTCGGTGAAGGTGCCGCCGACATCGATGCCGGCCAGGATGCGCGCCATCGCCATCACACCGTCAGATAGGCCTGGCGGATCGCCTCGTCCGCCTCGAGCGCCGCCATGCTGCCCTGGAAGCGGATGCTGCCCTTCTCGATGACATAGGCGCGGTCGGCGACGGCGGCGGCGAAATCCAGGTTCTGCTCCGACAGCAGCACGGCGATGCCTTCCTCCTTCATGCGCAGCACGGCTTCGGCCATCAGCTCCACGATCACCGGCGCCAGGCCTTCCGAAGGTTCGTCGAGCAGCACGGCATCCGGGTTGCCCATCAGCGTGCGCGCGATGGTCAGCATCTGCTGCTCGCCGCCCGACATCGCGGAGGCACGGCGGCGCCGCATCTCGGCAAGGTTGGGGAAGATCGCGAAGAGCTTCTCCGGTGTCCAGGCCTCGCGGCCAGGCTGCGCCGGCCGGCGGCCGACCTCCAGGTTCTCCGCGACCGTCAGGTCGGTGAAGATGCGCCGCTCCTCCGGGACATAGCCCAGGCCGAGCCGCGCGATGCGATAGGGCGCCCAGCCGGTGATGTCCTGGCCGGCCAGGCGCACGCGGCCGGCGCGCGGCGGCAGCAGGCCCATGATCGTCTTGAGCGTGGTGGACTTGCCCGCGCCGTTGCGGCCCATCAGCGCCGCCACCTCGCCACGGCGCAGCACCAGCGCCACGCCGAACAGCACCTCGGCCGGGCCATAGCCGGCGGCGAGCTGCTCGACCTGCAGCACCGTGTCAGACATGCGCGGCGCGGCGCGCGCGCAGCGCCGCCTTGTGGCCGGTGGTGCCGAGATAGACGCGCTTCACCTGTTCGTTCGCGCGCACCTCCTCCGGCGTGCCTTCGGCGATCACCTCGCCGCGGACCAGCACCAGGATGCGGTCGGCATGGGCGAAGACGGCGTCCATGTCGTGCTCGGTGAACAGCACGCCGATGCCTTCCTCCCGCGCGATGCCGGCCGTCAGCTGCATCAGCGAAGCCCGCTCGCGCGGCGCCATGCCGGCCGTCGGCTCGTCCATCAGCAGCAGGCGCGGGGAGGCGGCGAGGGCGATCGCCAGCTCCACCCGCTTGACGTCGCCATAGGCGAGCTCGCCGATCGGGCGGTCGGCGTCGGCGGCCATGCCGACCTTGCCGAGCAGCGCGACGGCTTGCGCGCGGTACAGCGCCTCGGCGCGCGACACCAGCTCGCGCGTGCGGCCTGCATGGGCGATCAGCGCCATCTGCACGTTCTGCGCGACGGTCATCGACAGGAAGGTCTGCGCCACCTGGAAGGTGCGTCCGACGCCGAGCCGGCAGACCTCGCGCGGCGGCAACCCGGTGATGTCCTGCCCCGCCAGCAGCACGCGGCCGCTGTCGGGCCGCAGCTGGCCGCCCACCATGTTGAAGGTGGTGGACTTGCCCGCGCCGTTCGGCCCGATGATCGCCAGCATCTCACCGGCGTTCAGCGCGAACCGCACATCCTTCGCGGCGACCACGCCGCCGAAGCGCTTGTTCAGGCCCGCGGCCGCCAGCAGCGTCATGCGCGCGCGGGCTCCGCCGCCACGCGGGCGCGGACCGACGCAAAGGCCCCGCCGAGACCGCGCGGGAACAGCAGCACCAGCGCGATGATCGAGGCGCCGAGCAGGAACCGCCAGTAGTCGGTCAGCGGCATGAAGATGTCCTTGATGGCGTGGAAGGCGCCCGCGCCGACCACCGCGCCCATCACGGTCTGGATGCCGCCCAGCAGGATCATCGCCAGGAAGTCCACCGACATCGGGATGGCCAGCATCGTCGGGTCGATCGAGCCCTTCGAGAAGGCGTAGAGTCCGCCCGCAAGCCCCGCCGCGCCGCCCGCCATGGTGAAGCCGAGCAGCTGGTGCGTGCGGACATCGATGCCGATGGCATCCGCGCGCGGCGCCGAATCGCGCGCCGCGCGCAGCGTCGCGCCGAAGGGCGCATAGATCACGTGGCGCAGCGCGACGATTCCGGCGATGGCGCCGGCGGCCACGATGTAGTGATACACATGCCGCGACGTCGCCCAGGCGGAGGGCCAGACGCCCACCAGCCCATTGTCGCCGCCCGTCACCTCCACCCATTGGAAGCAGACGGCATAGGCGATCTGCGCGAAGGCCAGCGTCAGCATGGCCAGGTAGATGCCCGACAGCCGCACGACGAAGAAGCCGAACAGGAAGGCGAAGGCCGCGCCGGCCACCGGCGCCACCAGCAGCGCCGGCTCCATCGGCACGCCGAGCCGCACCACCAGCAGCCCCGACGCATAGGCGCCCAGGCCGAAATACGCCGCATGCCCGAAGCTGACGATGCCGCCATTGCCCACCAGGAAGTGCAGCGAGAAGGCAGCCAGCGCGAAGACCAGCACCTCGGTTGCGACCTTGACGGCATAGGCATCGCCGAAGACCGGCACGGCCAGCGCGGCGGCGACGGCCAGCGCGGCCAGCAGCTTCTCCGGCAGGGCGAAGCCGCGCGGGTGCAGGATGCCTTCCGGCAGCGTCGCCCGGCCGGCCGCGGGTTCCGGCTTGCCCAGCAGCCCCCAGGGCTTCACCACCAGCACCACCGCCATCAGCAGGAAGACCAGCACCAACGTGATCTTCGGGAAGACCAGCACGCCGAAGGCCTGCAGCTGCCCGATCAGCACCGCGGCCAGGAAGGCGCCGGTCACGCTGCCCATGCCGCCGATCACGGTGACGACGAAGACCTCCGTGATGATCGAGAGATCCATCTGCGCCGAGGCGGACACGCGCGGGATCTGCAACGCCCCGCCGAGCCCCGCGAGGAAGGCGCCCAGGAACAGCGTGCCCGTGAACAGCATCGCCTGGTTCACGCCGAGCGCACCCACCATCTCCCGGTCGCGCGTCGCGGCGCGGATCAGCACGCCGAAGCGCGTGCGGTGCATCAGCAGCCACAGCGCGCCGAGCACCGCCGGCCCCGCGCAGATCAGGAACAGCTCATAGGCCGGGAAGCGCTGGCCCATGATCTCCACGCCATGCCGCAGCCCGGGCGCGCGCGGCCCGGTGATGTCCACCGGCCCCCAGATCTTCAGCACCGCATCCTGCACCATCAGCACCACGCCGAAGGTCGCCAGCAGCTGGAACAGCTCCGGCACCTTGTAGATCCGGCGCAGCAGCAGCAGTTCCATCGCCACGCCGAGCAGCCCGACCACCGCGGCGCTGATCAGCACGCCCACGAAGAACAGCCACGGGCTGCGCTCGATCTCCAGCAGCCAGGGCACCACCGTCACCGCCATGTAGGCGCCCAGCATGTAGAAGCTGCCATGCGCGAAGTTGACGATCCGGGTGACGCCGAAGACCAGCGTCAGCCCGGAGGCGATGATGAACAGGGAGGAGGCGCTGGCCAGCCCCGACAGGGACTGGACCAGCAGGAAGCCTGCATCCATCAGGCGCTGCGACGCGCCGCGCGCACCTCGGCCTCGGGGAACATCACCTCGGCGCCGTCCACGTAGCGCGCGTTGCGCATGGTGCCGGTGCGGCCGCGCAGCACCGTCTCGCCGACCCAGGTGCCCATCGTGCCCTGCTGGTCGATGCCGCGCATGGTGACGGGGCCGGTGACCGTCTCGGTGCGCAGGTCGCGCAGCGCGTCGATCAGCGCCTCGTTGTCCAGGCTGTTCGCCTTGTTGAGCAGCGCGGCCAGCACCTCGACCGTGACATAGCCCAGCAGGCTGCCCTTGCGCGGCGTGTCGTTGAAGCGCGCACGATAGGCCTCGACATAGGCGCGGTGGCGCGGCCACTCGACCTGTTCCCAGGGATAGCCGGTGACGATCCAGCCTTCCGGGCATTCATCGCCGAGCGGGATCATGTATTCCGGCTCGCCCGTCAGCAGCGACAGCACCAGGCGGCGTTCGAACAGGCCGCGCGTGTTGCCTTCGCGGACGAAGGCCGTCAGGTCGGGGCCGAACAGCACGTTGAAGATGGCGTCGGGCCGGGCCTGGTTCAGCGCGCCCACGGTCGCGCCGGCATCGACGCGGCCGAGCGCCGGATACTGCTCCACCACGATCTCCGCGTTCGGGATCGAGGCGGTGATCAGCCGCTTGAAGTTCGCCGCCGCCGACTGCCCGTATTCGTAGTTGGGCGCGACGATGCCCCAGCGCCGCGCGGTGCGGCCGCGGGCGGCTTCCGTCAGCATGCGCGTCTGCATGTAGGTGTTGGGCCGCAGGCGCCAGGTGTAGCGGTTGCCCTGCGCCATGGTGAGCGCGTCCGACAGCGGCTCGGTGGCGAAGAACAGCCGCCGGCGCTGGTTCGCCAGGTCCGCGACCGCCAGCCCGACATTGGACAGGAAGGTGCCGGCGATGAAGGCGCAGTTCTCGCGCGTCAGCAGGTCCTCCGCGACGCGCACCGCATCGCCCGGCGTCGCGCCATCGTCGCGGAAGACGAACTCCAGCGGCCGCCCGCCCATCACGCCGCCGGCGCGGTTGATGGCGTCCGCGGCCAGCTGCATCGCGTTGCGATAAGGAACGGAGAAGGCGGCCATGCGGCTGTAGCTGTTCAGCTCGCCGATGCGCACCGGCGCGCCCTGCGCCCGCGGCGCCCGCAGCCCGACCAGCGCGGCCGCCGCCAGGCCGCCCGAAGCCGTCAGCGCGGCGCGGCGGGAGATCGTGACAACACCCATGACATCTGCCCCCTCTGCTTGGTTCTGTGCTGCGTATCCTCCATGCCCGGGCGCCGCAGGTCCAGGGGGAGGGCGCGGATCATTCCGCGGCGATGCGGGCGGGGTCCACCTCCGCGATCTTCACGTCATAGGCGCGGTAGTCCTGCCAAAGCCGCGGCAGGTCCGCCTCGAACAGCCCGCGGATGATCCCCTGCGCCAGGCGCGGCACCGCATAGACCATGGCGTTGATCGAGGCGCCGGCCGGCCCGAAGGACATGGTGGAGGAGATGCCGAACAGGTGGATGTCGCGGATCCAGGGCGTGCTGCCCGGGATGCGTTCCTGGAAGCCGTAATCGGGCGCCAGGTAGGGGAATTCCCCCAGCCGCTCATCGACTTCCCCGTCCGGCGGCGCGTAGCGGTCGCGCCAGCGCGCGATGCTTTGGGCAAACCCCGACAGCATCGGCACGGCGCCGAAGTCCATGCGGATGCCGGTGCCGCAGATCAGGTGGTCGGCCATGAAGGCCCCGCGCGCCGTCGCGATCGCCACGCGCCCATCCGGCGTCAGCGCCGCGCCGGTCCATGGGCGGCCGACATGCATGCGGAAACCCGGGTGGCGCGCGCAGCGGTCCCAGGTGTCCTGCGGGAAGGCCTCCCGCAGCCCCAGCACATGCGACATGAAGCGCCAGCGCCATTCGTCCGGCATGGCGTGCATGTTCTGCAGGAAGCCGCCGAAGGTCAGCCAGCGATAGGGCTGCACCAGCTGCGGTTCCGCGCGGCGGCAGAACAGGTGGACCTCCGCGGCACCGGCTTCCAGCGCGGTCGCGGCATTGTCGAAGGCCGACGCGCCGGCGCCGAGCACCGCCACGACCTTGCCGCGCAGCCGCGCGAAGGCGATCGGATCCGCGCTGTGGTTGCGCACCCCGTGCGGCAGGGCGGCCACGAAGTCCGGCATCCACCACCGCCCCGCATCCTCCTGCCCCGTCGCCAGCACGACCTTGCGCGCGAGCATCGGCCCGGCGGAGGTCTCGACGCGCAGGCAGGGCAGCCCGTCATCGGTGCGGGCGGGCGAGATCGCGCCGGCCTCGACCCCGTTGCGCACCGGCACGCCGGTGACGCGGCGGAACCACAGCAGGTAGTCGTTCCACAGCTCCTTCGGGATCAGCCGCAGCTTCTCCCAGGCCGCGGCGCCGTGCTGCGCCTCGTGCCAGGCCTGGTAGGTGAGCGAGGGGATGCCGAGGTCCGGCCCCGACTGGTCCTTCCAGCTGCGCAAATTCGGCATGCGCGCATAGGTCAGCCACGGCCCTTCGCGGCCCGCTGGCGCGCGGTCGATGACAAGGATGTTGCGCAGTTTCTCCCGCAGCAGCGCGAAGCCGGTCACCACGCCGCATTGCCCGCCGCCGATGATCAGCGCGTCCAGCACGGGATGCCCGCCGCTGCGTTTGGGCTGCAGCCATTCCATGCGCGGATGCGCGACCAGCGCCAGGTCGCGCGCGACATCCGCTTCAAGCTCGGCAAGGGTGCGGGGCGCGGGCAGGGCAGGGGCCTCCTCGGTCGTTCTTGCGTGCCAAGCACCCCGCATGCCGTGCTCCGCCGCAGGGTTGCGGGCGGGCCCTGCCGCGATGCAGGGCAGGCGCTGCCTGCCGGACCGGCAGTCGCGGAGGCGGCGCGCGGGGAAACGCACACCGCCTGATCTTGCCATGCCGGAGCGTTCTCGGCCACGCTGCCCATGATGCCGGAGAACGAACTCCCCCGCGCCGCCGCCCTCGCCCCGTCGCCGATCTGGTGGCGGCGATGGGAACTGCCGACCTGGGGCGTCGCCATCGCCATCTACGCGAGCTGGTTCCTGCTGGTGTGGTTCCACGCGTCCATTCCCTGGCCGCTGCTCGTCCTCGGCGGGGCCTATGTGCTGGCCTGGCATTTCTCGCTGCAGCACGAGGCGATCCATGGCTGGCGCAGCATCCCGCGCTGGCTGCGCACCGCCGTCGTGTGGCCGCCGATCGGCGGCTGGTGGCCCTTCGAGCTCTACAAGCGCAGCCACACCGCGCATCACCGCAACACCGTGCTCACCTATCCGGGCGAGGACACGGAGACGCAGTACCACCGCCAGGCGGACTGGTCGCGCTATTCGCCCGCCTGGCGTGCGGTGCTGCTGTTCAACCAGACGCTGCTCGGGCGGTTGACGGTCGGCCCGCTGCTGCGGCTGCGCAAGCTGGTGCTGGTGGAGTCCGGCAAGCTGGCGCGGCGCGATTTCCGCGACATCCCGGCCTGGCTCGGCTTCTTCTGCGGCCTCGCGGTGATCCTGTGGTTCGTGCAGTCCGTGGCCGGCATGCCGATCTGGCAGTACTACCTGCTGATGGTGCTGCCCGGCATCTCGCTCGGCCTGCTGCGCGCCTTCATCGAGCACCGCTGGGGCCAGAGCCCCGGCGAGCGCACCGCGAGCGTCGAGAGCAACTGGGTCTTCGGCCTGCTGTTCCTGTGGAACAATCTGCACATCGTGCATCACCTCTACCCGCAGATGGCGTGGTTCGAGATCCCGGGCTTCTGGCGCCGCAACCGCGAACGCCTGCTGGCGCATAACGGCCACTTCGTCTTCCGCGGCTATTTCGACATCGCGCGGCGCTGGCTGCTGAAGCCGGTCTTCGTCCCCGCGCATCCGGCACGCTGACCAACGACAAGCAAGGGGCAGGCAGATGAAGCGACGCGAACTGATGGGGGCGGCGCTCGGCGCGACGCTCGCGGCACCGATGGTGGCGAAGGCGCAGCAGGTCTTCACCTTCCGCTGCCATTCCTTCTCCTCGCCGACCGCGCTCGATCACACGCTGCACCTCGATCGCTGGGCGGAGCGCGTGGCGCAGCAATCCCAGGGCCGCATCCGCGTCGAGATGTACCCGGCGATGCAGCTCGGCGGCCAGCCGCGCGACCTGCCGCAGCAGCTCGAAGACGGCGTGGTGGACATGATCTGGACCGTGCCCGGCTTCACGCCCGGCCGCTTCATGGGCACGGAAGGGCTGGAGATGCCCTTCATGAACACCGGCCTGTCGGCCACCGAGAGCCCGGCCGCCTATGAATACGTCTCGAAGAATCTGGCGGACAGCGAATATCGCGGCATCAAGATCATCTCGATCCACTCGACCGACCGCGCGCTGATCCACACCAGCCGCCGGCCGATCCGCACCATCGAGGATTTCAGGGGCCTCAGGCTTCGCGTCGCCGGCCGCTTCATCGGCGAGGCGGTGACGGCGCTCGGCGCGACGCCCGTCGGCATCCCGCTCGGCGGCGTCTACGAAGCCACCGCCCGCAACCAGGTGGACGGCTTCCTGATCAACTGGGCCATCACCCATCCCTTCCGCCTGTTCGAGGTGGCGAAGTTCCACTCCGAGCCGCGCGGCGGCCTGTTCCAGGGCATGCTGCTGACGCTCATGTCCCAGCGCAGCTACAACCGCCTGCCGAACGAGCTGCGCGCGGTGATCGACGCCAATTCCGGCGCCGCGCTCTCCCGCCAGCTCGGCGAGATCTGGGACACCCAGACCCAGCAGGCGATCGACGCGGCGCGCAACGCCGGCAACGAGATCATCGAGATCGGCGCCGCCGAGAAGGAGCGCTGGCGCAGCGCCGTCGCCCCCGCCTATGAGGCGTGGATCGGCGAGATGAATCGCCGCGGCCGCAACGGCCGCGCGCTGTTCGACGACATCCTGGCGATCACCGCCCGGTTCGGCCGGGCGTGACGCTGGCGCGCCTGCGCGGCGCCCTGACCGGCGTCGCGACCGGCGCGGCGCTGCTGGCCGGCGCGTTGCTGCTGGCGGCGGTGGTCGTCGTCAGCGCCTCCGTCCTGCGCGGCGCGATCCTGAACAAGCCGATCCTCGGCGATTCGGAGATCGTCGAGATGCTGCTCGGCGTCGCCGTCGCGCTCTGCCTGCCGCTCTGCGAGATGCGCGGCGCGCATGTGATGGTCGATTTCTTCACCCAGAAGCTGCCCGCGCGCGGCATCGCCGGCCTGGATGCCCTGATGCGCGCCATCGCCGCGGCGGTGGTCGCGGTGCTGGCCTGGAGGCTGGCCATCGGCGGCTGGAACATGTGGGACCGCGAGCGCGAGACGATGTTCCTGCTGATCCCCTATTGGTGGGGCTATGCCGGCGCCGCGCTCGGCGCCGCGCTGTGGACGCTCTGCGCCGCCTTCGTCGCGGTCGAGAGTGCTGTCAAGGCAGGACAGCCCTCCCCCGCCCGCGGGGGAGGGTTGGGTGGGGGCTGAGGAGAACGCGCGCGTGCTGGCGGCGATACCCCCACCCCGACCCTCCCCCGCGCGCGGGGGAGGGAGAGAGATCGCATGACCAACTTCGACATCGGCCTGGCGATGTTCGCCGGCGCGCTGGTGCTGATCGCGCTGCGCATGCCCGTCGGCATCGCGATGCTGCTGGTCGGCGGGCTCGGCTTCGCCGCCATCGCTGGGTGGGACAGGCTGTTCGGCACGCTCAACACGCTGACCTTCGGGCGCTTCTCCTCCTACACGCTCTCCGTCATCCCGCTGTTCCTCCTGATGGGCGATTTCGCGACCAAGGGCGGGATGAACCGCGCGCTGTTCCGCTGCGCGCGCGCCTGGATGGGGCATTGGCGCGGCGGGCTGGCGGTGGCGACCATCGGCGGCTGCGCCGCCTTCGGCGCGATCTGCGGATCGTCTCTCGCCACCGCCGCCACGATGAGCCAGGTGGCGGGGCCGGAGATGCGGCGCGCCGGCTATTCGCCGGCACTCGCCACCGGCACGCTGGCCGCCGGCGGGACGCTCGGCATCCTCATCCCGCCTTCCGTCATCCTCGTCATCTACGCGATCTACACCGAACAGAGCATCGGCACGATGTTCGTCGCCGCCGTCATCCCCGGCCTGCTCGCGATGGCGGGCTACATGCTGGTGGTGAACCTCTATGCGCGCCTGTCGCCCGCCGCCGCGCCCGCCGCGCCGCGCCTGCCCTGGGCGGAACGCCTGCGCGCCACCGGCGAGGTCTGGCCGGTCGTCCTCGTTTTCGTCCTGGTCGTCGCCGGCATGTACGATGGCTGGTTCGGCGCGACCGAGGGTGCCGCCATCGGCGCCGCCGCCACCGGCATCCTCGCCGTCACGCTGGGCGGCATGCGCTGGGAAGGGCTGAAGGAGAGCCTGCTGTCGACCACCGTCACCACCGGCCTGATCTTCCTGGTGCTGCTGGGCGCGGAGCTGTTCAGCGCCGCGCTCGCCCTGTCCCGCCTGCCGACGGAACTCTCCGCCGCCGTCGCGGGCCTCGGCCTCTCGCCGATCACCGTGCTGCTCGTGATCCTGCTCATCTACTTCGTGCTCGGCTGCTTCATGGAAAGCCTGGCGATGGTGCTGCTGACGCTGCCGATCTTCGTGCCCCTGATGCTCAGCCTCGATTTCGGGCTCGACAGGACGCAGACGCTGGTCTGGTTCGGCATCCTGGTGCTGATGAGCGTGGAGGTCGGCATGATCAGCCCGCCCTTCGGCCTCAACCTCTTCGTCATCAACGCCATGGCGAAGGACGTGCCGATGGGCGAGACCTATCGCGGCGTGCTGGGCTTCGTCGCCTCCGACGGCGTGCGCATCCTGCTGCTCGCGCTGCTGCCTGCCATCTCGCTCTGGCTGCCGGGCCTTTGGTGAGCGCGCGCCGCGCGCCGGGCTGACCGCCGGGCCGGTGGCGGCGCGGCCCCGGCTCCACTGGCACGGGTTTCGCTGGGCCGGGCGGGAGCGCGGCCGGGATCGGCCGGTGCGAGGCTTGCCTGCCTTCCGCGCGGGCATGCCTTCTCCCGCCCTGATGGCCCGGAGTGCAGCCCATGCAGCGTCGCCTGCTTCTCGCCACCACGGCCGGCCTGCTGGCCGCGCCCGGCATCCTGCGCGCGCAGGGCGCCTGGCCCAGCCGCAACCTGCGGATCATCAACCCCTTCGCGCCCGGCGGCACCTCCGACATCATCATCCGGCCTGTCGCGGAACGGCTCGAACGGGTGCTCGGCCGCAGCATCGTGGTGGAGAACCGTCCGGGCGGCGGCGGCGCCATCGGCGTCGGCGCGGCCGCGGCGGAACGGCCGGACGGCTACACCTTCCTGGTCTCCACCCCCGCGCCGCTGGCGCTGCTGCCGATGATCGTCCGCAACCTGCCCTACGACCCGGCGCGCGCCTTCTCCTACGTCTCGCTGCTGGGCGGCGCGCCGATCCTCTGCGCGGTGCGCGGCGACAGCCCGATCCGGACGCTCGCCGACTACGCCGCAGCGGCGCGCGCGCGGCCGGAGGCGGTCAGCTACGGCTCCTCCGGCATCGGCTCGGTCGGCCACCTGACCGGGGCGCTGTTCGGGATGGAGGCGGGCGCGCAGCTGCTGCACGTGCCCTTCCGCGGCGCGCCGGAGGCGCAGCAATCGGTGCTCGGCGGCAACACCACCTCGATCTGGGACACCTCGGGCGCCAATGCCGCCGCCGTGCGGGCGGGCACGCTGCGCGGGCTGGCGGTGTCCTCGGCGACGCGCGTCTCGGCGCTGCCCGATGTGCCGACGGCGACGGAAGCCGGCTTCCCGGGCGTGGTCAGCACCAACTGGTTCGTGCTGGCGGCACCGGCCGGGCTCGACCCGGCGATCGCGACCCGGATGGACGCGGCGATCCAGGAGATCCTGGCCGAGCCGGTGATGAAGGAGCGGCTGGAGGCCGCCGGCGTGATCCCGCTGGAGCGCACGCCGCCCGCCGCGATCGCCGGCTTCGTGGCGCGGGAGGCGGCGAAATGGGCGCCCGTGATCCGCGCCGCCGGCATCCAGCCGACGTGACCCGGCCGGCGCGCGGGCCGGCCCGCGCGCCGTGCCGCCTCAGGCCGCCGCGTAGCGCGCCAGCGCCAGGTCGTCCGAGGCGATCTCCGGCTTGCGGCCGGTGACGACATCCGCCAGCAGCCGCCCCGAGCCGCAGGCCATGGTCCAGCCCAGCGTGCCGTGGCCGGTGTTCAGGAACAGGTTGCCGTAGCGCGTGGCGCCCACCACCGGCGTGCCGTCCGGCGTCATCGGGCGCAGCCCGGTCCAGAAGCTGGCCTTGGCGACGTCGCCGCCGCGCGGGAACAGGTCCGTCACCGAATGGGCCAGCGTCTCCCGCCGGGGCGCACGCAGCCGCAGCGAGAAGCCGGCGAGTTCCGCCGTGCCGCCGACGCGGATGCGGTCGCCGAGGCGCGTGATCGCGACCTTGAAGGTCTCGTCCATCACGGTGGAGACGGGGGCCGCCGCCTCGTCCTCCACCGGCAGGGTCAGGGAATAGCCTTTCACCGGATAGACCGGCACCTCGACGCCGAGTGGGCGCAGCAGCGCCGGCGAATAGCTGCCCATGGCGACGACATAGTGGTCCGCGGTCACCGTGCCCTGGTCAGTGACCACGCCGGTGATGCGCCCGGCCTCCCGCGTCAGGGCCTTCACCGTCACCCCGTGGCGGAAGCGCACGCCGATCGCCGCGGCAAGGCCCGCCAGGCGCTGGGTGAACAGGTGGGCGTCGCCCGTCTCGTCGCCCGGCAGGTGCAGCCCGCCCACGAATTTATGGGCGACCTGCGCCAGCGCCGGCTCGTGGCCGATGCAGCCGGCCTGGTCGAGCAGCGCATGCGGCACGCCGAAGGCCTTCAGCACGGCGATGTCGGCCGCGACGCCGTCCAGCTGCTTCTGGGTGCGGAACAGCTGCAGCGTGCCGCGGGTGCGCTGGTCATAGGCGATGCCGGTCTCGGCGCGCAGATCCTTCAGGCAGTCGCGCGAGTATTCCGCCAGCCGCACCATCCGCGCCTTG
>JAIYDD010000156.1 GCA_027487675.1 Acetobacteraceae bacterium | reverse complement strand
GGGGCCGTATTCGCGGGCATCGGACATGCCGAACAGCCCGACCACCGGCGCGCCGGCCGCGGCCGCCAGGTGCATCAGGCCGGAATCATTGCCGAGATAGAGCGCGGCGCGGCGCAGCAGAGCCGCCACTTCGGGCAGCGAAAGCTTGCCGACCAGGTCCACGGCACCCGGCAGCGCATCCAGCACCGGTGCCGCCATGGCGCGCTCCACCTCGCCCGGGCCGCCGAGCACGGCGATGCGCGCGCCGGGCAGCGCGCCCTGCGGCGAGGTCAGCGCGCGGGCGGCCGCCACGAAACGCTCCGCCGGCCAGACCTTGGCGTGCCAGTTCGCGGTCGGCCCCAGCACCAGCCAGGGCGCGCCGGGCAGCAGGGCTGCGGCCTTCGCCTCGTCCGCCGCGCCGGTCCAGGCCACCGGCTGCGGCGGCGGCGACAGCCCCAGCACTCGCCCAAGATGCACCAGCCGGTGCCCCGGCCGCCGCCCGCCCTTGCCGATGGCGCGCCGGCGCGCCGGCACCAGGAAGGCCAGCGCGGAGGCGCGCAGATCCACCACCAGGTCCCAGCGCGTGAAGGCCACCCGCGACCACAGCCCCAGCCAGTGCAGCGAATATTGCCGCTTGCGGATCTCGATCAGCCGCTCGAGCCCCGGCATGCGCGCGAAGACCCCCGCCGCCGCCGGCCCGCAGGCCACGGTGACGCGCGCGCCCGGATGGGTGCGGAGCAGGTGGTCGAGCAGCCCGGTGGACAGCACTGCGTCGCCCACCCGGGTCGAGGTCACGAAAAGGATGCGCATGGGCCGCGCGGCGCATAGCACGCGCGCGGCAACCGCATCACCCCGGCACCGGCAGGCCCTTGCTGGTGGAATATTCGAAATGCAGCGCCTCGCCGGGAAAGACGCGCGGATGAATGGCGTGGGCGGCCATCGCGGCCTCGGAAAACCCCTGCAGGATCAGCTTCAGCTTGCCCGGATAGGTGGCGATGTCGCCGATGGCGTGGATGCCGGGGATGCTGGTCTCGCAGGTCGCGGGCGCGACCTGGACATGGCTGCGCTCCAGCCCGAGGCCCCATTCGGCGATCGGGCCGAGTTCCATCGACAGGCCGTAGAAGGGCAGCAGGTGGTCGGCCGAAATCACCTTCGTCTCGCCCTTCAGCGTCGCGATGACGACGCCCGAGAGCCGGCCCGCTTCGCCTTCCAGCCCGTGCAGCTGGTAGGGGATGGCCATCTCCACCTCGCCGCGCTCGGCCGCCGCCTTCAGCTGCGCGGCGGATTCGGGCGCGCAGCGGAACTTGTCGCGCCGGTGCACCACGGTGACCTTGGCCGCCACCTGCTTGAGGCTCAGCGCCCAGTCCACCGCCGAATCGCCGCCGCCGGCGATCACCACCCGCTTGCCGCGGAAATCCTCGCGCCGCGTGACCAGGTAGCGCACCGCGCCGGTGGCTTCGTAGGCCGGAAGGTTCTCCAGCGGCGGGCGGTTCGGGCCGAAGGCGCCGGCGCCGGCGGCGATGACCACGGCCTTGCAGCGGATCACGTCGCCCTCGCTGGTGGCGAGTTCGAAGCCGCCCTCGCGCGGGGCCAGCTTCTCGACGCGCCGGCCGAGCAGCATCATCGGGTGGAAGGGCGCGGCCTGCTTCTCCAGCGCCGCGATCAGGTCGGCGCCGGCGATCTCGGGGTGCGCCGGGATGTCGAAGATCGGCTTCTCGGGATAGAGCGCGCTGCATTGCCCGCCGATCGCGTCCAGCGCATCGACCACCACGGATTTCATCCGCAGCATCCCGCATTCGAACACGGCGAAGAGGCCGACGGGCCCCGCGCCGATGATCGCCACATCCGTCTCCACCACCGCCGCCATGGCGCGCATTCTCCCGGCACGAGGGGTGCCCCATAGGGCAAGCCGGGCGCAGGATCAAACTGCGAACGGGTCGCTTGTGCCGGCGCCGGGGCCGGGGGCAGATTGGCGGCCGTTCCGGACCCCGGCATGGACCACGCCCTGATCCTCGACCTGCCCGACCCCGATGCCACCGCCGCGCTGGCCGCGCGCGTCGCAGGCCTCGCGCGGCGCGGCGATGCGGTGCTGCTGGACGGCCCGCTCGGCGCGGGAAAGAGCCATTTCGCCCGCGCCTTCCTGCGCGCCGCCGCGGGCGACCCGGCGCTGGAGGTGCCGTCCCCCACCTTCACCCTGGTGCAGTCCTACGACCTGCCCGCCGGCCCGGCCTTCCATTTCGACCTCTGGCGCCTGTCCGGCCCCGCGGACCTGGCCGAATTGGGGTGGGAGGAAGCGCGGGAGGGGATCGTGCTGGTCGAATGGCCCGACCGGCTCGGCCCGATGCGCCCGGCGGAGGCGCTGACCATCGCACTGGCCCCCGGCGCGGCCGAGGATGCGCGCCGCGCCACCCTTGCCGGCTGGCCCGGCCGCCTGGCGGCGCTGCGGCCATGACCGCGCCCCTGCGCGACGGCGCCGAGAGCTTCCTGGCCGCGCATGGCTTCGCCGCCGCGGCGCGGCAGGCGCTGGCGGCCGATGCCTCCTTCCGCCGCTATCACCGCCTGTCGGGCGGCCCGCGCCCCGCCCTGCTGATGGACGCGCCGCCGCCGCGGGAGGATGTGCGGCCGTTCCTGGCGATCGGCGCGCATCTGCGCGGGATCGGGCTGTCGGCGCCCGCCATCCTGGCCGCCGACGCGGCGCAGGGTTTCCTGCTGGTCGAGGATCTGGGCGCCGACAGCATGGCGACGCTGCTCGACCGCGGCGCCGATCCGCTGCCGCTCTACCTGGCGGCGGCCGAGGCGCTGGCCGCGCTGCACGAGGCTTCGCCGCCCGCCGGCCTGCCACGCTGGGACGCCGCGCGCATGGCGGAGACGGCGGCGGCGACCTTCCTCGACTGGTGGTGGCCGGCGGCCTTCGGCGCGCCGCCGCGCGACGCCATCCGCCGCGACTTCGACGCGGCGATCCGCGCCATGCTGGCGCCCTTCGCGGCGCAGGGCTTCGTGCATCGCGACTACTTCCCCGCCAACCTGATGCCGCTGCCGGACCGCGCCCCGCCCGGCCATGTCGGCATCCTGGACTTCCAGGATGCGGCGCTCGGCCATCCCGCCTACGACCTCGTCTCGCTGGTCGAGGATGCGCGGCGCGACGTGGCGCCGGCGGTCCGCGACGCCGCCATCGCGCGCTACCTGGCGCTGCGCCCGGGCCTGGATGCGCAGGACTTCCGCGCCGCCATGGCCGCGCATGCGGCGCAGCGGCATCTGCGCGTGGCGGCGCTGTGGGTGCGGCTCGACCGGCGCGACCACAAGCCGCACTACCTGGCGCATGGCCCGCGCTGCTGGGCGCTGCTGGCGCGCGCGCTGGCGCATCCTTCCTGCGCGCCGCTCGCCGCGCTGCTCGATTCGCATGTGCCGCCCGGACGCCGCGCCAACCCGCCGCTTGCCGCCGCGGCGGACCCGGCATACCCCGGGCTGCCCAGGCCGGAGGACCCGCCCGCATGACCGCGCCCACCCATGGCCCAAGGGCCGGCATGGTGCTGGCCGCCGGCTTCGGCACGCGCATGCGGCCGCTGACCGATGGGCGGCCGAAGCCGCTGCTCGACCTCGGCGGGCGCAGCCTGCTGCACCATGCGCTGGACCGGCTGCGCGACGCCGGCATCGCGCGCGCCGTAGTCAACGCGCATTGGCACGCCGAGCAGATCGAGGCCGCGGTCGCCGCCCATGCCCCGCCGCCCGCCACCATCGCCGTCGTCGAGGACGCGCTGCTGGAAACCGGCGGCGGCGTGGCGCATGCGCTGCCGCATCTCGGCGTGGACCCGGCGGCACCCGAATCCGGCGCGCCCTTCGTGGTGGTCAACGGCGATGCCTTCTGGCTGGACGGGCCGCGCGCCACCCTGACGCGGCTGTCGGCCGCCTTCGACGCGGCGGAGATGGACGCGCTGCTGCTGATGGTGCGCACCAGCCAGGTGAATGGCGATCCCGGGCGCGGCGACTTCCTGCTCGACCCGCTCGGCCGCGCCCGCCGGCCGAGGGAGCGCGAGATCGCGCCCTACCTGTTCGGCGGCGTGCAGATCCTGCATCCGCGGCTGTTCCGCGACATCCCCGCCGGGCCGTTCAGCCTGAACCTGCTGTACGACCGGGCGATCGAGGCGGGGCGTCTCTTTGGCCTGGTGCATGACGGCGCCTGGTTCCACCTCTCCACGCCGCGGGACCTGGAGCGCGCCGAGACGATGCTGCGCGCCGGCATGGTCGCGGCGCTGTTCTGACGCCCATGCGCGCCGCCGAGACGCCTGGCCGCGCCGGCCCGCCGCCGCCACGCCCAGCCTGCGCGCCGGCGCGGGCCTGGCCTGCCGCGCGCCGCCCCGCGGCACCGGCGCGGGTCCTGCCGAAGCGGCGCCGGCCGATGCCCGCATGAACATCTTCGACATCCCCGCCGAGCTGCCCTTCCTGGACTGCCTCGCCGCCGGGCTGATGCACCGCCTGCGCGACGCCCCGCCGGAGGCGCTGGCGCGCGCCACCATCCTGCTGCCGACGCGCCGTTCCGCCCGCGCGCTGCGCGAGGCCTTCCTTCGCGTTGCCGCCGGCAGCGCCGGCCAGGACGCGCCGCGCGCGCTGCTGCTGCCGCGCATGCGGGCGCTGGCCGGGCTTTCCACGGAAGACGCCGACGAACTCGCCCTGCCCACGCTGCTCGACCTGCCGCCCGCCGTCGCGCCGCTGCGGCGCCAGGCGGTGCTGGCCGCCGCCATCATGCGCCTGCCCGCCCGTCATGGCGGCCCCGCGACACCCGAGCAGGCCTGGCAGCTGGCCGGCGAGATGGGCCGCCTGTTCGACGAGATCGCGCTGGAGGAGAAGGACCCGGAGCTGCTGGCCCATGCCACGCCGGCCGGCTTCGCCGAGGCCTGGCTGGATCGCCTGGAAGCCCTGGTCCCGGCGGAACAGGCGGTCCACTGGCAGATCACCACCACCTTCCTGCGCGCGGTGGCCACCGATTGGGCCGGCTGGCTGACCGAGCACGGCCTGCTCGATGTCGGGCTGCGCCGCGTGCTGGCGCTGCGCGAGCAGATCAGGGCGTGGGACGCAGCACCGCCGCGCGACGAGGTGATCGCCGCCGGCATCGGCGTCGGCGGCACCATCCCCGTCGCGGCGCAGCTGCTGCGGCGCGTCGCCACGCTGCCGCGCGGCGCGGTGGTGCTGCACGGGCTGGACCGGCGCGCGCTCGGCCGCGTCTGGGACGCGGTGGAGGGCGCGCCGACGCATCCCTTCTGTTCCCAGGCGCGGCTGCTGAAGGCGATGGCGGCGGACAACGAGCGCGTGGCGCGCTGGCCGGGCTGCGAGACCGTCCCCGCCCGCCGCGTCCCCGCCGCCCGCGCCGCGCTGGTCGAGATGGCGCTGCGCCCGCCCGAAGGGATGGAGGACTGGACGCGCCCCGAGCCCGATCGCTGGCGCGAGGGCCTGCCCGGCCTGGCGCTGCTCGCCGCCCCCGACGGCCAGGCGGAGGCGGTGGCGATCGCACTCACCCTGCGCGAGGCGCTGGAGACGCAAGGCGCCCGCGCCGCGCTGGTGACGCCCGACCGCGACCTGGCGCGCCGCGTCTCGGCCGAGCTGACGCGCCACGGCATCCTGGCCGATGACAGCGCCGGCGAGGATCTCGGCACCACGCCCGCCGGCGCCTTCCTGCGGCTGCTCGCGCGCGCCGTCGCCGAGGATTTCGCGCCCGTCCCGCTGCTCTCGCTGGTCAAGCACCCGCTCGCCGCGGCGGGGATGGAGCGCGCGGAGTGGCTCTCCGGCTGGCGGCTGGTCGAGCGGCGGGTGCTGCGCGGGCCGCGGCCGCAGGGCGGGATTGCCGGGCTGCGGGCGGCGCTCGGCGCGGCGCTGCGGGCGGATGGCGCGGCCGCGCAGCGTGCGTCCGCCGCGCTCGGCGCGCTGGAAGCCGCGCTCGGCGGCTTCGCCGGCCTGGACGGGGCGGCGCGGCCACCGGCGGACCTGCTGGACGCGCAGATGACGGCCGCCGAGGCGCTGGCCTCCACCCCCGACCTGCCGGGGGGCCTGCGCCTCTATGCCGGGGAGGAAGGCGAGGTGCTGGCCGGGCACCTGGCGGACCTCGCCCCCGCCATGGCCGCGCTGCCGCCGGTCGCCGCGCGCGACTGGCCGTCCCTCTTCGACGCCGCGCTTTCCGGCGTCGCCGCGCGCACCCGCCGCACCGGGCGCGGGCGCGAGGCAGGCGCGCATCCGCGCGTCGAGATCCTCGGCCTGCTGGAAGCGCGGCTGCTGTCCTTCGACCGCGTCGTGCTCGGCGCGCTGGACGAGACGGTCTGGCCGCTGGCCACCGATCCCGGCCCCTGGATGAGCCGGCCGATGCGCGCCGGCTTCGGCCTGCCGGAGCCGGAGGCGCGGATCGGCCGCGTCTGCATGGATTTTCTTCTGTCCGCCTGCGCGGCGCCGGACGCCGTGCTGTCGCGCGCGGTGCGGCGCGGCGGGTCGCCCACCGTGCCGGCGCGCTGGCTGACGCGGCTCGAGACGTTTCTCGCCGGCCAGGGCCTCGCCCTGCCACGCAGCGAGGCGGCGCGCTGGGCCGCGGCGCTGGACCAGCCGGCGCGGCCCGCCCCCGTCTCTCGCCCGGCGCCGCGCCCCGCGCCGCACCAGCGCCCGCGCGAGATCAGCGTGACCGAGGTGTCGGAGCTGATCGCCGACCCTTATGCCTTCTACGCCCGCCGCGTGCTGGCGCTGCGGCCGCTGGATGCGCTGGATGCCGATGTCGGCGCGCTGGACTACGGCCAGATCGTCCATGGCGCGATGGCCGCCTTCGTCGCCGGCATCGCCGCCGCGCCGGGCGGCTGGCCGGGCGAGGCCGCGGCGCGCGGCATCTGGGACCGCGCGGCGGAGGCGGCGCTGGCGGCGCAGGGCCCGCGCCCCGCGCTGGCGGCCTTCTGGCGCCCGCGGCTCGCGCGCATCGGCGATTTCGTGCTGGCCGAGGAAGCCGCGATGCGCGAGGGCGGCGCCGTGGCCGCCAGCTTCGTCGAGCGCAAGGGCGAGCTGGTCCTGAAGCGCCCGCGCGGCGAGATCACGCTGAAGGCGCGCGCCGACCGGATCGACCGGCTGGGCGACGGCACGCTGGCGATCCTGGACTACAAGACCGGCAGCCTGCCGAAGGAGGCGTCGCTGCGCGACGGCGTGGCGCCGCAGCTGCCGCTGGAAGCGGCCATGGCCGCGGAAGGGGTGTTCGAGAAGGTGCCGCCCGGCACGGTGCGCAGCCTCGGCTATTGGCGGCTCACCGGCGGGCAGGAACCGGGCTCGGTCAAGGCCATGGTCTCGGAACCCGGGGAGGTCGCGGAGATCGCGGCGGAGGCGCTGGCGGGGCTCGGCGATCTCGTCGATCGCTTCCTGCTGGGCGATGCCGCCTTCCCCGCCCGCCCGCACCCCGCCCGCGCACCGAAGGGCAAGGATTTCGACCACCTGGCGCGCATCGCCGAATGGGCGAATGCGGAGGACGAGGCGGAATGACCCTGCCGCTGACGCCCCGCCAGGAGGCCGAGCACCAGCAGGCGCTCGCCTCCGACCCCGTGATCTCCGCCTGGGTCGGCGCCTCGGCCGGGTCGGGCAAGACCAAGGTGCTGACGGATCGCGTGCTGCGCCTGCTGCTGGCGCCCGGCGCGCGGCCGAACGGCATCCTCTGCCTGACCTTCACCAAGGCCGCGGCGGCGGAGATGGCGACGCGGCTGGCGAAGGTGCTGGGCGAGTGGTCCACCATCCCGGAAGCGCGGCTCGCGGAACGGCTCGGCCTGCTGCTCGGCCGCGCCGCGACGCGCGACGACATCGCCGCGGCGCGGCGGCTGTTCGCCACCGTGCTGGAACTGCCGGGGGGGATGCGCATCAGCACCATCCACGCCTTCTGCCAGTCCCTGCTGCGCGCCTTCCCGCTGGAAGCCGGCCTCGCGCCGCAATTCGGCGTGGTCGAGGATGCGGACGCCGCCGACCTGCTGGCCGAGGCGCGGGAGGCCGTGCTGGCCGGCCAGGCGACGCCGCGCGAGGCGCTGGACCGCCTGGCAGCCCTGGTGCCGCCCGATGCCTTCGCGCAGCTGGTCGGGGCGCTGACGCGCGACCGGGAGAGGCTGGCCGCCGCGCTGCGCGCCACCGGCTCGCTGGACGGGCTGTGCGGCGCGATCGCAAGGCATCTCGGCCTGGACGAGGCGGCGCATGAAGGCGCGTTGCTCGCGGATGCCGTCGCGGCGGTGCCGGACCTCGTCGCCATCGCGCGCCTGAAGGGCGCGAGCCGCACCGAGAGCGACCAGCGTCGCGCCGAGCGTATCCTGGCGTGGCTCGTCCACACGCCGGCGGAGCGTGCGGCGCGCTGGTCGGACTGGGCGGACATCTTCCTGACCGACAAGGGCACGCCCTACACGCCGAAATACCTGGTCACACAAGGCGTCGGGAAGCCGAACTACGACCGGGTCCTGGCCGCGATGCAGGCGGAAGCCGAGCGCGTCGCCGCCATCGAGGCGACGCGCCGCGCCTGCCGGCTGCTCGCCGCCACGCGCGCGCTGCTCGGCCTCGGCGCGCCGGTGCTGGATGGCTACCGCGCCCGCAAGCAGGCGCGCGGGCTGATGGACTACGACGACCTGATCAACGCCGCGCAGGCCGTGCTGCGCGATCCCGGCAGCGCCTGGGTCCTCTACAAGCTCGATGGCGGCCTCGACCACGTGCTGCTGGACGAGGCGCAGGACAGCAACCCGGCGCAATGGGGCATCGCCGCCGCGCTGACCGAGGAATTCTTCGCCGGCGCCGGCGTGGAGCGTGCCCCGCGGGGCGCCGCCGCGCGCAGCGCGCCGCGGGACGAAGCCGCCGCGCCGCGCACCGTCTTCGCCGTCGGCGACGTCAAGCAATCCATCTACGGCTTCCAGGGCGCCGACGCCGCGGGCTTCGCCCGCTGGCAGCGCCACTTCGCCGATCGCTGCACGGCCCTCGGCGCCGAGTTGCGCGAGGTGCAGCTGAAGGTCTCCTTCCGCTCCGTCGCGCCCGTGCTGGCGCTGGTGGATGCGGTCTTCGCGGACGGCGCGGCGCGCGCCGGCGTGGTGGCGGAAGGCGCGACGCTGGAACACCGCCCCGACCGCATCGGCCAGGCCGGCCAGGTCGAGCTCTGGCCGATGCTGGAAGCCGCCGAGACCGCGCCCCCGCCGCCCTGGCAGGTGCCGGAGGACGCCGCCCAGGCCGCCGGCCCCGACGCGCTGCTGGCCGAGGCGATCGCCGCCCGCATCGCCGACTGGCTGGCGCGCGGCGAGCCGCTGCCCGCCCGCGGCCGCCCGATGCGCGCCGGCGACATCCTGATCCTGGTCCGCAAGCGCACCGGTGGGCTCGTCCCGCGCCTCGTGCGCGCGCTGAAGGAGAAGGGGGTGGCCGTCGGCGGCGCGGACCGCATGAAGCTCGCCGAGCAGATCGCGGTGCAGGACCTGCTGGCGCTGGCCGACGTGCTGCTGCTGCCGGAGGACGACCTGCAACTGGCGGCGCTGCTGAAATCGCCGCTGGTCGGCCTGGACGAGGCGGCGCTGCTCGCGCTGGCGCATGGCCGCCCCGGCAGCCTGTGGTCGCGGCTGGCCGGGCATCGCGGCCGCGCCACGCCCGAGGGCCGGGCCGCGGACTGGCTGGCCCGGCTGATGGCGCGCGCCGACCACGTCGCGCCGCACGCCCTGCTGGCCGAGGTGCTGGGCGAGCATGGCGGCCGCGCCCGGCTGCTGGCCCGCCTCGGCCCCGATGCGGCGGATGCGCTGGACGAGGTGCTGAACGCGGCGCTGGACCACGAACGCCGCCACCCGCCCAGCCTGCAGGGTTTCGTCCAGTGGCTGCGCCGCGGCGGCGCCGAGGTGAAGCGCGAACAGGAAGGTGCCGGGGATGCCGTGCGGATCATGACCGTGCACGGCGCCAAGGGGTTGCAGGCGCCGGTGGTGATCCTGCCCGACACCGTCGGCGCCGGCCGCGACAGCCGCGAGATCCGCTGGCACCGCGCCGAGGGCGCGGCCCCGCTGCCGCTCTGGGCGCCCAACAAGGACCACCACGCCCCCGCCTTCGCCGAACTGCTCGAGGCCGAGAAGCGCGCCCGCGCCGAGGAGGAGCACCGCCTGCTCTACGTCGCCCTGACCCGCGCCGAGGACCGGCTGCTGGTCTGCGGCTGGCAGCGTCGCCGCCCGAAATCCGATCCCTGGCCGCCGGGAAGCTGGTACGACCTGGTGGCGCGCGGTTTTTCCCGGCTCGGCGCCGCCACCGCCCCCTTCGCCCCGCAGGGCTTCGGCGCGCCGGCCGAATGCCGCTTCGCCGCCGACACGCTGCTGGTCCATGCCGCGCCGCAGGCCGCGGCGCCCCGCCCCGATGGCCGCGACGCCGCGCCGCCGGCCGCCGCCGACCTGCCTGGCTGGGTGCACCGGCCTGCGCCCGCCGAGGCGGCCGAGGACGCCATCGCGCCCTCCGCCATCCCGGCGGAGGAGGAGACGCCCGCCGCCGCCCCGCATGGCGCCGCCGACCCGCTCGGCCGGCGCTTCCGCCGCGGGCGGCTGGTGCATGCCCTGCTGCAGCACCTGCCCGACCGCGCCCCCGCGGAACGCGAACCCGCCGCCCGCGCCTACCTGGCGCGGCCCGGGCATGGGCTGGCGCCGGCCGAGCAGGCGGAGACGCTCGCGGAGGTGCTGGCGCTGCTCGGCCACCCCGCCATCGGGCCCGCCTTCGGCCCGGGCAGCCTGGCGGAAGCCCCGATCGCCGGCCGCATCGGCGACCGGGTGGTGAACGGCCAGGTGGACCGGCTGCTGGTGGCGCCCGATCGCGTGCTGGTGCTGGACTACAAGACCAGCCGCCCGCCGCCCGAACGGGTGGAGGCGGTGCCGGCGCCCTATCTGCGGCAGATGGCGGCCTATCGCGCCGTGCTGCGGCTGGCCTTCCCGGGGCGGCGCGTGGACTGCGCGCTGGTCTGGACCTATGGCGCGCGGCTCATGCCGCTGCCGGACGGGCTTCTGGACGGCCATGCGCCCGGCGCATGACGCCCTGGCAGGGCGACAGAACGGGGTGGATTGACCCGGCCGACCCGCGCCACGATCTTGCCATCAAGCGCCGCGGCCCCCCCGCCCGGCGGACGGAGATGCGCGATGAGCGAACTCACCAAGGCGGTCACCGACGACAGCTTCAAGCAGGACGTGCTGGAAGCGCCGGGCCCGGTGCTGGTGGATTTCTGGGCCGAATGGTGCGGCCCCTGCCGCGCCGTCGCGCCGGTGCTGGACGAGATCGCCAAGGCCTATGACGGCAAGCTGACGGTCGCGAAGGTGAACATCGACGACAACCCGATGACGCCGAACGACTACGCGGTGCGCGGCATCCCGACGATGATCCTGTTCAAGGACGGCAGGCCGGTCGATACCAAGGTCGGCGCCCTGCCGCGGAGCCAGCTGATGCAGTGGGTCGCCGGCCACCTCGGCTGACCCCGAGACCTCCCTCTCGCCCCACGGGGGGAGAGGGTCGGGGTGAGGGGGGCCGCGCCCCGATGCCGGCGCCCCCCCATGCCCACCCGGTCGCCGCCCGCCCCGCTACCCCCCCGCCACCAGCCGCAGCAGCGCCGCCGAGGCCAGCCGCGCCGTCGCGTCGTCGCTGCGGCTCGTCAGCGCCACCGGCGCGCGCAGGCCGAGCACGATGCCCGCGCCCTCCGCGCCGCCCAGATGCGCCAGCTGCTTGGCCAGCATGTTGCCGCTCTCGATGTCCGGGCAGACCAGGATGTCGGCGCGGCCCGCCACCGCGCTGACGATGCCCTTGGCGCGCGCCGCCGCCTCGCTCACCGCATTGTCGAAGGCCAGCGGCCCGTCCAGGATCCCGCCCTGGATCTGGCCGCGATCGGCCATCTTGCAGAGCGCCGCGGCATCGAGGGTGGAGACCATCTTCGGCGTCACCGTCTCCACCGCCGACAGCAGCGCCACCCTCGGCAGCTCGATCCCCATCGCATGCGCCAGGCGGATCGCGTTGCGCACGATGTCCGCCTTCGCCTCCAGGTCCGGGGCGATGTTGATGGCGGCATCCGTGATCACCAGCAGCCGGGGATAGAGCGGCGCGTCCATCACGAAGGCATGGCTGACGCGGCGTTCGGTGCGCAGCCCGGCCTCCCGCGCCAGGGCCGCGGCCATCAGCTCGTCGGTGTGCAGGCTGCCCTTCATCAGCGCCGCCGCGCGGCCCTGCGTCACCAGCGCCACCGCCTGCTCGGCGCTCGCATGGCTGTGCGGCGTGTCCAGGATCTCGAAGCCCGCGATGTCCAGCCGCGCGCCCGCGGCGGCGGCGCGGATGCGCGCTTCGGGCCCGACCAGGATCGGCGCGATCAGCCCGTGGCGCGCGGCCAGCAGCGCGCCTTCCAGGCTGGCGCCGTCGCAGGGATGCGCGACCGCGGTCGGCACCGGCGGCAGCCCCGCGCAGCGCGCCAGCAGCCGGCCGAGCATGCGCCGCGGCTGGGTGCCGAAGGGCGTGTCGGCGCCGGTGTCGCGGGTGGCCGGCGGCAGCACCTCCGCGAAGCCTTCCAGCACCGCGGCGCCGCCGGCGTGGCGGACCGCGCAGCGCAGCCGCAGCGCGCCGTCCGCCAGCGTCTCCGCGACCTCGACCGCCAGCGTCAGCAGGTCGCCGTCGGAGAGGGTTCCGCGGTAGCCGAAATCCTCGCGCAGCAGGCGCGTCCCCGGGCCGGGAAAGCGGGTCAGCAGCAGGCGCGTCATCAGCGTGCCGGCGGCGCGCGTGCTGGTCTCGGCGGCGTCGGAGCCGATCAGCGCGGCGACCGGGGCGATCTCGGCCGCGGTGATGCGGTGCTCGATCAGGTGGCGAAGGGCGGCGGCCGGGGTGTCCATGGGCCGCCAGCCTGGGAAGCGGCGGGCGGGCTGTAAAGCGACCCGATGATGACAGCCGGCGGCGCCGCACGGGCGCTGCCCGTTGGGCGGGTAGGCGCGGCCGCGGGCTGCCCGAAGGCCGTGCCTTCAGCCCGGCGGGCGCAGCGCTGCCTCGGCGAGGTCGCAGATTCGCGCGATCAGCGCCGGCTCGTCCGTGAACCGGAAATTCTCGGGCCAGGGTACGCCATGCGGCCGGCTGGGCGGCCGCCGCGGCGGCTCGGGCAGCAGGTCCTCCACCTCCTCCACCGTCGTGTAGTGCAGCGGCGAGAAGGGCGGCTCCATGCTGCCCGGGCTGCCGTAGATGTCGGCCAGGGTGCAGAGCGTCAGGTTGGCGCGGCTGGTCAGCACCAGCCCCGGCACGTCCAGCGCCCAGCGCAGCTTCGCCAGCCCCGCGCCGAGCGGCGCGACGAAGAAGCCGGCGCGGGACAGCCAGTGGAGGTTGGCCCGCAGCCCCATGCCGATGCAGCTGACCACCGTGACCGGCCCCGGCAGCGTGGCGGCGAAGCCCGCGAACCCGGCGGCGAAGGCCGCTTCGCGCTCCATCTCGAGGGCGCCGTCGCTGAGCCGCTGGCCGGGCGCGCTGCCGGCGCTGTAGATCGTGGCGGCGGTGCCCCTGCCGTCCTCGGCGGCGTTCAGCCCGTCGAGGACGATGACGCAGGGGCCGAGCCGCCCGGCCAGGGCGGCCGTCAGCCGGCGGCAGAAGCCGCCGAGATCCTCGGGGCGGCGGTTCGTCAGGCGCAGGCCGATCGCGACCACCGGGCGGCCGGCGATCAGCGCCTCCGCCTCCGCCGCCAGCCCGCTGCGAGCCGCCAGCGCCGCCGCCGCGGCGCCGATGCGGCGGCGGCTGGCCTGGCGCGCGGAGCGGCTCTCCAGCGGGAAGATCTGCCGGCCGGCGGCCAGCGCCCCGGCCAGCAGCGCGACGGGGGTCTCGACCGCCGTGAGGCGCCCGGCGAGTTCCGGATAGAGTTCCTCCGCCGGGCCGAACAGGTCGAGGCCGGAGCCGCCGGCGGGCGTGGCGCGGAACACCGGCGGCGGCGCCATGCCGCGCGGCAGTTCCGACAGCGCGCCGTCCAGCGGGCTCAGCTCGTCCCAGATGGCGTGGCCGATATGCGGCCCGGCCATCGCGCAGGCGGGCACGAACAGCGCCAGCCCGGCGGGCTGGTCCGGCAGGCGGCGCCGCGCCTCGGCCGGCAACCCTGCCAGCACGGCGCAGGCGCGCGCCAGCATCCCCCGCGCATTGAGCAGCGCGTCGGCGCCGAGCGGCCGGCCGGAGACCAGCAGGTTCTCGTCCGGCAGCCAGGCGAGGCCGAAGCGGCCGCGGCCGCGGCGGTGGTCGGTGCCGCCCAGCCGCAGGCAGGCCCGCCCGGCGTCGCGGCAGAGCCAGGCCAGCATCATCGCCTGGTTGCGCAGCATCAGCGGGATGGCATGCGTCACCTCCGCCTCCCCGGCGCCGAACAGGGACGGCAGGGCGATGCGCCCGCGCTTCAGGATCTGCCCCCACCGGCGCAGCGCCACCGTGGGGTTCGCCGCCAGCGATGCGGGGAGGATGCCGCCCGGGGCCGCCTCCGCCGCGACCACCTTCGCCCCGGCGGCGGGGTCGGCGAGCAGGGCGAGATCCGTCATCAGCCCTTCGTCGATCGCGCCGAGATCGCCGAGGCCCTCCCAGCCGGCAGGATCGGTGATGCTGGCGGCCGCGCAGGCCCGCAGGCGGGCGCCGAGCGTGGCGCGCGCCGGCAGGGCGATGGGCGCGTCCGGGTTGGCGGCGGCGCGGGCCAGTTCCTCGGGCGCGGCGCCGGCCGGCAGCAGCCAGGCCTCCCGGCGCGCGCCGCCCGCGCGGGTGGTCAGCAAGCCGAGGCCCGGGGCCAGCCCGAACAGGCGGTCCGGCACGGCGTCGCGCCGGACCACGAGGCTGGCAGTGGTGCGCCGGTCCAGCACCGGCGTCTGCTCGTCCACCGGACCGATGGCCATCAAGCGGCCGTCCTGCAGGCGGAGACACGCGGCGGCGAAGGGCGGCAGCATGCCTGGGGGATACCGAAACGATGCGGTATCGGCAAGCCGAGGCGGCGCGGCGGCGGCGCGCCCCGCCTATTCGTCCCGCCGCGGCCGCGCCAGCAGCCGGCCCATCGCCGCCGCCACCGAAAGCCGCCCCGCCAGCAGGTCCGCCACCGCGGCGCAGATCGGCAGTTCCACGCCCGCGGCCGCGGCGCGTGCCACCAGGGCCGGTGCGGTCTCCACCCCCTCCGCCACGCCGGCGCGGCTGGCGATGGCGTCCGCCAGCGCCGCGCCCCGTCCCAGCTCCAGCCCCAGCGAGGTGTTGCGGCTGCCCGGCCCTGTCGTGGTCAGCAGCAGGTCGCCGAGGCCCGACAGCCCCGCCGCCGTCTCCGCCCGCCCGCCGAGTGCCACCACCAGGCGCGACAACTCCGCCAGGCCCCGCGTGACCAGCGCGGCGCGGGCATTCTCGCCGAGCCCCGCGCCGATCACCGCGCCGGCGGCGATGGCGATGACGTTCTTGGCGGCGCCGCCGACCTGCACGCCCATCGGGTCGTCGCCGCCATAGATGCGGAAGCCCGCCGTGCCGAGCCGGCCGGCCGCCATGTCGCGCAGCGCCGCGTCGCGGCTGGCCAGCACGGCCGCCGCCGGCAGGCCGCGCGCCACCTCATGCGCGAAATTGGGGCCGGAGAGCACGGCGGCGGCGCGGCCGGGGTGCAGCGCCTGCGCCACTTCCAGCGGCAGGCGCAGCGTGCCGCGCTCCACGCCCTTGCTGCACAGCACCAGCGGCGCGCCGCCCGGCGGCAGGGTGCCGAGCACGCCGCGCAGGTGCTGGCAGGGGATCGCGACCAGCACCAGGGCGGCATCGCGGACCACCTCCGGCGCCTCGGCGGTCACCGCGACGTCGGGCGGCAGCGTCGCGCCGGGCAGATAGCGCGCATTCTCCCGCGCCGCGTCCAGAACCGCGGCCCGCGCCGCGTCGCGCGCCCAGAGCGCCACGGCATTGCCCGCCCGCGCCGCCTGCAACGCGAGCGCGGTGCCCCAGGCGCCGGCGCCGAGCACCGCGATCCGGCCTGCCGGCCCTGGCTGCATGGCGAGGCGCCCCCCTTTCCGCGCCGCCCTCATACCGGGCCGGGCGCGGCTTGGCACGCGGGCCCGGCGGCGGCATCCCGCGCATGGCGTCCGCTGCCCTGCCCGAAGCCGGCGATGCCGGGCCTGCGCGCAGGGGCGCTCAGGCCTCGGCGGTCACGCGCGCCAGGCCGGCCGCCTCACCGGGCTCGCCGCGCCCGAGGCCCCGCAGCAGCGCGTCCAGGATCGCCGGCACCGCCGCCGCGAAGCCGAAGGGGGGGTTGGCCACCAGCAGGCCGCAGCCGTTCAGGCGCGTCGGGTCGGTCGGCTCGCGCAGCAGCAGCTCGGCCGCCAGGCAGTCCGGCACCGCGCGGTCGCGCAGCGCGGCATGGAAGGCGCGCACCGGCGCGCGGTGCTTGACCGGATACCAGGCGGCGACGATCCCGGCGCGGAAGCGGTGGCGCAGCGCGGCGATCGCCTCGGCCAGGCGGTCGAACTCGCCCTCCTGCTCGAAGGGCGGGTCGATCAGCACCAGGCCGCGGCGCTCGGGGAAGGGGGTCAGGGCGCGGATCGCCTCCCACGCGTCGCGGCGGTGCACGGCCACCTGGGGGTCGTGGCGGAAGCCGGCGCGCAGCGTCGCGTGGTCCTCCGGGTGCAGCTCGCAGAGCGCCAGCGCATCGCCCGGCCGCAGCAGCGCGCGGGCGATGGCCGGCGAGCCGGGATAGCGCGCCGGGAAGCCCGCCGCGCGCACCAGGCCGAGATAATCGGCCAGTGCCGGATCGGCGGCCGCGGCGAGCCGCGCGATGCCCTCCCGCCATTCGCCGGTGCGGGTGGCGGGGACGGCGGAGAGGTCATAGGCGCCGATCCCCGCATGGGTGTCGAGCACCCGGAAGGGCTTGGGCTTCGCCGCCAGCGCGCGCAGCAGCGCGACCAGCAGGGCATGCTTGATGCAATCGGCGAAATTGCCGGCATGGAAGGCGTGGCGGTAGTTCACGCCGCCCGCTTGCGCCGCCCGGCCCGCGCGCGCAAGCCGGGCACCAAAGGGGCGCGCCACGGCAGCACGGCGTCGGCCAGGCCTGGATCAGCGCCGGCCGGAGCGCGCGCCGGGTCGTGGCGCGTCGCCATGGGCATGAAGCGACGGAAGGGGCCGCCCGATGGCCCGGGGGGAGGCTTCGCCTGCCCCCCGTAACCCCCCACCACCAGGGCTGCCGCCCTGGACCGGCGTCGGTGGGAAAAGCAAACATATGGAAGCGGTTGCAAGGGGCGCGTGCCGCCGCGCCCGATCGGCCCCTCAGCGCGCCGTCGCCGCGCCGCCCAACGCACCGACGCCGCCGCCGATCAGCGCGCCGGTGCCGGCATTGCCGGACAGCGAGCCGACCGCCGCGCCCGCGCCGGCGCCGAGCAGCCCGCCGCTGACGGCGCGCGAGCCGGGGGAACTGCCGCAGGCCGCGACCGCCAGCATCAGCGTGGCGGCCAGGGCGAGACGTGCGAATGTCCTCATGTCGGATCCTCCATCCTGTGCGTCCCTGCAACGCGCCAGGACGGGTCGGGATGCGTCGGCCCCTGCCGAAGGCGCGCCGGCCGGCCTTTCCCGACGCCGCCGGCCGCGCGCATGCTGCGGGCGGCGCCAGGCGCGCCGGGGTGGCGTGGCGCAGGGGCCCGAAGCCGTGCCATGTCCCACCCGGCCGCCCCGCCGGCCCCGAAGGCCAGGCGGCGCGCGGCGCGCCCGGAGGAGAGCCAGACCCATGAAGGCCGTCGCCTACACCAAGAGCCTGCCGATCGACGATCCCGACAGCCTGCGGGACATGGACCTGCCGCCCCCCGCGGCACCGACCGGCCGCGACCTGCTGGTCGAGGTGCGCGCCGTCTCGGTGAACCCGGTGGACGCCAAGGTCCGCAAGCGCGCCGATCCCGCCGGCACGCCGAAGGTGCTGGGCTGGGATGCCGCCGGCGTGGTGCGCGCCGCGGGGCCGGAGGCGACGCTCTTCCGCCCGGGCGACGAGGTCTTCTACGCCGGCGACATCACCCGCCCGGGGACCAACGCCGAGCTGCACCTGGTCGATGAGCGCATCGTCGGCCCGAAGCCCGCCAGCCTCTCCTTCGCCGAGGCCGCCGCCGTGCCGCTGACCGCGATCACGGCATGGGAGGCGCTGTTCGACCGCCTGCGCATCGCCCGCGACGCCACGCCGCGCGACGAGGCGGTGCTGGTGGTGGGCGGCGCGGGCGGCGTCGGCTCCATCGCCGTGCAGCTGGCGCGCAAGCTGACCGGGCTGCGGGTGATCGCCACCGCGGCGCGGCCGGAGAGCGTGGAATGGGCCCGCAGCCTCGGCGCGCATGACGTGGTGGACCATTCCCGCGGCGACCTGGCGGCGCAGGTGCGGGCGCTCGGCGTGCCGGTGCCGCACATCTTCGTCACCACCCACACCGAGCAGCACTGGGCGGCGCTGTGCGAGATCGTCGCACCCCAGGGCGGGCTCTGCCTGATCGACGACCCGGCGAACCCGCCCGACATCCGCCCGCTGAAGGGCAAGGCGGCATCCGTGCATTGGGAGCTGATGTTCGCCCGCCCGATGCACAGGACGGCCGACATGCAGGCGCAGCACGCGCTGCTGGCCGAGGTCAGCCGCCTGCTGGATGCCGGGGCGCTGCGCAGCACGCTGGCCGGGCATTTCGGGCCGATCACCGCGGCCAATCTGCGGCGCGCCCATGCGCTGCTGGAAAGCGGCACGGCGCGCGGGAAGGTGGTGCTGGAGGGGTTCGGCTGAGGCCGGCCGGCGCGGGTGGGAGGCGGCGCCTCGCACCCGCGCCCGTCGTCATGCGCGCCGGCGGCATCCACGACGAAGGGCGCGGATCGCCGGCCCGAGGAAGCCGGACCACGGTTGGCCTGGGCGCACCCAGGCCAATCCCGGTCTAACAGGCTGCGGAAATTCGGCGGCGGACGAATGCAGCGGGAGGGCGCTGCCCTCCCGCACCCACCCGCCAGGAAACTGAGTTTCCTGGACCTTCCCGAAATTTAACAAGATATATCAATAATTTAGGGGAGGTGCAGGAACATCAGGTTCCTGCCGGGGTGCTCGAGGGGCGGAGCCCCTCGACCTTTTCCTTTGCTTCCCGAGGCGAATTTCCGCAGCCTGCTAATGCCCCCCGCCCAGATAGGCGTCGCGGATTTCCGGCCGCGCCAGCAGCTCGGCGCCGCTGCCCTGCATGGTGATGCGGCCGGTGACCAGCACGTAGCCGCGATGCGCCAGCCGCAGCGCCAGGTTGGCGTTCTGCTCCACCAGCAGCACGGTCAGACCTTCCCGCTCGTTCAGCGCGCGGATGGCGCCGAAGATCTGCCGCACGATCAGCGGCGCGAGACCGAGAGAGGGCTCGTCCAGCAGCAGCAGCCGCGGGCGCGACATCAGCGCGCGGCCGATCGCCAGCATCTGCTGCTCGCCGCCCGAAAGGGTCCCCCCCCGCTGCGCCTGGCGTTCCTTCAGGCGCGGGAACAGCGCGAAGACCTTGTCGAGATCCGGCGCGGGGTCGTGGCCGATCGCCTGCGCGCCCATCAGCAGGTTCTCGAGCACGCTCATCCGCGGGAAGACGCGCCGGCCTTCCGGCGATTGCGCGACGCCCGCGCGCATGATGCGGTGCGTCGGGCGTTCGGTGATGTCCTCGCCATCCAGCAGGATGCGCCCCGATCGCGCGCGGGGCTCGCCGCAGATCGTCATCAGCAGGGTGGACTTGCCGGCGCCGTTGGCGCCGATCAGCGTCACGATCTCGCCGCGCGCGACCGTCACCGACACCTCGCGCAGCGCCTGCACCGCGCCATAGCCGGCCGAGACGCCGTCCACCGCCAGCATCGGGCCGGCGGTCATGCCTGCTCCTCCTCCGGCTCGCCGAGATAGGCGGCGATGACGTGCCGGTCCTCCCGCACCTGCGCGGGCGGGCCTTCGGCGATCTTCTTGCCGTGGTCCAGCACCACGACGTGGTCGGAGATGCGCATGACGATGCCCATGTCGTGCTCGATCAGCAGGACGGAGGTGGCGCCCGCGCCGGGCACCGCGCTGCCGTCCCGGATGCCGCGCAGCAGCCGCGCCAGCTCCTCCGATTCCCGCGGGTTGAGGCCGGCGGCCGGCTCGTCCAGGCAGAGCAGGGCGGGTCCCGTGCACATGGCGCGCGCGATCTCGAGCCGCCTTTGCGCGCCATAGGGCAGGGCGCCGGCGGGGTCGTCGGCGCGGTCGATCAGGCCGGTGGCGCGCAGCCAGGCGGCGGCGCGCCCGATCGCCGCGCGCTCGGCCGCCGCATAGCCGGACAGCCCGAGCAAGGCGCCGATGCCGAAGCCCGTCGCCGCCATCAGCGGCCCGTGCTGCGCGACCAGCAGGTTCTCGAGCGCGGTCATGCCGGGGAACAGGCGGATGTTCTGGAAGGTGCGCGCCACGCCGGCGCGGGCGATGCGGTGGTCCTTCAGCCGCTGCAGCTCCACCGCCGCGCCGTCCGCGCGGTGCAGGCGCAGCGCGCCACCCGTGGGGCGGTAGAAGCCGGTGATGCAGTTGAACACGGTGGTCTTGCCCGCGCCGTTCGGGCCGATCAGCGCCGTGATCTCGCCGCGCCGCGCCGCGAAGGAGACGGCATCGACGGCGAGCAGCCCGCCGAAGCGCATGGTGAGCTGATCGACCTCCAGGATCGGGTCGCCGAGGCGCGCGGCGGGATCGGCGGCGGCGGCCAGCGTGGCGCTCATCCGCGTCCCTCCGCCACGTGTTCCGCGGCGATCACGCGGCGCTGGCCGAGCGCCACCGTCGGCGTGCGGCTGCCCACCAGGCCGCGCGGGCGCAGCACCATGATCACCACCATCGCGGCGCCGAAGACCAGCATCCGCCATTCCTCCAGGTCGCGGAACAGCTCGAAGCCGCCGATCATCACGATGGCCGCGACCGCGACGCCGATCTGGCTGCCGAGGCCCCCGAGCACGACGATGGCCAGGATGATCGCGCTCTCGATGAAGGTGAAGGATTCGGGGCTGATGAAGCCCTGGCGCGTGGCGAAGAAGGCGCCGGCGAAGCCGCCGAACATCGCGCCCAGCGCGAAGGCGGTGAGTTTCGTGGCGACGATGTTGATGCCGAGCGCGCGGCAGGCGATCTCGTCCTCCCGCATCGCCTCCCACGCACGGCCGAGCGGCTGGCGGCGGATGCGGACCGTCACCCAGTTGGTCAGCAGCGCGAGGATCAGGATCAGGTAGTAGAGGAACACCACGCGGTGGATCGGGTCCGGCTCGATGCCGAAGAAGCCGGCGAAGGTGCCCTCGCCGCCCGACATCGAGAACGGCAGGCCGAAGAAGCTGGGGCGCGGGATGCCGGTCATGCCGTTCGGCCCGCCGGTCAGGCTGACCCAGTTCAGCAGCACGACGCGGATGATCTCGCCGAAGGCGAGCGTGACGATCGCCAGGTAGTCGCCGCGCAGCCGGAGCACCGGGAAGCCCAGCAGCACGCCCCAGAAGGCCGCCATGATCCCCGCGAGCGGCAGGCAGACCCAGAAGGAGAAGCCGAAATGCTGCGCGAGCAGCGCGTAGGAATAGGCGCCGACCGCATAGAAGGCGACGTAGCCGAGGTCGAGCAGGCCCGCGAGCCCGACGACGATGTTGAGCCCCCAGCCGAGCATGACATAGGTCAGCACGAGGATGCCGAGATCGAGCTCGTAGCGCCCCGTGCCCGGGATGAAGGGCAGCAGCACCGCGAGCCCGAGCAGCACCGGCGCGAAGAGCCTGCCCGCGCGCGCCGCCACCGCCGCGCGCGCGGCGGAGGGCAGCCGCGGCGGGCCGCGCATCGCCTGCCAATAGACCAGCCCGAGCCGCAGGGCGAAGGCCAGCAGGACGAGGATCGCGACCTCCGCCCAGCGCGGCCGCAGGAACAGCGCGCCGTTCGGCGCGACATCGGTGCGCAGCCCGACCAGGGGCGCGAACAGCGCCAGCGCGACCAGCGCGGTGATGCCGGCATCCTTCAGCGCGGCGGCGGCCAGGCGCGGGCGCTGCGCCATGGCGAAGGCCGCGACGTCGCCGCTCATACCTTCTCCACTTCCTGCCGGCCGAGCAGGCCGGTCGGCATCAGGATCAGCACCAGCGCCAGGATGCTGAACGCCGCCACATCCTTGTATTGCACGCTGAAATAGGCGGACCAGAAGGTCTCGATCAGCCCGATCAGCAGGCCGCCCAGCACCGCCCCGGGCAGCGAGCCGATGCCGCCCAGCACGGCGGCCGTGAAGGCTTTCACCCCGGCCAGGAAGCCGATGTAGAAATCGATCACCCCGTAGCGCAGCAGGTAGAGCGTGCCCGCCACGGCGGCCAGCGACCCGCCGATGACGAAGGTCAGGCTGATGGTGCGGTCGGTGTCGATGCCGAGCAGCCCCGCCATGCGCCGGTCCTGTTCGCAGGCGCGCATGGCGCGCCCCAGCGACGTGCGCGTGACCAGCCAGGTGAACACCGCCAGCACGAACAGCGTGGTGCAGACGATCAGGATCTGCATGTTGGACAGCTGCACCGCGAAGTCGCCGTCGCGCATGATCTCGAAGCCGCCGGTGACCTGCGGTTCCAGCGGCTTGACGCGCGCGCCCTGGCTGACCTGCACGAAGTTCTGCAGCACGATCGACATGCCGATGGCGCTGATCAGCGGCGCCAGCCGGAAGGACCCGCGCAGCGGGCGATAGGCCACGCGCTCCACCGTCCACCCATAGAGCGAGGTGAAGGCCATGGCGATCGCCAGCACCAGCACCAGCGCGCCCGGGCCTTCCATCAGCCCGCCCGAGACGATCATCACGATGGCGATCAGCGCGACGAAGGCGCCGACCATGAAGATGTCGCCATGGGCGAAGTTGATCATGCCGATGATGCCGTAGACCATCGTGTAGCCCACCGCGATCAGCCCGTAGATCATGCCGAGGCTGATCCCGTTGATCAGCTGCTGCAGCGCATAGGCCATGAAGGCTCCTTCCCGACGCGGCGATCCGTTGCGCGACGGTCCAGCAACGGCGCGCCCGGCGCAAGTGCGGCGTGGCGCCCGCCCGCCCGGGATCGACCTTCCCGGCGCGCGGCACCGCGCGGCCGGCTTCGCGCGGGCGCGGGCCCGGCCGTGCGGGTTGCGGATCGTGCGTCGTCCGGATGGTCCGGCTTCCGCATCGAGGCGCCGCCCTCTATGGTCGGGCCGCGTGCCAGGCACCGGGGAGCGTGATGGCGGACGACGACGCGGCCGGCGCGGCCCCCGCCCCGCCCGGCATGGCAGCCACCGCGGCGGAGGATCCCGGTCCGCCGCGGCGCCTGGCGTCCCTGGCCGAGGCGCATGACCTGCCCGGGCTCGCCAACCTGGCGCTGCACCGGCCGGCGCGGCAGAGCTCCACCTCGCGCAAGTCGCGGCTGAACGATGCGCAAGGCGCGGTCAACGGCGTGCGTAACGGCGGCTTCGGCTTCCACACCGCCGTCGAGCCGGCGCCCTGGTGGGACGTCGACCTCGGCGCCGCGCGCGAGATCCGCTACGTCGTCGTCTGGAACCGGGAACACCGCGTCGTCGGGGACGGGCGCAACATCGAATTGCTGCTCAGCCAGGACGGCGAGGCCTGGCAGCTGGCCCATCGGACCGGGGAGAGCGGCTTCGGCGGCGCGCTGACGCAGACGCCGCTCGTCGTGTCGCTCGGCGGCCGTGCCGCGCGCTTCGTACGGTTGCGGCGCGCCGTGCCCGGCGTGCTGGACCTGGACGAGGTCGAGGTCTTCGGCCCGGCCCCGCCGGCGGCCGACAAGGGCATGGCGCTCGCCGCGCTGTGCCGCCGGCTCGGCGAGCCGCAGAAGGTGCTGCGGCTGTGGCGCAGCCGGCCCCAGGCCGCGGAGCTGCGCTTCGCCGATGCGGGCATGCCGGCGGACGGGATGCCGCGCTCCCTGACGCTGCGGGGCTATGGGCGCTTCGGCAATTCGGTGGTGCAGCTGGTGCACGGGCTGCACCTGGCGCAGATGCATGGGATCGGGCGGCTGCATGCGGGGGAGCTGAAGCTGCCGTGGCGCGCGCCCGCTTCCCGCTTCGGGGATCTCGAGGTGACGACGGGCCACGCCGACCCCGCCTGGGGGCCCGACCTGCACATGAACGCCTACCACCGCGCGGTCTTCCCCCGCGCCTTCGCGCGGCTGGACGGCGCGACCGAGCGGCGGATCGGCACCGGGCAGGTGCGCGCGCTGCTGCACCCCGACTTCACGCCGCGCTCGCCGGCGGAGGAGCCGACGCTGCACGTGCACCTGCGCGGCGGCGACATCTTCACCCTCGCGAGGCCGAACCCGGACTACGTGCAGCCGCCGCTGGCCTTCTACCGGCTGGTCGTCCGGGACGCGGTCGCGCGGCTCGGCATCCGTCGCGTGGTGGTGGTGCACGAGGATGCGGCGAACCCCTGCCTCGACCCGCTGCGCGCCTGGCTGGAGGCGGAGGGCATCGCGCATCGCGCGCAATCGGCGACGCTGGCGGAGGACATCGCGGAGCTGCTCTCGGCGCGGCACCTGGTGATCGGGCGGGGCACCTTCGCCTATCCGGTGGCGCTGCTGTCGGACGCCCTGGCGACGCTGTACGGCTTCCGCGGCGTGCCCTTCAGCCGGCTGCTGAAGGTGACGGGCGCCACGCCGCTGGACGTGACGGACGAGGCGGGCGGCTACACGCCGGTGGGCCGCTGGGCCAACACGCCCGAGCAGCGGCAGCTGATGCTGGACTATCCGGAGGAGGCGCTGCGGATCCCCGGGTAGGTGCGTCTCCGCGCGGCGGGAGGCGGTGCGGCCGGGCGCGGGGAAGGCGCATCGGCGCGATGGTCGTGCGGGACGGGGCGGTGCGTTCGAGCGGACCGAGATCGCACCGGCGCGACGGGTCGGCGGGCGGCATCGCGCGGGGAGAGGTGGTGCCCAGGGCCGGAATCGAACCAGCGACACTGCGATTTTCAGTCGCATGCTCTACCAACTGAGCTACCTGGGCACGCGGGGCTCGGCAGAGGACGCGGCAGATAGCGGATGGGCCGGGGCGTGTCCACCCATCACGCGGCGGGTTCAGCGCGACGGCGGCGGTGCCTCGTCGTCCTCCGGCTCCTCCTCGGCCGGGATGGCATAGGCGCCGGTCAGCCAGCGGCCGAGATCGACCTGCCGGCAGCGGTCGGAGCAGAAGCGCGCCCCGGGATCGAGAGGCCCCTTGCCGCAGACCGGGCAGTTCCGCCGGCGGACCGGCCGGGCGGGCGTCGCGGGGTCGGTCATGCCACCTCCAGCAATTCGCGGCCCGGCGGCAGGGCCGGGTCCGGCACCAGGCGCAACGCGCGGCCGGTGCGCCCGGCATAGTCCTCCAGCACGCCGGGCAGGTCCCGCAGCGCGGCCAGCACGGCGGGGGCGGCGCGCAGCGCCACCGCGCGGGCAGGGTCCGCCGCGGCCTGCCGCGCCGCCTGCCGCAGCGCGGCCAGCCCATGCGTGAGGGCGGAGGGCGGGGTGCCCAGCACCTCGTGCAGCGGCGGGTGGATGCGCGGCCGCTGGATCTCGAACAGGCCGAGCCGCGTCAGCCCGAGCAGCCGCGGCCGCAGCGGGTCCTCGGCCAACGCGGCGGCCAGGGGTGCTTCCAGCGCCGCGCGTGCCTTGGGCGCCATCCCCGCGATGTCGAGCAGGATGGCGCCGGCCAGGTTGCGCAGCCGGACCTGCCGCGCGGCCTCCGCCACCGCCGCCAGGTTCAGCCGCTGCCCCGCGGCGGCGTCCCGCCCGCCGGCCGCCGCGCCGGCATCGACATCGATCGCGACCAGCGCCGGCGTGGGATGCACGGAGAGCCGCCCGCCGCCGGGCAGCGGCACCTCGGCCTCGGCAAGCCCGGCGAAGGCGGCTTCCAGGGTCTCGTCGAAGGCGTGCCGGTCCAGCCGGACGCGCGCGCCGAGCGCGGGGCGCAGGCGGGCGAGTTCGGCCGGATCGTCCACCAGCACCGGCGCGGCGGGCGCGAGCGCGGCGAAGCGCAGCGTCGCCTCCGGCCCGCGGCGCACCAGCGCGACGCCGTCGCCGGCGGCGGCCGCGTGCTCCGCGGGCGAGAGGCGGGCGGTGACGCGCGGGCCCTTGCCCCCCTGTGCGGCGCGGGTGACGCGGACGGGCAGCAGCATTCCCTCCTGCACGGCGCGGCCGATCGGGCGGCGGTCGTCGGCGGCCTCGGTCTCCGGCAGGAAGGCGGTGCCGCCATCGGCGAGCAGCAGGAAGGCGCCGCTCATCGGGCGGGAGAGGGCGGAGACCCGGGCGCGGTGCAGGTCGCCGACGCCGTCGGGGCGGGCAGGGCGTTCGACCGCGGCCAGGAAGGCCGTGCCGTCCCGCAGCAGGGCGACGCGTCGCTCGCCGGGAGAGGCGGAGAGATGGATGGCGTCGCGGCTCATGGGGTGGCGGGCCATGCCGCCGCGAAGATCGGCGTGCCGCCCCCCACCCGCGCCGCGTGGCCACGCATGGGGTGCAGGGGCCCGCTGGCCCCTGCCCGGGGGGTATCGGGGGGTGCGGAGCACCCCCCGGGCCAGTTGGCGCAGGTATCGGGGGGTGCGGAGCACCCCCCGGGCCGGTTGGCGCGGGTATCGGGGGGTGCGGAGCACCCCCCGGGCGAGTTGGCGCGGGTATCGGGCGGTGCGGCGCGCGCCCCCGACGTCACGGCCGCAGCCATCCCGCCCCGCGCAGCAGCTGCGCCGTCTCGAACAGCGGCAGCCCGACCACGTTGGAATGGCTGCCCGAGAGGAAGCGCACGAAGGCCTCCGCCCGCTTCTGGATCTGGTAGCCGCCCACCACGCCGCGCCATTCGCCGGATTCGATGTGCGCCCCGATCTGCGCCTCGGTCAGGCGCTGGAAGGCCAGGATGGTGGTGACCAGGCGTTCCGAGCGCTTGCCGTCCGGCCGCAGCAGGCAGACCCCGGTCATCACCCGGTGCCGGCGCCCGGACAGCAGCGACAGGAAGCGGCGCGCCTCCGCCTCGTCCGCCGGCTTGCCGAGGATGCGCCGCCCGACGCCCACCACCGTATCGGCCGCCAGCACCAGGGTGCCGGGGGCTTCGGCGGCGGCGGCCTCGGCCTTGGCGCGGGCCAGGCGCGCGGCGAGCAGCCGGGGCAGCTCCGCCTTGCGCGGCGTCTCGTCGAGGTCCACCGGCAGCACGCGGTCCGGCGTCACCCCGATGCGGGCGAGGAGCTCAAGCCGGCGCGGGCTGGCGGAGGCCAGCACGAGGGGCGGGCGGACCGGATCGAGGGGCATCACAGATCCCATGCTGGCGGCCCCCGAGGCGGGCCTGGCGCAGGCCGGTGCGCGGCGACCGCATCACCGGCGGCGGCCGTGGCCGGCGCGACGCGCCGGGGGCGGGCTGCGGCACGGCGCCGGGCCGCGGGCCGTCAGTCGAGGCGGCCCAAGGTCACCTGGAGCGGCGCGGTGCACGCAGCGGCCGGAGGCCATGTGAACCGGCGCGAGGCCAGGTGAACCGGCCCGAGGTCACTTGAACCGGCCCGAGGTCACTTGAACCGGCCCGAGGTCACTTGAACCGGAAGGTGATGCGGCCCTTAGTCAGGTCGTAGGGCGTCATCTCGACGTTCACGCGGTCACCGGCCAGCACGCGGATGCGGTTCTTGCGCATCTTCCCGCTCGTGTGCGCCAGGACCATGTGGTCGTTGTCCAGCTTCACGCGGAACATCGCGTTGGGCAGCAGTTCGACGACCTGCCCGCTGAACTCCATCATGTCCTCTTTCGACATGCCGCTCCTTCAAGGTGTGTGCGGCGCGCGCCCGAGGCGGGCGCGCCTGCGCCGCGGGGGATTGCGCCGATGCTTCGGGAAACCCGCGGAAGATGAGCGCGGAGCCGGGCCGGGTCAAGGCAATGCTGCTGCGCGCCTGACGCGTGGACCTCCCGCGCGCCGGACGCGCGAACTTCCCGCGCGCCGGACGCGCGAACTTCCCGCGCGCCTGACGCGTGGACCTCCCGCACGCCGGACGCGCAAACCTCCCGCGCGCCGGACGCGCGAACCTCCCGCGCGCCGGACGCGCGAACCTCCCGCGCGCCGGCCGCGCGAATCTCCCGCGCGCCGGCCGCGCGACGCCGCCGGGCGCCCCGCGCAGGCCCGGCCGCCTTCAGCCCGCCGCGCCGAGCCGGATCGCGACGCTCAGCCCATGCGCGTCCAGCCCCTCGGCCTCGGCCAGCGCCACCGCCGCCGGCCCGATCGCCGCCAGCCCGGCCGCATCCGCCTCCACCCAGGTGGTGCGCTTCAGGAAATCGAACACCGACAGGCCGGAGGCGAAGCGCGCCGTCCGACCGGTGGGCAGCACGTGGTTCGGCCCGGCGACATAGTCCCCCACCGCCTCCGGGCACCACCGCCCGAGGAAGGCCGCCCCCGCATGGCGGATGCGCGCCAGCAGCGCGCGCGGGTCCGCCACCATGATCTGCAGGTGCTCCGGCGCCAGGCGGTTGGTCAGGGACGCCGCCTCCGCCAGGTCGCGCACCACCACCACCGCGCCATGCGCGTCCCACGAGGCGCGGGCGATCGTCGCGCGCGGCAGGGTGGCGAGCGCGGCCTGCACCGCCTCCGCCACGCGGCCGGCGAAGACAGGATCGTCGGTGACCAGGATGGATTGCGCCGCCTCGTCATGCTCGGCCTGGGCCAGCAGGTCCATCGCGACATGCGCCGGGTCGTTCGCGCCATCGGCGATGACGACGACCTCGGACGGCCCGGCGATGGAATCGATGCCGACCCGCCCGAAGACCTGGCGCTTGGCCTCGGCCACATAGGCATTGCCCGGCCCCACGATGCGGTCCACCGGCGCGATCGCATCGGTCCCGAAGGCCAGCGCGCCGATCGCCTGCGCGCCGCCGATGCGCCACACCTCCGCGACACCCGCCAGCTTCGCCGCCGCCAGCACCAGCGGGTTGAGCACGCCGTCCGGCGTCGGCACGCAGATCGCGATGCGCGGCACCCCGGCCACCCGCGCCGGCAGCGCGTTCATCAGCACCGAGGACGGATAGGCCGCCTTGCCCCCCGGAACATAGAGCCCGACGGCATCCACCGGCCCCCAGCGCAGGCCGGTGGTGATCCCGGGCTCCGCGATCTCGATGTCGCGCGGCAGCTGGGCGCGGTGGAAGGCCTCGATCCGGCGCGCGGCCAGCGCCAGCGCGTCGCGCCGCGCCGGCGGGATGGCGGCCTCGGCCGCGTCCATCTCGGCCGGCGTGACGCGCAGCGCGGCGGCACCGGCGGGCTGCCAGCGGTCGAAGCGCGCGGTCAGCGCGACCAGCGCCGCATCGCCGGCCGCGCGCACCTCGGCCAGGATGGCGGCGACCGCGCCATCCACCTTCGCCGTCGTCTCCCGCGCATCGTCGAGCAGCGCGCGGAAGGCGGGCTCGAACCCCGGATCGGTGGTGGAAAGCCGCTTCATCGCCCCGGCCCGCGCATCGCCTTCGCCATCATCCCGCCCAAGCCCAGCTCACCCATCAGCGCGCATCGCGCTCCGCCAGCGCCGCCCGGAAGCGCGCGATCCAGGCGGCGATCGCCTCCGGCCGCGTCTTCAGCGCGGTGCGGTTGACGATGAGGCGGGAGGTGACCTGCGCGATCACCTCGGTCTCCACCAGCCCGTTCGCCTTCAGCGTCGAGCCGGTCTGCACCAGGTCCACGATCACCCGCGACAGGCCGAGCGAGGGGGCCAGCTCCATCGCGCCGTTCAGGTGCACCACCTCCGCCTGGATGCCCCTGCGGGCGTAGTGCCGCCGGGCGATGGCGGGGTACTTGGTGGCGACCGTCACGCGCGACAGGGCCGTGGCGTCCATCGCCTCGCCCGCCGGCGCCGCGACGCTGACCCGGCAGCGCCCGATGCCGAGGTCGAGCGGCGCGTAGATCTGGTCGTAGTCGAATTCCATCAGCACGTCGGCGCCGCAGACGCCGATATG
>JAIYDD010000059.1 GCA_027487675.1 Acetobacteraceae bacterium | reverse complement strand
GGCCGCCCCGCCGCGCGCCGAGCCCGCGCCGCTGCCCGTCCCGCCGCGCGCCGAGCCCGCGCCGGAGGCCGCGCCCGTGGAGACCGCCGCGCCGGCCACCCCCACGCCAGCCCCGCCCAGCCCCGCGAAGCGGGCGCCGCGCAAGGGCGCCGCGGCCTCCACCCCGGCCGAGGCCGCGCCCGCCGCCGACCAGGCCCGGCCCGAGCCGGAACGCGACACCGCCGGCCCGCGCCCCGCCCGCGCGCCGCGCCAGAAGCGGGTCAAGGTCGAGCCGGCGCTGCTCGACCGGCTGGTGGTCGCCGCGCAGCGCAGCCTGGAGGACGACAAGGCGGAGAACGTCGTCGTCATCGACGTCGCCGGCCGCGCCGACTACGCCGACCGCCTGGTGATCGCCACCGGCCTCGCCGACCGGCAGATCCAGGCCATGGCCACCCACCTCGACGAGGCCTTCGCCAAGGAAGGCCTGAAGCTGCGCCGCGATTCCATCCAGGCCTCGCCGGACTGGGTGCTGATCGATGCCGGCGACCTGGTCGTGCACCTGTTCAAGCCGGAGGCGCGCAGCCTCTATGCGCTCGAGCGGATGTGGGGCGCCGACAGCCCGGCCGAGCCCGACCGCAGCCCGCTGCCGGATGACGGGCAGGGCGGCTCCACCGCCTCGGAAGACGACGAGGAGTAGCTTCCTGCCGCCGCGCCCCGGCCGTGCCCCGCTGATCCTGGCCGTGGGGCGCCTGCGGGCGGGGCCGGAGCGCGCGCTCTACGACCACTACGCCGCCCGGCTGCGCCCGCCGCCCGAGGTGGCGGAGATCGCGGAGGCCCGCGGCAGCGCCGCGGAGATCCGCCGGCGGGAGGGGGCGGCGCTGCTCGCCGCGATCCCGGACGGCGCGCTGCCCGTCGCGCTCGACCTGGGCGGGGAGGCGCTGGACAGCGAGGCCTTCGCCGCCCGCCTCGCCCGCTGGCAGGAAGCGGCGCGGGCGCCGTGCTTCGTGATCGGCGGGGCGGAGGGGCTGGATCCGGCGGTGCTGGCGCGGGCGGAATGCCGCCTGTCGCTCGGCGCGATGACCTGGCCGCATCTGCTGGTGCGCGCGCTGCTGGCCGAGCAGCTGTTCCGCGCCCAGGCGATCCTGGCGAACCATCCCTATCACCGCGCCTGGCGCCCCGGCTGAGCCGCTGCCGCGCGCCGTGCCATTGCGGCAGGGCGGCGGGCGACGGCATGGTGGCGCGGCCATCCGGGACGTCGCGCGCCATGACCCTGCTGATCCTCGCCGCCCTGCTCTGGGTCTTCGTCCATGTCGGCATCTCCGGCACCGCGCTGCGCGGGCAGGTGGTGGCGCGGCTGGGGGAGGGGCGGTTCACCCTCGCCTTCGCCATCGCCTCGGTCGTCTCCATCACGCTGCTGGTGATCGCCTGGCAGAATGCGGAGACCACCTTCCTGTGGGCCGCGCCCGGCTGGCTGCGCTGGATCCTGGCCTTCGCCATGCTGCCGGCCTTCGTGCTGTTCATGGCCAGCCACAAGCGCAACCCGACCGCGGTTGGGGCCAAGGGGCTGGGCGAGGAGCCGCGCGGCATCCAGCGGGTGACGCGCCACCCGATGCTGTGGTCCTTCGCGATCTGGGCGGCGGTCCACCTGCTGGGCAACGGCGACACCGCCAGCCTGGTGTTCTTCGGCGCCTTCCTGGCGACGGCGCTGGCCGGCATGCCCTCGATCGACGCCAAGATCGCCAAGCGCCAGCCGGAGGCCTGGCGGGGTTTCGCGGCGCGCACCTCGATCCTGCCCTTCGGCGCCATCCTGGCCGGGCGCAACCGGCTGGCGCTGGCGGAGATCGGCTGGATGCCGCCGGTGGTGGGCCTGGTGGTCTGGGCGGCGCTGCTGCACTTCCACCGCGGCATCTTCGGGGTGCCGGCGCTGATCCTGGGGTGACCACGCCCCCTTGATCGCGGCCGCGTGCGGCCCCATTCCCTGCCCCGCCGGGCCGGGGGGTCGATCACACCATGCAGGAAGTCCTGACGGCGGCGGATGCCGCCGAGACGCCGCGCGCGCGCATCGCGCGGCTGGTCACCTCGCAGCGCTTCCAGCGGATCGTCATCGCGCTGATCCTGCTGAACGCGGTGACGCTCGGGATCGAGACCTCGGACAGCATCATGGCCGAATGGGGCGGGCTGCTGCACGCCATCGACCGCGCGCTGCTGCTGCTGTTCACCGCCGAGCTGGCCTTGCGCATCTACGCCTTTCGCGGCCGCTTCTTCCGCGACCCCTGGGGGCTGTTCGACTTCGTCATCGTCGCGATCTCCTGGGCGCCGGACAGCGGGCCGCTGGCGGTGCTGCGGGCGCTGCGCGTGCTGCGGGTGCTGCGGCTGGTCAGCATCGTGCCCAGCCTGCGCAACGTGGTGGAGGCGATGCTGGCGGCGCTGCCGGGCATGGGCAGCATCTTGCTGCTGATGCTGCTGATCTTCTACGTCTTCGCGGTGATGTCGGTGAAGCTGTTCGGCGCGGCGATGGAGGATCAGTTCGGCGACCTCGGCAGCGCCTTCTTCACGCTGTTCCAGCTGATGGCGATGGATGATTTCGGCAACATCGTCCGGCAGGCGATGGAGCACCAGCCGATGGCCTGGCTGTTCTTCGTCCCCTTCTCGGTCATCGCCACCTTCGTCGTGCTGAACCTGTTCATCGGCGTGATCGTGGAGAGCATCCAGACCCTGCGCGAGCAGCGGGAGAGCGCGGATGCGCGGGTGGCGCAGGCGGCCTCCGACGCCGCGCGGTCGGAGGCGCACCTGGACAGCCAGGTGCTGCTGGCCGAGCTGCGCGCGCTGCGCGCCGAGGTCGCGGCGCTGCGGGGCGGGCGCGCCGACTGATACTGTACGGCGTAAGTCCTGACTTGCAGCCGCCGCAAGTGCGGCGAGCCAGGCGCAGCGCCGGCGCCTGAGGGGACATGCGCGGGGACATGCGTCAGCATGTCCGCCGGCCAGCATGACCCGCCTGCCCGCGGCAGGCGCGTTTTTCGCAAGACATCATTCAACCAGGGGTGCATGCTCGGCGGGCGGAGCCGCCCGTGGCGAGCCGCGCCGGCGCCTCGCCATCGCGCCCCGCGGCCGCGGCGGCTTCGGCACCCGTGCGCCCCGAACCGGCGCGGTCCCGGCGCATCCGTGCCAGCGCCGGGCCCGCCCGCGAAAGCGGCGAGACCTGCCGGCAAGGGGACCCGTGCCGATGATCAGCCTGCGGATTTCCGGCATCGCCTTCGATTTCGGCCTGCCGCTGCCCGACGACATCTACCCGATCCTGGCCGTCACGGTGGAGGCGACGGCGCCGCTCGACTGGCTGCGCATCGACTGGGGCTATATCGTGGCCGGCAACCCCGAGACCGTGTTCGCCCCGCCGCCCGCCACGCTCTACGGGCCCTTCAGCTGGGCCTTCGAGCACAACAGCAACGGCAACGGCACGATCCTGGCCACCGGCTCGGCCGGCGGGGTGGAGCACACCGCCGCGCTCGGCACCTGGTTCTGGCTGAACGCCCCCAACGCCATCATCCTGACCGGCCGGGCGCAGCCCGACCTCATCATCGCCTCGGCCTTCGGCGACAGCCTGCACGGCGGCCCGGGCGAGGACCGCATCCTCGGGATGGACGGCGACGACCTGCTCCGCGGCGGCAGCGGCGGCGACACGCTGGAGGGCGGGGCGGGCGGCGACACGCTGTTCGGCGGCGGGGCGGAGGGCAACCTGCTGCTCGGCGGGCGGGGCGACGACCTGCTGACCGGCGGCGCGGGCCCCGACCAGCTCTACGGCGCCGCGGACGCCGACACGCTGCGCGGCAACGAAGGCGCGGACCGGCTGACCGGCGGCGACGGCGACGACCTGCTGGAAGGCGGCCTCGGCGACGACACGCTCTGGGGCGGGGAAGGCTTCTTCGATCCCGACGAGCCGGATGGCGACGACCTGCTGCGCGGCAGTGCCGGCCATGACAGCCTCTCGGGCCAGGCCGGCGACGACACGCTGGCGGGCGGCGACGGCAACGACACGCTGGATGGCGGCGCCGGGGAGGACCGGCTGGCCGGCCATGCCGGCGAGGACCTCTACATCGGCGGCGCCGGCAACGACCGGATCTTCTCGGTGGCCGACGGCGATCGCGACACCTTCGTCTTCCTGCTCGACGGCCTGCAGGGGCAGGACACGATCAGCGGCTTCGAGCCCGGGACCGACCGCATCCGCCTGCCGGATGTGGGCGCGGCCGCCGTGCTGCAGCTGGGCAGCGCGGCGACCGGCGCGGGGCCGGTGCTGGTCTACGACGCGGCCCGTCGGGAGCTGGGCTTCGACCCGGACGGCGCGGGCGCCGCCCCGCTCGTGGTCTTCGCCCGGCTTTCGGGGGTGACGACGTTGAGCCTATCGGATTTCGAGCTGCTGGGCTGAGACGCCGCGGCAAGGCCCCGCCCGAGCCTTGTCGCCCCCCGCCGCCTTGGCTATGGCCCGGGCCATCGCCGCAGGAGGCCCCGATGCCCGCGCCCGCCCATCGCCCCGTGATGCTGGTGATCCTGGATGGCTGGGGCTGGCGGGAGGCGACGGCGGACAACGCCGTGGCGCAGGCGCGCACCCCCTGCTTCGACGCGCTGTGGCAGGCCGGGCCGCGCGCCTTCCTGCGCACCTCCGGCCGCGATGTCGGCCTGCCCGACGGCCAGATGGGCAATTCCGAGGTCGGGCACCTCAACATCGGCGCCGGGCGCGTGGTGATGCAGGACCTGGTGCGCATCGATGCCGCGGTGCAGGACGGCTCGATCGGCCGCCTGCCGGCATTCGCCGCGCTGGTGGCGCGCGTGAAGGCCGCCGGCGGGCGGCTGCACCTGCTCGGCCTGCTCTCCCCCGGCGGGGTGCACAGCCACCAGGACCACGCCGTCGCGCTGGCCCGCGCCGCGACCGATGCGGGGCTCGAGGTGCTGGTGCATGCCTGGACCGATGGCCGCGACACCGCGCCGCAGGCGGCGCTGGACTTCCTGGCGCGCTTCGAGGCCGCGCTGCCGGCCGGCGCGCGCATCGCGACCGTCTGCGGCCGCTACTACGCGATGGATCGCGACATGCGGTGGGACCGGGTGAAGCTGGCGCATGACGCGATGGTGACGGCGGAGGGTCCGCGCTTCCCGACGGCGGCCGCCGCGGTCGAGGCCGCCTATGCCGCCGGCAAGACCGATGAGTTCGTGCTGCCCTGCGCGATCGGCGCCTACGGCCGGCGCGCCGATGGCGACCGCGGCGGCATGCAGCATGGCGACGGGCTGCTCTGCTTCAACTTCCGCGCCGACCGGGTGCGGCAGATCCTGGCGGCGCTGCTCGACCCGGCCTTCCAGGGCTTCGTGCCGGAGCCGACGGTGCGCTTTTCCGCCGCCGCCGGGATGACCGAATACAGCGCCGCGCTGAACCCCTTCCTGCCCGCGCTGTTCCCGCCGCAATCCATGGCCGACATCCTGGGCGAGACGGTCGCGAAGGCGGGGCTGCGCCAGCTGCGCATGGCGGAGACGGAGAAATACCCGCACGTCACCTACTTCCTGAACGGCGGCGAGGAGACGGCCTATCCCGGGGAGGACCGGATCATGGTGCCCTCGCCCAAGGTCGCGACCTACGACCTGCAGCCGGAGATGTCGGCGCCCGAGCTGGCGGCGAAGGCCGAGGCCGCGATCCGCTCCGGCGGCTACGACCTTGTCGTGCTGAACTTCGCCAACCCCGACATGGTCGGCCACACCGGCAGCCTGGCCGCCGCGATCACCGCCTGCGAGACGGTGGATGCCGGGCTGGCGCGCATCGCGCAGGCCATCACGGCGATGGGCGGGCGCCTTCTGGTCACCGCCGACCACGGCAATGCGGAGATGATGCGCGACCCCGCCACCGGCGGGCCGCACACCGCGCACACCACCAACCCCGTCCCGGTGCTGCTGCACAACGCCCCCGCCCACACGGGCCTGGCCGAGGGGCGGCTGGCCGACATCGCGCCCACCCTGCTGGCGCTGCTCGGCCTGCCCCAGCCGGCGGCGATGACCGGGCGGTCGCTGCTGCGGATGGGCGAGGGTGCGGCCGCCGCGTAGACCGCCCGGGGAGGGCGGCGGCGCGGATGCGGCGTCCTCCCCTGCCGCGGGCCCTGCCGCGGGCCCTGCCGCGGGCCCTGCCGCGGGGTCGCCTGGCGGGGCGGGGCGGGGCGGCGCCTCGCCAGGCCGGTCCCCGCTTGTCCCGCAGCCGGACCATCCAGGCCGGGGCCGGCGGGGCGCCGCCCCATGGGCGCCAACTTATCGCCCAACGGTGCGCGAGGTGGCCCGGGTGGAGGCGTTGCCTCCCCCGTCGAACGCCTTCGGCGTTCGACCCCCCCACAACCAGGGCTGCCGCCCTGGACCGGCATCAGCAACGAGAAAAGAT
>JAIYDD010000057.1 GCA_027487675.1 Acetobacteraceae bacterium | reverse complement strand
TTTAGCACTTTATCTTGGCCTTTCGCCCCGGCTGGCGGGGTCCGTGGCCAAGGAGGATGGGCGATGCCCGTGGTGGTGAAACTCTCGTCCCAGCGGCAGCTGACGCTGCCGAAGGCGCTGGTCGAGGAGATGGGATCACCGTCCTATTTTGAGGCGGAGCTTGTCAAGGACGGCGACAAGCGGGAACTGGTGCTGCGGCCGGGGGTGAAGATGACGCTGGCCGAGGCGGAACTGGCCTACGGCAAGCACGGGCTGACGCGGGAGGTGCTGACCGAGGCGCTGCGGATCGTGGCGAAGCGGAAGGAGACGCGCGGGGAGGGGTGAGGCGCGCGGCGGGCGTGGACTGGCGGGCCCGAGGAGCGGAGCCTTGGTCGACGCCACTGATGGCGCCGGTCCAGTACTGGGAAGCTTGGCCGCTGTTGCGTTCCGAAGGGCTGCCAGCGCGCCCCGGCCGGTCTACCAGCCCCAGCCGGGCGTCAGTCGCAGAAGCAGCTTCCGAACAACCAAACCCAGCGGAACAGCGCCAATCAGGCCGAGCGGCCCGAGAGCGGCAACGGTCAGGACCACGGTGCTCGTCAACGCGGCACCGCGCAGCACGGCAAAGCTGCTACGCCACTCTTGCCGGGCTGGCCGATACCGGTCGCCTCCAGCCGCCCCGCGCCCCCGAATCGCCCCCGCCCTACCCCCGTGCCCGCCCCCGCGTCGACCAGATGTGCCACGCATAGGCCGCCACGATCCCCGCCACGACCACGTAGCTCAGCGGCTCCAGCCACCCTTCCACCTGGTCGTAATGGTCCTCCAGCAGGTAGCCGAGGCTCGCCAGGAACAGGATCCACACCGTGCTGCCCAGCGCCGTCCACACGTAGAAGACGGGGCGCGGGATGTGCGCCAGCCCGGCGGGAATCGAGATCACCGTGCGGATCCCCGGCAGCAGCCGCCCGAAGAACAGCGCCACCGGGCCGTACTTCACCAGGTTGCGCTCGGCGCGGTCGAAATCCTCGGCGCTGACGGCGAACCAGCGGCCGTAGCGCACGAAGAGCGGGCGGATGCGCGCGCTGCCGATGGCGCGCGACAATTCGTACCAGAAGGCGTTGCCCAGCAGCGTGCCGACGATGCCGGCGATCACCGCCAGCGTGAAGCTCATCTGCCCGCGCGCAGCGGCGAAGCCGGCCAGCGGCATGATCACCTCGGACGGGATCGGCGGGAACAGGTTCTCGAGGAACATCAGCACCAGCACGCCCGGCCAGCCGCCGGCGGCGACGATGCCGGTCACCCATTCGATCATCGATCCGCTCCGTACAGCACGATGGCGACCCGGCGGCCGCGGGAATAGTTGAAGCCGGCGACCGTGCCGCGTTCGCGCAGCGCCACGCCCAGCGCCGCGGCCTCCGCCCGGAAGGCGGCTTCCTGGCGGTCGGCGACGGCGGCCAGCCGATCCTCGCCCTCGGCCAGGAAGCGCGCGGCGTCGCGGCCGTCGCCGAGCAGCCGGATCTCGCCGCCGAGCGCGAATTGCAGCGAGGGCTCATGGTAGCCCGCGATGCCGAACCGTTCATCCGGCAGGGCGGGTGCCACGTCCCGCACCAGGGCCGCCAGGCGCGGGGAGATCCAAGGCGCCTCGAGCCGCGGCAGCACCGCTTCCAGCACCACGGCCTGCAGGGGCACGGCAAGCGCCGCGCCGAGCAGACCGGCACGGGCCGGCTGGCCGGCGCGCAGCGCGGCGCCCATGGCCAAGATCAGCAGCACCGCCGCGGGCAGGGCAAGCAGCGACAGCCAGGACAGCCGCCCGTCCGCCAGCATCGGCAGCGCGATGGCCGCCAGCCCGAGGCCGAGCGCGGGGCCGGCCAGCGCCAGCCAGGACAGCGCGGCCAGCCAGCGCGGCGGCGGCCGGCGGAGCGGGTCCATCGCCCAGGACGCCGCCAGCAGCATCAGGGCGGGAAAGGCGGGCAGGGTGTAGTGCGGCAGCTTGGTGGTCACTGCCTCGAACATCAGCCAGACCGGCACCGCCCAGGCCAGCAGGAACCGGGTCGAGGGCTGCAGCCGCTCCGCCCAGGCATGGGCGGCGGCGCGCAGCACCAGCACCGCCGCGGGGAAGGCGGCGATGCCGAAGCTCATCAGGTAGTAGCCGGGCGGGCCCCAATGGTTCTCGTCGGCGCCGCCGACCTTGCTCAGCATGTCGCCCCCGATGGCATCCGCCAGGAAGCGGCCCTCCGTCGCGAGGGTGACGGCGATGAACCAGGGCGCGGCCGCCAGTGCCATCAGCGGCACGCCCCAGGCCGGGCGCAGCGCACGCAGCCAGGGCGCGCCGTTGCGCCAGCCGCGATCGGCGGCGAACAGCGTGAGGCCGGCCAGCAGCGGCACCGCGGGGCCGATCGGGCCCTTGAGCAGGATCGAGGCGCCGAGCACCAGCCAGAAGGCAGCGGCCTGGCCGGCGCCGAAGCCGGCCGGCGCCAGGTAGGCGCGCGCGAACAGCCCCATCGCCGCCGCGACCGTGCCGAGCAACGCCGCGTCGGTCTTGGCGATATGCGTCTCGACGACCAGCACGAAGCAGGAGGCGAGCATCGCCGCGCCCAGGAAGGCCGCCCGGCGCCCCACCAGGGCGCGCCCGAAATGATAGGTCGCCAGCACTGCGGCAAGCGCGCCCAGCAGCGAGGGGATGCGATAGGCCCAGATGCGGTCCCGCGCCGGGATGCCAACCGCTTCGAGGGCATGCACGGAGGCCGCCTGTGCCCAGTGGATGCCGGCGGGCTTCTTGTTGCGCTCCACTTCGCCCAGGCGGATGCGGACGTAGTCGCCGCTTTCGACCATCTGGCGGGAGGCCTGGGCGAAGCGGCTCTCGTCGCGGTCGCCGGCGGGAAGGGTGAAGAAGCCCGGCAGCCAGAGCAGCAGGCACAACGCGACGAGCCAGAGATGCGGGCGCCGCGTCTCCGGCAGCCTGTCCAGGAAATCACGGGCGGCCTGCATCGCGCGGGGCCTAGCACGACCCCGGCCGGGGGGCCATAAACCGCGCCCCATGGCAGATCAGCGACAGGACCGGCCGGCGGATGGCGGCGCGGCGGCGCGGCCCGCGGCGGGCAGTCCGGCGCGACGGGCAGCGCTCGGCCTGCTGTCCGCCGTGCTGGAACGGCGGCGCCCGCTGGAGGAGGCGCTGGATGCGCTGCCCGGCGCGCTCGACGCGCGCGACCGGGCGGCGGCGCACCGGATCGCCGCGGCGGTGCTGCGGCGCGCCGGCAGCCTGGATGTGGTGCTGGAGCCCTTCCTGCGGCGGGAGCCGCCGGCGCCCGTGCGGGCGGCGCTGCGCATGGGCGCGGCTGAACTGCTGCTGCTCGGCACGCCCGCGCATGCCGCGGTGGCGGCGACCGTCTCCATCGTGCCGCGGCCCTTCGCGGGCCTGGTGAACGCCGTACTGCGCCGCGTGGCGCAGGACGGGGCGGCGGCGCTGGAGGGGTTGGATGCCGAGCGGCTGGACACGCCGCCCTGGCTTTGGACGGCGTGGCATGCGGCCTATGGCCCGGCGGTGCGGGCGATTGCGCGGGCGCATGCGCATCCGGCGCCCCTTGACCTCACGCTGGCGCCCGGCGCCGCGGCGCCGGCGGGCGCGGTGCTGCTTCCCAACGGCTCGGCGCGGCTGCCCGCCGGGACGCGCCTGGCGGAGGTGCCGGGCTTCGCCGAGGGGCGGTTCTGGGTGCAGGATGCGGCAGCCAGCCTGCCCGCAAGGCTGCTTGGCGTGCGGGCCGGGGAGAGGGTGGCGGACCTCTGCGCCGCGCCCGGCGGCAAGACCGCCCAGCTGGCGGCGACCGGCGCGAGCGTGGTGGCGGTGGAGCGCGACCCGCGCCGGATGGCGAGGCTGCGGGAGAACCTGGCACGGCTCGGTCTCGGCGCCGAGTTCGTGGAGGCGGACGCAGCCCAGTGGGCGCCGGCGGAGGCGCGGTTCGACGCCTTGCTGCTGGACGCGCCCTGCTCGGCGACCGGGGTCATCAGGCGCCATCCGGACATCCCGCATTTGAAGCGGCCAGCGGACGTGGCGGGTCTGGCGGAGACGCAGCGACGTTTGCTCGCCGCGGCGGCGCGGCTGCTGCTCCCGGGCGGGCGGATGGTCCTGGCGACCTGTTCCCTCCAGCCGGAAGAAGGAGAGGCGCATGCCGCCCATGCGGTGTCGCTCGGCCTGCGGGTTGATCCGATCAGGGCCGAGGAGCTGCCCGGGCTGGCCGAGGCGCTGACGCCACAGGGCACCATGCGGACGCGGCCCGACCTGTGGGCGGAGCGTGGCGGGCTGGACGGCTTCTTCGCGGCCCGCTTCGTGCGCGCGTGATGGCAGGTCCTGCCGGCGGTCGATGCGTCGGCCGGGTCGGTGCCGGCGCCGTCTCCCTGATCGCGCCGTGCATCCGGGCATGACCTTGGCCCGAGCCCGATCCCGGGGGCGGCAACGCTTCGGCTTTCGGAATGGGCAGCCAGGGTCGGGTGCGGGGAAGAATGTCAGAATTGGAACATGCGGGGCGAGCGGAGGTTGCATCGCCCGTCGCGAAAAATCTCGCCTGACGACGCATGCGCCTTGCCTCGCGGCCCGGGATCGTTACACTGTTGGATGGTGAGCGGCCGGCGCTGCGGGAAGGCCGTCCAGGGAGTGCCAGACGCGATGAGCGGCGTTGCCGTGGTGCATATCGGGGAGAACTCCCCGGAGCAGGTCGCCTACAAGCTGATGCAGGACATAGCTAAGGTCGAAAGCCGCCGGCTGGATGCCAGCGTCGAGGACAACGGGACGCAGGTCGCCGACCGGAAATGGATCCTCGACGTCTTCGCCGAATGCATCCTGACCGTCCGCGACCCGATGTCGCGCTTGCGCTGAGGCTCCCGCCCGCCGTCGCCGGTCAGACTTTCGCGGCGGGCGGCGGCGCCGGCCCGCGTGCCGCCCGCTGGTGACAGCCCCGCGGCCAGGGCCCGCAGGCGCCCTGGCCTGGCGTGCTGGCGGGACGCGCTACAGCGACCCGCCGCGGCGGCCCGCCATCGCCGCCAGCCGCAGCCGCAGCGCGTTCAGCTTGATGAAGCCCTGGGCGTCGAACTGGTCGTAGGCGCCCTGGTCGTCCTCGAAGGTGACGTGCTTCATCGAGTAGAGACTGTTCGGCGACTGCCGGCCGGTGACGATCGTGTTGCCCTTGTAGAGCTTCAGCCGCACGGTGCCCGTCACGCTCTTCTGGCTCTCGTCGACCAATGCCTGCAGCATCCGGCGCTCGGGCGCAAACCAGAAGCCGTTGTAGATCAGCTCCGCATAGCGCGGCATCAGGCTGTCCTTCAGGTGCCCCGCCTCGCGGTCGAGCGTGATGCTCTCGATCGCCCGGTGCGCGACGTGCAGGATGGTGCCGCCCGGCGTCTCGTAGCAGCCGCGCGACTTCATGCCGACGAAGCGGTTCTCCACCAGGTCCAGCCGGCCGATGCCGTTCGCCTTGCCGAGCGCGTTCAGCCTGGTCAGCAGCGCGGCGGGCGACAGGCGTTCCCCGTCGATGCCCACCGCGTCGCCGCGCTCGAACGCGATCGTGATGTCGGTCGCGACGTCGGGGGCGTCCATCGGGCTGATCGTGCGCTGCCAGACCATCTCGTCCGGCGCATCCCAGGGCTCCTCGAGGATCTTGCCCTCGCTCGACGAGTGCAGGAGGTTCGCGTCGACGCTGAACGGCGCCTCGCCACGCTTGTCCTTGGCGATCGGGATCTGGTGGGCCTCGGCGAACTCGATCAGCCGGGTGCGGCTGGTCAGCTCCCACTCCCGCCATGGGGCGATGATCTTCACGTCGGGCTTGAGGGCGTAGTAGCTCAGCTCGAAGCGGACCTGGTCGTTGCCCTTGCCGGTCGCGCCGTGTGAGACGGCGTCGGCGCCGACCTGCTCGGCGATCTCGATCTGGCGCTGGGCGATCAGCGGGCGCGCGATGGAGGTGCCGAGCAGGTACATCCCTTCGTACAGCGCGTTCGCCCGGAACATCGGGAAGACGAAGTCCTTCACGAAGGTCTCGCGCAGGTCGTCCATGAAGATGTTCTCGGGCTTGATCCCGAGCATCAGCGCCTTCTCCCGCGCCGGGCCCAGCTCCTCTCCCTGGCCGAGATCGGCCGTGAAGGTCACCACCTCGCATCGATAGGTGGTCTGCAGCCATTTGAGGATCACGCTGGTGTCCAGCCCGCCAGAATAGGCGAGCACCACCTTCTTCACATCCTTCACGCGCATCCGGCGGAACCCTTCGGGCATCGACAACGGCGCCAAGGAACACCGCCGGCGCGCCGGGGGCAAGGCGGCTGGGTGCGCGAGTGGCACGCAAGCGCCTGCGAGGATAGCCCTCCGCAACCCGACCTGGGGTTGGTAGGGTGCGGGCGGACCCAACCAGACGACGCTGTCCATGCGCTTGCCCTCGACCCGTGCCCTCGTGGCCCTCCTTCTGCTGGGCCCATTGCTGCTGGCGGGCGGCGCCGGGCACGCGGCCGCGCAGGGCTCGGCCGTGCCGCTGCTTGACGTGGCGTCCTGGCCGGGCCTGGCGGAGCGCGACCGCGCCAGCGCACGTCGCTTCCTGGCGATGAACCTGCCGCGGGCGCTGGCCCTGGGGCCGAACGGTGCCTTCGGATGGCAGGCGGGCGGCGGCGATGCCGCGGCAGTGGAGCGCCTGGCGCTGGAAAGCTGCGCCCGCCGCGCCAATGGCCAGGACTGCCAGGTGTTCATCCGGGACCTCGCGATCGTCGGCGCGGATCGGCCCTGGCGTGCGCCGGACCCGCCCGCCGGGGCAAGGCTGTCCTCCTGGAACCACGAGACGGTGCCGGATGGGCGCTTCCTGTGGTGGGGGCCCGAGCAGGCGCGTGGCGTGCTGGTCTTCGCGCATGGCCGAGCCCCGGGCAGTGCCGACAGCCGCGGCGGGCAGCCGCAGGGCTGGACCCGGCGGTTCAACAATGCGGGCTACGACGTCTGGCGCTTCGACCGCCACCCGAACACCGACGAGGCGGAGCGGGCCGATGGCTGGCTGCGCGGCGACCTGGCGGAGCTGCGCCGCCGCGGCTACCGCCACATCGTCATGGCAGGCCAGTCGCGCGGCGGGTGGAACACGCTGATGACGCTCGGCGCGCCGGGGCTGGTGGACGTGGCGATCGCCATCGCCCCGGCGGCGCATGGCCAGACCGGCAGCGCCAACCACGCAAGGCAGCTGGACGATCTGCGGCGGATCGTGGACGCGGCCGCGGCGCGCGAGGCGCGGGTGGCCATCGCCACTTTCCGCAACGATCCTTTCGACGCCGAGCCGGATGCCCGCGCCGAGCAGTTCCGGCTGCTGGGGACGAAGGTCGGCGCCCTGCTGTTCCTGGACCGGCCCGATGGGCTGGAGGGGCATTCCGTCGGCGCCGGCATCCCCTTCAACGACCGCTTCGGGCCCTGCCTGCTGCGCTTCGCGACCTCTGCCACGGCGCCGACGCGGTGCTGACGCTTGATGAGGTGGCCGGGTCGGTCCGAGCGTGGCAGGCCGCGGGCGCTTCGGCCATCCGACAGGCGCGCCCGTCGTGACGGCGGCGCGCCGCCTGGGCACGGGCGCCACGCCTTGGCCGCTTCCATGAGGCCGGAGGTGTGCCGGCGCGGCGCGCGGCCGCCCCAGGACCCGCGGGGTGTGCGCAGGCGTCACGCCGGGCACGCGGCCGGCCTGGCTCCGCGGGAAGGCGCCATGATGTCGGCGCCGCGGCGGGCATTCCCGCGACACCGCGGCAGGTCCAGCGCGCAACCCGGATGAGCGAGGCGGCCGAAGGCCGTGTGGCATCCCGCGGGGCGTCATCCCGCGGGGGCCTGGCTTCGGGACGAGGCGCTCGAGAGCGCAAGCCCGGCAGGCGGGCCAGCTGCGGCGCGCGGCCGTCGGCGGCACACTGCCCCTGCCCGGGCGCACACGGGGATGTGATAGACCTGGACAATCCGCCGCCGCTCGTGCTTCCTTCCTCTCGCCATGTTGAACATAGTATTCAATCTTGTGATCGCCCTGGCGGTCTGGCATTGGCTCTCGGCGGCACCCCGAGCAGAGGCCGCGCAGCCATCCGTTCTCGATCCGGCGCAGGTGCCGCACTTGAGCGCGGAGGGCCGGGCGGACTACGCGCGCTTCCTGCTCCAGCCGACGCCCCGCGCCTTCGCGGTGGCCGTGGACGGGACCTGGGGGTGGGCAGCCGCGATCGCGGACGATCCGGAGGAAACCGCGCGCCGGGCAGTGCAGAACTGCGCCGCCTGGGGCGGGCGCGGCTGCCGCGTCTATGCGCGCGACCTGTCGATCGTGTGGCCGGGTCTGGAAGCCGCGCCGCCAAGGGCGCCGGCCGCGCCCCTGGCCGGAGGTCGGGGCTGGTCGCTTTCTGCCGACGACCGGTTCCTGTGGCACGGGCCTGAGCGGGCGCGCGGCGCCTATCTCTGGGCCCATGGTCGATCCCCCGGCGGGGCGGACAGCCGCGGCGCCCAGCCGCAGCCGCATGTCCGCGCCTTCAACAACGCGGGCTACGACGTCGTGCGGTTGGACCGCGACCCGGACCTGGATGACACCGAGGCCGGCGCCGCCTGGATGCGCGCGGCCCTGGGCGAACTGCGCCGCCGCGGCTATCCGCGGGTGGTCGCCGGAGGGCAGTCCCGCGGCGGCTGGAACGCCCTCCAGGCCTTGGCGGAGCCCGGGTTGGCCGACGCCGTCGTGGCGATTGCCCCGGCCGCGCACGGGCCGCGCGGCAGCCCCGCCCAGGCCTGGGCGCTGGAAGACCTGCGTCGTGTGGTCGCGGCGGCCCGGGCGCGCGGCACGCGCGTCGCCGTGGCGAACTTCGTGGACGACGAATTCGATCCCGATCCCGACCAGCGCGCCGCCATATTCGGCCAGCTGGCGTCGCGCACGGCTGGTCTTCTGGTGCTGGACCGCCCCGCCGGAATCATCGGCCATGGCGGCGGCAATGACTGGCGCTTCACGCTGCGCTACGGGCCATGCCTGCTGGCCTTCGTCGAGGGACGCGCCGCCGGCTGCTGACCGCCGCGCCAGCCCTCGCCGGTGCGGGGCCGCCGGATTGCTTCGCCGCTGCGGCACGCCCGGCTTTGCTTGCGCGGGCCGCACGACAATTCGTCCGCCAAGGGTCGCCGCCTGCCGCTGCGGTGGCGACCCTTGGCGCACATAGGCGTGGGTTGGCCCGAATGTGCTCAGGCCGACCCAGGTCCAGCTTGCTTGGCCTGGCAATCCGCGGCCTTCGTGGTGCCCACGTTCGGTGTGCACATCCAGGACGGTCGCGGGCTAGTTGACGGTGATGCGCGCCTCTCGCACCACGCGGCCCCACTTCTCCGTCTCCGCGCGCATGGTGGCGGCGAGCTGGACGGGAGTGGAGGAGACGGCATCGGCCCCGGTGGCTGCCAGCCGCTGCTGCACCGCCGGTTCCGCCAGCGCCTCGCGGATCACCGCGTTCAGCCGTTCCACAACCGCCGCGGGCGTCGCGGCCGGCACCATCACCGCGCCCCAGCTGGTCGCCTCGGCCGATGCGAGGCCGATCTCGGCCATCGTCGGCGTCTCCGGCAGCAGCCGCGAACGGCGCGGCCCGGTCACCGCCAGCGCGCGCACGCGCCCTGCCTGGATCATCGGCAGGGCCGAGGGCAGCTGGTCCAGCATCGCCTGCACGTTGCCCGCCACCGTGTCGTTCAACGCCGGTGCGCTGCCGCGATAGGGCACGTGCTGGATGTCCACCTGCGCGACCAGCTTGAACAGCTCCGCGACCAGATGCGTGGAGGTGCCGTTGCCGCCGGAGCCGTAGGAAAGCTGCCCTGGCCGCGCACGGACCAGCGCGAGCAACTCCTGCGCCGTCTGGGCGGCGACGGAGGGATGGACGATCAGCACATGGTCGGTCGCGAAGGCCATCGAGACGCCGGCCAGGTCGGCGGCCGGGTTGAAGCCCATGTTGGTGTAGAGATGCGGGTTGATCGTCAGCGTGCCCGTCGTGCCCATCAGGATCGAATGGCCATCGGGTGCGCTGCGCACCACGTTCTCGACGCCCACATTGCCGCCGGCGCCGGTGCGGTTCTCCACCGTGACGGCCTGGCCGAGCTTCTCCTGCATCCGCTCCGCCAGCACGCGCGCGACGACGTCCGTCGCGCCGCCCGGCGGAAAGGGCACCACGAAGCGCAGCGGGCGCACGGGCGCCCAGGCCTGGGCATGCGCGAGGCCCGGCATGGCAAGGGTGGCGGCCAGGATGGCGCGGCGCGAGACGGTGATCATGTGCTTGGTCCTCCCATTGTCGTTGCAGGCATGTTCTGGCGGCACCTCGCCCGCGGCGAGGCACGTTCCGCAAGCGATGCGCGGCCATCTGGCGTGGCCTTGCGCATCCCGCGTCAGACAGCGGTTTCGTGCCGCCGCTTGATCTCCCCGAGCACGCTGTCGGGATCCTCGGCCCACCAGCGCCTCGACAGGATCTCCACCTCCGCGAAGCCACCCGCGTAGCCGGCCTCGGTGACCATGCCGCGGATGGCCGGGATGTCGATCACGCCCTCTCCCGGCAGGCCGCGGTCGAAGACGGTGTCGAGGGTCGGCACCTTCCAGTCGCAGACATGGAAGGCGGCGATCCGCGATCCCGCGCGCGCCACCTGCCGCGCGAGATCGGGGTCCCACCAGACGTGGTAGACATCGAGCGCCACGCCGCTGCCCGCGCCCAGCTCGTCGCACAGGTCGAGCGCCTGGCCGAGCGTGGACAGCACCGAGCGGTCCGCGCAGGTCATCGGGTGCAGCGGCTCGAGCGCGATGGTGACGCCCGCGTCGCGCGCTTCCGCCATGATGGCGTGCAGCCCGTCCCGCACCATGGCGCGCGCGCCGGCCAAATCCTTCGATCCCGCCGGCAGCCCGCCGCAGACCATCACCAGGCAGCGCGCGCCGATGGCATGGGCCTGCGCGATGGCACGGCGGTTGTCCTCGATCGCGGCGGCACGGCCGGTTGCATCGGCCGCGGGGAACATCCCGCCGCGGCAGAGCCCGGTCACCACCAGCCCCGCATCGCGGATATGGCGCGCCGCGGCGTCCACGCCCATCGCCTGCAGCACGTCGCGCCAGGGCGAGATGCCGGGGATGCCGTGGCGCGCGCAGCCCTCGATGCACTCGGCGAGGCCCCAGCGCTCCTTCACCGTGACGGTGTTGAGCGAGAGCAGCATGGCGCTCATGCCATCCACCCTCCGCGTGCCGGCCGCGCCTTCGGGGCGCCGCGATCCCGTGCCATCACGCCACCCCGTGCACCGCCAGCAGCTGGCGCATGCGGCTCGCCGCCATCTCCGGGTCGCGCAGCAGGCCCGCCTTGTCCGCCAGCCGGAACAGCTCGGCGAAATGCCGGATGCTGCGCGCGCTGTGCTGGCCGCCGACCATGACGAAATGGTCCTGGTGGCCGTTCAGCCAGGCCATGAAGACGACGCCCGTCTTGTAGAAGCGTGTCGGCGCCTTGAAGATGTGGCGCGACAGCGGCACCGTCGGCGCCAGGATGTCGTGGAAGGTCGTCAGGTCGTTGCGCTGCAGCGACGCCAGCGCGCCGCCCACCGCCGGCGCGATCGGGTCGAAGATGCCGAGCAGCGCGTCGGAATGGCCATGCTCATCGCCCGCGATCAGCTCCGCGTAGTTGAAGTCGTCGCCCGTGTACATGCGCACGCCCCGCGGAAGGCGACGGCGCATGGCGATCTCCTTGCGGTCGTCCAGAAGGCTGATCTTCACGCCGTCCACCTTCGCGGCGTTGGCGTGGATGACCGACAGCGCCGTGTCCATCGCCGTCATGTGGTCGTGGTCGCCCCAGTAGCCTTCCAGCGCCGGGTCGAACATCTCGCCGAGCCAGTGGATGATAACCGGCTGCGCGACCTGGGAGAGGATGCGGTTGTAGACGCGCTCGTAGTCGGCGGGGCTGCGCGCCGCCTTGGCCAGCGCGCGGGACGCCATCAGGATGATGCGGCCGCCCATCGCCTCGACGGCTTCGCACTGCTCCTCATAGGCGCGGATCACGTCGTCGACCGTCACGTCCGGCCCGGGGGCGAGGTGGTCGGTGCCGGCGCCGGAGGCCATCACCGCGCCGGGCACGTTCTTCATCGCGTCCAGGCTGCGCCGGATCAGCTGCTGCGCCGCCGCCCAGTCGAGGCCCATGCCGCGCTGCGCGGTGTCCATCGCCTCCGCGACGCCGAGGCCTAGCGACCACAGGTAGCGCCGATAGGCGATGGTGCGGTCCCAGTCGACCTTCGCGTCGAGCCAGGGATCCTGCTCGGCCAGCGGATCGGCCACGACATGCGCAGCCGCCAGCGCCACGCGCGGGAAGGGCGGCGTCGCCCGCGGGAAGTCGCGCGGCGCGCCGAGCGTGTAGCTTTCCAGCGTGCCGGCCTCGGTCGGCAGGGTGATCGCGGCCATGGTCTCAGACCTCCAGCTTCGGCAGGTCGATCCAGCGTCGCTCGGCCCAGCTGCGCAGGCCGGCTTCCGCCAGCTGCACGCCCTTCGCGCCCGCCAGCAGGTCCCAGCGATAGGTCTCCAGCTCGCCCGCCAGGTGGCGGAAGAACATCTCCCACTGCACGCGGAAGCCGTTCGGATAGGGCTGCGTGTCGGGCACCTCCTGCCAGCCTTCGTAGAAGTTGATGGGCTGCGGGATGTCCGGGTTCCACACCGGCTTCGGCGTGTTCACGCGGCTCTGCGTCCAGCATTTCTGCAGCCCCGCCACCGCCGAGCCATGCGTGCCGTCCACCTGGAAGGTCGCCAGATCGTCGCGGCGCACGCGCGTGACCCAGCTGGAATTGATGTGCGCGATGATGCCGCCTTCCAGCTGGAAGGTGGCATAGGCCGCATCGTCGGTGTCGGCCTGATAGGCCCTGCCCTGCTCGTCGTAGCGCACCGGGATATGCGTGGCGCCGAGGCAGGAGACGCTCTCGACATTGCCGAACAGGTTGTCCAGCACGTAGCGCCAGTGGCAGAGCATATCCAGGATCATGCCGCCGCCCTCGGCCTTCTTGTAGTTCCAGGACGGGCGCTGCGTCGGCTGCAGGTCGCCCTCGAACACCCAGTAGCCGAATTCCCCCTTCACGCTGCAGATGCGGCCGAGAAAGCCGCTGTCGATCACCATGCGCAGCTTGCGCAGCCCGGGCAGGAACAGCTTGTCCTGCACGACGCCTGCCTTGATGCCGGCGCGCTTCGCCAGCCGCGCGACATCCATCGCGTCGTCCAGGTTGTCGGCCGTCGGCTTCTCGCAATAGATGTGCTTGCCGGCGGCGATCGCCTGGCGCAGCAGGCCCGCGCGCAGCTGCGTCGTCGCCGCGTCGAAGAACAGCTCGTCCGCCGGGTCGGCGAGGCAGGCATCCAGGTCGGTGCTGACGCGCGCGATGCCATGCGCCTTGGCCAGCGCCTGCAGCTTCTCGCGGTTGCGTCCGACCAGGATCGGGTCGGGCATCACCCGGTCGCCATTCGCCAGGCGCACGCCGCCATCGGCGCGGATCGCAGCGATTGAGCGGATCAGGTGCTGGTTCATCCCCATCCGGCCGGTGACGCCGTTCATGATGAGGCCGATGCGGCGTTCCGCCATGGCGCGACGTTCTCCCTCTCGCTGCCTGCCCGAACGCAGGTAACCAGGCGGTTACTAGACGCGTGCGGCCCGCGAGGTCAAGGCCGCAGGTAGCCCAGCACCACGTCCACGATATGCGCCTCCCGCGCCGCGATCGCGGCCTCGGTGTCGAGCGGCGCGCCGAAGATCGACGACAGGGTGTGGCGGTTGGCCACGTAGAAATGCCCGAGTGCCACGATGGTGATGTAGAGCTGCATCGGATCGACGCCGGCACGGAAGTCGCCCTGCGATGCGCCGCGCGCCAGCACGCGGCGCATCGCCTCCAGCATCGGGAAATACAGCGCCGGCACCATCTCCGACCGTCTCAGGTAGGCGGCGCGGTGCAGGTTCTCCTGGTTCAGGAGTGCCACGAATTCCGGGTGGCGCGCCGTGTAGCGCAGGTTGAAGGCGACGAGGCGCGCCATCGCCTCGGCGGGCGGCAGGCTGTCCACCGACAGGCCGCGCTCCTCCTCCCGCTTCGCGGCATAGGCGCGTTCCAGCACCGCCAGCCACAGCTCCTCCTTGGAGCCGAAATGGGCGTAGAGCATGCGCTTGTTGGCGCCGGCGCGGGCCGCGATCTCGTCCACGCGGCTGCCGGCCAGGCCCTTCTCCTCGAACTCCGCCAGCGCCGCGTCCAGGATGCGCTGGCGTGTCGCGGCGGCGCGCGGGGACAGCGGCGCGGCGCGGCGCGGTGCGGCCTCGGCCGTTGCCAGCCCATCGCCCTTGCCCGTCGAGCGCCGCGGCATGTTTCCCTCCGCCCCCGTCCGAGGCAGCATGGCGGCCGCACCCGGGCTTCGCCAAGCGGGGGAGGAGAGACGACCGATGGATTGGCAACCGAGCCTTCGCTACCCCGACCCGGCCGTGCGCAGCCTGGATCCCGCCTTCGACCGGCTGCGCCTCTCGCTCGCCTCCGTGGAGCGGCTCTGGACCGGCGCGCGCTGGAGCGAGGGGCCGGTCTGGCTCGGCGACCAGCGCTGCGTGCTGTGGTCCGACATCCCGAACGACCGCATCCTGCGCTGGGACGAGGAGACGGGCGCGGTCACCACCTTCCGCAAGACATCCAGCAACGCCAACGGCAACACACGCGACCGCCAGGGCCGCCTGGTGACCTGCGAGCATCGCGGCCGCCGCGTGGTGCGCACCGAATACGACGGGTCGATCACCGTCATCGCCGACAGCTGGCAGGGCAGGCCGCTGAACAGCCCGAACGACGTGGTGGTGAAGTCCGACGGCAGCATCTGGTTCACCGACCCGCCCTTCGGCATCGGCGGCTGGTACGAGGGCGAGAAGCAAGCGCCGCAGCATCCGCACACGCACGTCTACCGCGTGGACGGGCAGACCGGCGCGATCGCCCTTGTCGCCGACGACATCGACCACCCGAACGGGCTGGCCTTCAGCCCCGACGAGAGCATCCTCTACGTGGTGGAAAGCCGCAGCGAGCCCCGCAACATCGTCGCCTTCGACGTGGACGGCGCCGGGCTGCGCAACCGCCGCGTCTTCATCCGCTGCGAGCCGGGCGAGACGCCGGACGGATTCCGCGTGGACATCGCCGGCAACCTCTGGTGCGGCTGGGGCATGGGGCGCGAAGGCCTCGACGGCGTCCGGGTGTTCAACGCGGCTGGCGCGCCGATCGGGCACGTCGCGCTGCCCGAACGCTGCGCCAATGTGTGCTTCGGCGGGCGGCACCGCAACCGGCTGTTCATGGCGGCCTCCCACTCGCTCTACGCGCTCTACGTGAACACGCAGGGCGTGCCGGGCGGCTGAGACGGTCGCCGCCGCCCGGTGCCCCCTGCCGGCGCGGCGTCCGGAGCCTGGACACCGCCGCAGCGCCCGCCGATCGCGCGCTATGCGGCGCGCGGCAGCGCCACGCCGACCAGCGCGTCGCGGGTGACGATCGCGGCAAGCCGCGCCTCATCCCAACCCTCGGTGCCGGCGGGGCGCAGCGGCAGCACCATCCAGCGGTAGTCGGCGGTGCTGTCCACCACGCGCACCTCCACGCCCTCCGGCAGGGCGGTTCCCCATTCGGCCAGCACGCCGCGCGGATCGCGCACCGCGCGCGCGCGGTAGGCCGAGGATTTGAACCAGTGCGGCGGATAGCCCAGCACCTGGCGCGGGTAGCAGGAACACAGGGTGCACACGACCAGGTGATGCACCCGGTCCGTATCGGCCAGCACGCCGAGCGGCGGCGCCCCGGCCATGGAAACGCCCATCGCCTCGGCGGCCGCCGTGCCGTCCTCGACCAGCAGGCGGCGATAGGCGGGATCGGTCCAGGCGCGGGCGACCATGCGCGCGCCGATCTCGGGCCCCGCGCGGTCGGTGCGGGCGATCTGGGTGGCGATCTCCTCCTCGGTCACCACGCCACGCGCCTTCAGCGCGGCGACGAAGCGCTCGAGCAGGGCGATGCTTTCGGCGCTGGGCGGGGCGGCCATCACGCGGCTCCTGCGGCGGGGGCGGGATCGAGCCAATGCTCGAAGATCTCGACCAGCAGCGTGTCACCGCCCCGGCCCTCGCCGAACAGGGCGGGCTGCTCGAAGCGCACATGGTAGAGCGGCACCGGCGCGGCAGGGCGGCCGAATGCCAGGTCCTCCGGGTTCGGGAAGGCGCCGAGCGGGCGCTCCACCACGCCGTCCAGGCCGCGCAGGTAGTGCGGCGTGCGGATGTGGCAGCGGCCGCGCATCTCGGGGAAGTCGCGCTTCACGCGCACCACGGTGCCGGGGGCGAACATCACGGCGTGACGTCCTTCGCGTCCACCACGCCCTTCTCCACCAGAATGGCGGCGATCGAGCGCAGCCATCGCTCGTAGTAGCCGAGCGCGTGGTACTGTTCCGGCGGCAGCGCCTCGATACCGCGCCGCAGTTCGTCCACGCTCATCAGTCCCTTGCGCGCGACGATCTGGCGCAGCGCGTCCACGCGCTTGCCGAACGCGTCGGGCGGGGCGTCGTCGGTCGGGTCCACGGGCGAGCAGCGGAACCGGCTGGCGCCGCCGAGGTCATGCGTCGCGGGGGGCGGGGCATCGTCCATGGCCTCAGGCTAGACCACGTGCCGCGCGGACAGAAGCGCCCAGGTGCCTGCCGGAAGGTCCGCGGGGCGGCTACTTCACTTCCTCCTCCGCGCCGACGCCCCAGATGTCGGCCCGGCGCAGATAGCCGCGATGGCCGGCCACCTGCACCTCGCACCAGGCGCTGGCGGCCTCGCATTCCCGGACGCGGGCGATGACGCCCGGGCGCAGGCGCGCGACGGGGGGGCCCGATTCCTCCGCCCGCCGGCGCAGGGCCAGTTCCTCGGTTCCCGCTGTCGGACGGACGAGGGCGGTGCGGCGGCCTGCCAGGGTCGAGGAATGCACCCAGCCCTCGGCGCCGTCCGGGTCGCGGATCCGGCGCCACAGCTGGAACTCGCCGATGATCTGCACCGGCAGTTCGCGGCGCTGGAAGGTCCATTCGATCGGGAAGGTCGTGTTGGGGCCGACGCGCAGGTTCACCTCGTCGGAACGCAGCGAGGCGAAGCGCGGCAGCGGCAGCCCGGTGGCAGGGCCGATGCTGGGTTGGGGCGGCGGCGGAGGCTCGGGCGGCCGGCTGGCGGCGGCGCCTGCTGCGGCGGCCCCCGCAGCCCCCGCGGCGGCGCCCGTGCCGGCGGCGACCCCGGCCGCCGGGCGGCGGTTCT
>JAIYDD010000255.1 GCA_027487675.1 Acetobacteraceae bacterium | reverse complement strand
CACCTGCCGCCCCTGCCGGCGGCGGGCACCTGAGGCCCCGCGATCCGGGCCCCCGCCTCCACCCGGTCGGACCGCGCATGGCCAGCGACATCTTCGGCAACCCCCTGCCGCCCGAGCCCCTGCCGCCCGAGGCGGAGCCGCTGCCCGAGCCCCCGGCGCCCGACGGGCCCGGCCTGTTCGGCGACCCCGCGCCCCCGCCGAGGCCCGCCGCGCCGCCGCCCGCCCCGGCCGAACCCACCGCGCCTGCCGCCACGCCCTATCGCGTGCTGGCGCGGAAATACCGCCCCACCTCCTTCGCCGAGCTGATCGGGCAGGACGCCCTGGTCCGCACCCTGGGCAACGCCTTCACCCAGGGACGCGTGCATCACGCCTTCATGCTGACCGGCGTGCGCGGGGTGGGGAAGACCACCACCGCCCGCATCATCGCCCGCGCGCTCAACTGCATCGGCCCGGACGGCAAGGGCGGCCCCACCGCCGATCCCTGCGGCGTCTGTTCCGAATGCCGCGCCATCCTGGCCGACCGCCACCCGGACTACATCGAGCTCGACGCCGCCTCCTCCAACTCCGTCGACGATGTGCGCGAATTGCGGGAGAGGCTGCGCTTCCGCCCCGCCCAGGGCCGCTTCAAGGTCATCGTCCTGGACGAGGTGCACATGCTCTCCTCCGCCGCCTTCAACGCCCTGCTGAAGACGCTCGAGGAACCGCCGCCCGACGTGAAGTTCATGCTGGCGACGACCGAGCTCAGGAAGGTGCCGACCACCATCCTCTCCCGCTGCCAGACCTTCCACCTGAAGCGCGTGCCGCAGCAGGCGCTGCGCGACCATTTCGCGCGCATCTGCGACAAGGAAGGCGTGGCGGCGGAGGCCGAGGCGCTGGCGCTGGTGGCGCGGGCGGCCGATGGCTCGGTGCGCGACGGGCTCTCCATCCTCGACCAGGCGATCGCGCTGGCCGGCAGCGCCGGCGTGACCGCGGCCGCGGTGCGGGAGATGCTGGGGCTTGCCGACCAGGGCCTGGCGCTGGCGCTGATGGAGGCGCTGATGGCCGGCGACGTCGCCGCAGCGCTGGATCTCTCCGAACAGGCGCATTCCCGCGGCATTGATCCCGGCGTGATGCTGTCGGACCTGCTGGAGCTGACGCACCTGCTCTCTCGCCTGCGCTCCATGCCGGATCTGCGCCGCGATCCGGCACTGACGGAGGAGGAGCGGGTGCGCGGCGCGGCGCTGGCCGACCGGCTGTCCATCCCGGTGCTCGGCCGCGCCTGGCAGATGCTGCTGAAGGGTGTGCAGGAGGTGGCGCAGGACGGCGTGGACCGGCGCGCCGCGGCGGAGATGGTGCTGATCCGCCTGGCGCATGTCGCGGAGCTGCCGACGCCCGGCGAGCTGGTGAAGCGGCTGACCGACTCGGGCGCCCTGCCCGTCGCCCCCGGCGCCGGCCCGCCGCCCCCGGGGCCCGGCGGCGGGCTGCGCGCCATCGCCGGCGGCGGCGCGCAGCCCGCCGCCGCGCCGCGCGCACCCGAGCCCGCCCCGGCGCCCGCCTTGCCGCAGCCGGGCACCTGGCGCGACGTGGTGGCGCTCGCCTCCGGCCGTGACCCGCAGCTGCATGCGGAGCTGCTGTTCTATGTCCATCCCGTGCACGTCGCGCCGGGCCGCATCGAGATGCGCCCCGCCCAGGGCGCGCCGCGCGACATCGCGCAGAAGCTGATCGGCTTCCTGCAATCCGCCACCGGCGCGCGCTGGGCGGTCAGCCTGGTCAATGCCGGGGGCGAGCCCACCCTGGCCGAGCAGGGCCGCGCGGCGGAGCAGGACCGCCTCGCGCTGGCCCGCGCGCATCCGCTGGTGCAGGCGGTGCTCGCCGCCTTCCCCGGCGCCACGATCGAGGCGGTGCGCGACGCCTCGCTCGACAGCTACGGCCTGCCCGCGCCGGCGCCCGAGGAGGCGGCGGAGATGGACGCGCGCGGCTTCGCGCCGCCCGACGCCCTGCCCGCCGACCCCGACGACATCCCAGAGGAGGACTGAGCCGCCATGAAGAACCTCGGCAACATGCTCAAGCAGGCGCAGCAGATGCAGACGCGCATGCAGGAGATGCAGGCGAAGCTGGAGGCGATGGAGGTCGAAGGCGCCTCCGGCGCCGGCATGGTCAAGGTGCTGCTCTCCGGCAAGGGCGACCTGCGGCGCGTGACCATCGACCCCTCCCTGATGACGGCGGACGAGAAGGAGGTGCTGGAAGACCTGCTGGTCGCCGCCCATGCCGACGCCAAGCAGAAGGTCGAGGCGACGATGGCCGAGGAGATGCAGAAGGCCACCGCCGGGCTGAACATCCCGGGCGGCCTCGGCGGGCTGAAGCTGCCCTTCTGAGCCTGTCCTGAGTCTGTCGCCCTCTCCCCCGCCGCGTGGGAGAGGGCAGGCCGCCCCGCGCCCGCCTCGCGCGCATGTGCGGCGCGCTCCCCGCAACGTCGGTTGCCCTCGCGGCCCGGCGGCGGCCATTCCCGCCCCATGCATCGGGGAGCGGGATCGCAGCGCGTGCCAGCCTTCACACCCGCCGCCTGGCCGCGTCGGCCCGCCATCCTCGGGCCGTTCTCCAGCCACAACCTGATCGCCACGCGCCGCATCGCGATGCGGGAGATTCGCACCCGCATCGTCGGCACCGCGCTGGGCTTCGCGCATTACGTGGTGACGCCGCTGTTCTACCTCGGCGTCTATGTCTTCATCTTCGGCAGCGTCTTCGTCGCGCGCTGGACAGGCGGCGGCGACCTGCCGGGCGACTTCGCGCTGCGCGTCTATTGCGGGCTGCTGGTCTTCCAGTTCTTCGCCGAGGTCATCGGCCGCGCGCCGCGCCTGCTGCTGGAGAACCCCTCCTACGTCACGCGCATGGCCTTCCCGCTGGAGATCCTGGTGCCCGCGGCCATGGGCACCGCGCTGTTCGCGGCGGCGATCGGCACCGCCATCCTGCTGCTCGGCCACCTGGTGCTGATCGGCCTGCCGCCGCCTTCCGTGCTCGGCCTGGTGCTGATCTGGCCGGCGCTGCTGATGTTCGTCGCGGGGCTGGGCTGGGCGCTGTCGGCGATCGGCGTCTATCTGCGCGACCTCGGGCAGCTCGTCACCACCGTGCTGCCGGCGCTGATGTTCCTGACGCCGATCTTCTACCCGTCCAGCGCGGTGCCGGCCGGCCTTGCGGCCGTGCTGATGGCCAACCCGCTCGCCTGGTTCGTCGAGGCGATCCGCGGCGCGACGCTGGACGGCGTGCTGCCCTCCGCCGGCGGCTTCGCCGCGCTCTACGCCGCGGGGTTCGCCAGCGCGCTGATCGGCCATGCCGTCTTCCGCCGCACCCGCCATGGCTTCGCCGATGTCGTCTGAGACGAACCGCCCGGTGATTGAGGCGGAGGGCATCGGCAAGTCCTACCGGCTCTACGATCGGCCGCATGAGCGGCTGCTGCAGATGCTGCGCCCTGGCCGCCGCTACGGCACTGAGCTGACGGTGCTGCGCGACGTCAGCTTCGAGGTGGATCGCGGCGAGACGGTGGGAATCGTCGGCCGCAACGGCGCGGGCAAGTCCACCCTGCTGCGCATCCTGGCGGGCGTGCTGACGCCGAGCACGGGCCGCGTCGCGGTGCGCGGCCGGATCGCGCCGCTGATCGAACTGGGCAGCGGCTTCAACCCCGAGCTCACGGGCCGGGAGAACGTGATCTTCAACGGCATGCTGCTGGGGATGGCGGAGCGCGAGGTGCTGGCGAAGTTCGACCGCATCGCCGCCTTCGCCGATATCGGCGACTGGCTCGACCGGCCGGTGAAGACCTATTCCAGCGGCATGTTCGCCCGCCTGGCCTTCTCGGTCGCGATCCATGTCGATCCCGACGTGCTGATCGTGGACGAGATCCTCTCGGTCGGCGATGCCGCCTTCCAGCGCAAATGCATCCGCCGCTTCCACGAGGTGCGGGAGGCGGGCTGCACCATCCTGCTCGTCGCGCATGACGACTACATGGTGCGCGCGCTGTGCCGCCGCGCGCTGTACCTGCGGGAAGGCCGCATGGTGGCCTTCGGCGCACCGGAGGAGGTGGTGGGCCGCTACGTGCACGACACCATGCCCGCGCCGCCGCAAGCCGCAGCGCCCGCCGCGCCCGCGCCCGCCTTCGACGCGAAGGCCGACGCGATCCGCCTGCACGGCTTCGCGCTGCTGGACGAGGCGGGGCGCCGCGTGGAGGTGGCGCAGCACGGCGCCACGCTGCGGCTGCGCTTCGACTTCGAGGTGCTGCGACCGGAGGAGATGCCGGACGAGGTCAGCTTTGTGTTCAACCTCTACACGACCGACGGAACCTATGTCTGCGGCGCGACCACGCTGATGGACCGCCTGCCGCCGCACCCCACGGCACCCGCCGGCCGCGTCGAGGTGACCTTCCCCGCCCTGCCCCTGCTGACCGGCGCCTATCACTGGCGCGTCGCGGTGAATGACGGCCAGGGCCTGATGTCGCTGAAGGAGGTAAAGGGCGTCTGCCCCTTCCGCGTGGAGGAGGCGGAATACCGCAGCGCCGGCCTGGTGCACCTGGAGCGCCGCTGGAAGGTGGAACTCGCCGCGCCGGCCGAGGCCGCGGGATGAGGAGGCGCGCGCGATGGAACGCCTGAGCGTCGGCGCCGATGCGCCCTATGACGCGCGCGAGGCGGCGATGCATGTCGGCCGCTACGCGCTCGCGCTGCCCTTTGCGCAGGGCCGGCGCGTGCTGGATGCCGCCTGCGGCGAGGGCTATGGCAGCTTCCTGCTGGCCGAGGCCGGCGCCGCCGAGGTGGTCGGCATCGACATCGCCGAGGAGGCCGTCGCCGCCGCGCGCGCCACCTTCCGCCACGACCGCCTGCGCTTCGCGACCGGCGCCGGCGAGGCCTTGGCCGCGCTGCTGCCGGCGGCGCATTTCGACCTGGTCGTCTCCATCGAGACGATCGAGCACGTGGCCGACCCGGAGGCCTATCTGCACGCCATCCGCCGCGTCGCGACGCCGGATGCAGTGATCGTCGTCACCTGCCCGAACGACCACTGGTACTATGGCGAGGCGGAAGGCAACCCGCACCACCGCAGCCGCTTCCGCCTGGCGGAGTTCCAGGCGCTGACGACGCGCATCCTGGGCGGGCGCGTGCAGTGGCTGCTCGGCAGCGCGACGTTCGGCTTCGGCATGCAGGCGCTGCGCGATGGGGATGCCGTGGCGCTGCGCGATGGGGGTAACCTGTCGCCGCGCATCGTCGACGTGGCCCCGCAGGCGCTGGAGCTGTCGGTGCCGGCCGGCGCGGACGGGCCGACGACAGCCGACTGCGCCTATTTCGCCGGCCTCTGGAACGCGCCGGCCACGATCGCCGGCGTCGGCGCGCGGCATGCGCTCTCGATGGAACACTACCGGCGGCTGACCGAAGGCGCGGCCGCCGCACCGCGCCTGGCGGAGCTTCAAGCGGCGCTCGACTGGCATGTCGCGCGCGTCGACACGCTGGACGGCGACCTGCGCTGGCATGTCGACCGCGTGCGCGAGCAGGACGCGCTTCTGGCCACGCAGGCGGAGCAGCTGCGGAGCCTTGCCGCGTCGCTCGACACGCATGTCGAGCGCCTGCGCAGCCAGGGCGAGTCGCTCGACTGGCATGCCGAGCGCGTGCGCAGCCTGGGCGAGGCGCTCGACTGGCATGTCGCGCGCGTCGACACGCTGGACGGCGACCTGCGCTGGCATGTCGCGCGCGTGCGTGAACAGGACACGCTGCTGGCCGCGCAGGCCGCGCATCTGCGCGCGATGGAGGAGGAGCCGGCCTCGCGCCTGCTGGCCCGCGGCGTCGCCCGCCTGCTGCGCGCCGCGCGCCCCGCCCGCTGGCGGCGCGCCGCGGGGGGCTGATCGCCATGCCGCACGATCCGGCCGTCCCAGGGCGCCGCCCGCGTGGCGCGCCGGCCGCGTCATGAGCGCGGCGGCGCTGCGCGACGCGGGCCGCGCGATCGGCACTGCGCTCGGCCACCACCTGCTGTGGCTCGGCGCCACGGTGCGCGCGGAGCGCCTGCACTTCCTGTCGCGGGAAGGGGCGTGGCTCGCGCGGCATTATGCAGCGCTGCGCGCGCGCCGCCGCGATGGCGCCGGCTGGCCGGCGCCCGTGCCGCTCGCCGTCAGCCGGCGCTCGAGCTTCCTGCCGAGCCTGCCCGCGGTGACGGCGGACGGACTGCTGCCGTTGCTGGCGCAGTACCGGGACGCGACGGGCGCGGCGGTGCTGGACAGCCTCGGCCTTGCGCCGCCGCCGGGGCTGGCGGGGCTCGGGCGTCGCTTCGCCGATCCCGGCGTGGCGGAGGCGATCCTCGGCGATCCGGCGATCGCGGCGGCGCTGGCGCGGCGGCACGCCGGACAGCGCGCGGCCTTGCTGGCGTATCTCGATCAGCAGGGGGCGCTGGCGGGCGAGGCGCTGGCCGTGGCTGACATTGGCTGGCGCGGCAGCATCCAGGACAACCTGGCGCGGCTGCTGCCGGACCGGCGCGTGACGGGCTTCTACCTCGCGCTGCTGCCGCCGCTCGCCGAGGCGCCGCCGAACGCCGCCAAGCGCGGCTTCCTGCTGGAGCCCCGCGATCCGCCGCACCTCGCGCGCCGGCTGCGCTTCGTCGCGCCGCTGGAATTCGCGGCGAGCGACGAGACACCGAGCGTGCTCGGCTATGCGCTGCGCGACGGCCGGGCGGAGCCGCTGCACGACGCACTCGTCCTGGTGCCGCATGCCAGCGCGGCCTTCCGCGCCTTCCAGGCCGCGATCGCCGAGGGCGTGACGGACACGGCCGGGCTGCGCACGCCCGATCCGGCGCTGGCGCGCACGCTGCTGCTGCAGGTGGTGGAATCCCCCCCGCCGGCGCTGGCCCGGCTGTTCTTCGAGGCCTGGCGCGACGACCGCTTCGGCGCCGGCATGCTGCGCCGCGGCGCGCCCCGGCTGCGCGGGGCCGACCTGCTGCGCGCGCTGTCCGGCCCCGCGGCGCGGCACGCGCTCGGGCGGCGGCTGGCCGAGAGCGGCTGGCCCTGGGGCCTGCTGGTGCGCGACATGCCGCGCGCGGCGCCGCTGCTGCGCCGGCTGATCCTGGCCGTCGATGCGCGGCTGTGATGCCGGGGCGGCGCCGATCCGCGTGCTGCACGTGATCCCGCATCTGGGCCAGGGCGGGGCGGAAGCCGCGCTGGCCGCGCTGCTGGCCGCGCCGCAGCCGGGGATCGAGCATACGGTCTGCACCCTGTTCCCGGCCGAGCGCCATCAGCGCATCGACCAGCCGGTGCTGGAAGGTCCCGGCCGGCGCGGCGTGCCCTCGCCGGTGCTGGCGCGCCATGTCCGCGATGCGGTGCGGCGGCTGCGGCCGCACATCGTGCAGGGCTGGATGTACCATGCGAACCTGCTGACCGCCGCGGCGATCGGCACCGGCGCGCGCATCCTCTGGTCAATCCATGGCGCCAGCCCTGGCGCGCCGGTGAAGCGCATGACGCGCTGGGTCGCCGCCGCCGGCGCCGCGCTGTCGCACCGCGTGCCGGACCGCATCCTCTACGTCGCCGAAGCGGCCCGGGCGGGGCATGAGGCGGCGGGCTACGCGCCGGCGCGCGGCGTCGTCCTCCCGAACGGCATCGACCTCGACCGCTTCCGGCCGGTGCCGCGCCCGCCGGCGGACGGCGTGCTGCGCATCGGCATGGCGGCGCGCTACGACCCCCTGGTCAAGGGCCACCACTTCCTGATCGAGGTGCTGGCCGCGCATCCGCTGCGCGAGCGGATCGCGCTGTCCTTCGCCGGGCAGGGCTGCGACACCGCGCCGGCGCTGCGCGCGCATCTCGATCAGCGCGGCCTGCTCGCACGGACCACGCTGCACGGGGCGCTGTCGGACATGGCCGGCTTCTATGCGGGCATCGACCTGCTCGCCCTGCCGTCGCGCAGCGAGGCGCTGCCGATGGTGGTGTTGGAAGCCGCGGCGACGGGCCTGCCGGTCTGCGCCAGCCGCGTCGGCGACATCCCGCGCCTCGGCCTGCCGGAGGCCGCGCTGTTCGATGCGGGCGATGCCGCGGGCTGCGCGCGCGCGCTGCTCGCCGCGGCTGGGCTGGCGCGCGATCCGGTTGAGGCGGCGCGCCAGCGCGCGCGCATCGCGGCCCGGTTCGGGATCGAGGCCGCGGCAGCGCGCCAGGCCGCACTCTATCGTGACCTGCTCGGCAGGACGTGTTGAGCCCGATGTCTTCCGCGACGCGCAGGCTTCCGCTTTCTGATGTCGCGGCAACGACCGAGGGCGAATTGGACGGCAGCGGCATCCAGGCCGGCGGGATCGCGGCGCTGTTGGGGCCGGACGGTGCCTTGCCGGCCGGCAGGCTGCCGGAGGCGGTGCGCCGCGCCGGCCCGGTGGTTGCGCTCGACGTCTTCGACACGCTGGTCGAGCGCGTCATCCGCCCGGAGCATGTGAAGATCCTGGCCTGCGACCGCCTGGCCCGGCTGGCGGGGCTGGAGGGCGCAGACGCTGCCGCGCTCTACGCGCGACGCGCCCGCATCGAGGCGGCGCTGTGCCGCGCCGCGCTGGCCGAGGCAGGGGAGTCCGAGTTCCGGCACGCCGAGATGGCCCTTGCTCTGCACCAGGAACTGCGCGCCGAGGGCCTGCTGCCGCACATGCCCGATGCGGACGCCTTCTGCGCTCTGGCGCTGCGCGCGGAGATGGCGGTGGAGCGCCAGGTGCTGCGGGCCAAGCCGGCGGCGCTGGAAGCGCTGCGTGCGGCGCGCGCCACCGGGCGGCGCGTGCTGCTGATCTCGGATTTCTACTTGCCGCGGGCCGCGCTGGCCTCGCTGCTCGAGGACTGCGGCATCGCGCCGCCGCTGTACGAGGCGCTGCACGTCTCCTGCGAAAGCTGGGCGAGCAAGCGCAGCGGGCGTCTCTACGGGATGGTGCTGGCCGACGCGGGCTGCGCGGCGGGCGAGGTCACGATGTTCGGCGACAACCCGCACAGCGACCATGCCATGGCGCGCGCGCGGGGTCTGGACGCCGTGCTGGTCGGGGATCCCGCGCGCGCTGCGTTCTACGCCTCCGAGCCCGCGGACGTCACGCGCAGGGCGCCGCTGCGGGCGGCGCTGCGCCGGCTTGCCGAAGACCCCGGCGCGCCGTCCGCGCATCTGCGCCAGGCCGTGCCCGCGCTGCTTCTCTTCGCCGAGCGCCTGCACAGGGCGGCGCGCCGGCGCGGGCTGGCGCACCTGTTCTTCCTGGCCCGCGAGGGCCAGGTGCTGCGCGAGGCGTTCGAAGCGCACCAGGACGCGCTCGGCCTGCGCGGCGAGGAGCGGATCGCGACGCACTACGTGCTCGCCTCGCGACGAGCCTGCTACGCCGCCTCTCTCCGCCCGCTGGAGGAGGAGGACTTCACGGCGCTCTTTGCGCAGTATCGCCGCATCTCCGCGCGCGACTTCCTGAGGAGCCTGGGCATCGACGGGCACGCAGCCGATGGCCTGCTCGCGCCGCTCGGTGCGGCGGCCCAGGAAGTGCAGCCCGACTTCCCCAGCAGCGATGCCTTCCGCATCCTGCGCGCCGATTCCCTTTTCGCCAACGCGTACGAGGTGCGCCGCACCACGCAGCGCGACTTGCTGCGCGACTACGTGGCCAGCTTCGGCGTGGACCTGCGGGCGCATCCGCTCGCGCTGGTCGATTGCGGCTGGAAAGGATCGATCCAGGATTTCTTCCGCGCCTCGCTGCCGCCGGAGATCGGGGTGGAAGGCTTCTATCTCGGGCTGCTCTGCATCGGGCAGGACGTCTCGGCGAAGCAGGGGGTGCTGTTCTCGAACCTGGGCGGCCCCTCGCCGGGCTTCTTCACCTTTGCCGAGAATCGCAGCCTCTTCGAGGTGCTGCTCTGCGCCGACCACGGCAGCACCGCCTTCTACGCCCGCGAGGAGGATGGCCGCGCCGCGCCGGTGCTGGAGGACGACCCGACGGAGCGCGCCTTCATAGACCAGGTCGCGATGCCTGTCGCGCGCGACGCCCTGGCCTGCTTCCGCGAACTTGCCGCGCTGCGCGCCATGACGGCGCTGCCGGAAGCCGCCTGGGCACGCGCCGTGGAACGCATCCACGCCAGCCTCGTCTTCCGGCCATGGCTGCCTGCCGCCGCGTGGCTTGCCGCGGCGCGGCACCGCGAAGGCTTCGGCGTTTTCCATCTCAGCGCGATGACCCGCCCGCCCGCCGCGTCGCCCCTGCAGCGGATGCGCTTCCTGGCGAGGCTGCTCAGGCGGCCGCGCACGGTGTTGGGCGACGCCTTCTGGCCGGCGGCGATGCTGCATGCCCAGGGCGGACGGTTGCTGGTCGCGGCCTATCGGCTGGCCCGGCGACTGCGCGGCGGCCCCCTTGGGCCGCGTGGACGCGCGCGATGAGGATCTGCATCCTGCTGGGCTCGCCCGGGATTGGCGGCGGCACCTACGTGATCTTCGAGCACGCGCTGCACCTGCAATCCCAGGGGCACGAGGTCACGATGGTGCCGGTCTGGATGCCGGACCGCAGCACGCCGCCATGGCATCGCGCGCTGGACCGGCTGCGCTTCGCCACGCTGTCGGAAGCGGCAGGGGAGGATTTCGACCTCGCCGTCGCGACGTGGTGGCGCACCATCTACGATCTGCTGCCGCACATCCACGCCACGCGCCACTGCTACTTCGTGCAGTCGATCGAAAGCTGGTTCTACCTGGATTCGGATGTCGCGGTGCGCAACCTGGTCAACGCCACCTATCTTCTGCCGATGCCCGGGATCACCGAGGCGCGCTGGATCCGCGCGCACCTCGCCGACAGGTTCGGGCACGACTATCATGTCGTGCCGAATGGCTGCCGGAAGGCCGACTACCGCGAGGACGGGCCGGCCGTGGCGCCACGACGACAGGGCCGGTTGCGGGTGCTGGTGGAAGGCCCGCTCGGCGTCGATTTCAAGAACGTGGCCCGGACCATCGCGCTCGCGCGGCGCAGCGCGGCGGACGAGGTGTGGCTGCTGACCTCCTCCGCCGTCGCGCGCTATCCGGGTGTGGACCGGGTGTTCTCACGCATCCCGGCGCATGAGTGCGGCGCGATCTACCGGTCCTGTGACGTGCTGGTGAAGCTTTCGACCATCGAGGGCATGTTCGGTCCGCCGCTCGAGATGTTCCACTGCGGCGGCACTGCCATCGTCTGGGACGTGACAGGGCATGACGAGTACATCGTGGATGGCCGCAACGCCGTCGTCGTGCCTGCTGGCCAGGAACAGCCGGTGGTGGATGCGATAGAGCGCCTGAAGCGGGATCCCGCGCTGCTCGCGCGGCTGTGCGAGGGTGGTCGCGCCACCGCCGCCGAGTGGCCGGACTGGGCCGAGAGTTCTGCCCGCTTCGCCGCCGCGATCGACGCCATCCTGGCCGCACCGCCCGCCGATGCCGTGCGGATCAGGGTCATGGCCAGGGAGTTCTGGGCGCAGTATGTTCGCACCGAGGCCGCGCTGCGGCCGGCGGAAACCCGCCGGCGGATCGCGCGGGCGGTCGCGGCGCTCGGCAGCCGCGCGCCAGGGCTGGATGCCGCGCTGCGCACCGCCCATGCCTGGCTGGTCGAGAGCCGGCGCCGGCCGATCCCGCGCGAGAGGATCTGAGGCGCCCCGATCCTGGGGGATGGCATGGCGCGCTACCTGGTCACCGGCGGAGCCGGCTTCATCGGATCGCAACTCTGCGACGCGTTGCTGGCGGCTGGCCATGCGGTGGTGGTGCTGGACGATCTGTCCACCGGAAGGCTGACGAACCTGCCGAGAGCCGTGCAGGTGATCCGCGGCGATGTCGCCGATGCGGATGCGGTGCAGGCCGCGATGGCCGGGGCCGACGGTTGCTTCCACCTGGCCGCCATCGCCTCGGTCCAGCGCGGCAACGAGGAATGGCTGCACTGCCACCGGGCCAACCAGGCCGGCAGCGTCGCGGTGCTGGACGCCGCGCGCAGTGCCGGGGGGCTGCCGGTGGTCTATGCTTCCTCCGCCGCCGTGTACGGCGACACCGGCGGCGCCGTGGCGCGCGAGGACCGGCAGCCCGCGCCGCTGACGGCCTATGGCGCCGACAAGTACGGATCGGAGCTGCATGCCGGCGTGGGCTGGCGGGTGCACCGCGTCCCGAGCTTCGGCTGCCGCTTCTTCAACGTCTTCGGGCCGCGGCAGGATCCGGCCTCGCCCTATTCGGGCGTGATTTCCATCTTCGCGCGCCGCGCCGCGACGGGCGAAGGGCTGACGCTGCATGGCGACGGTCTGCAGCTGCGCGACTTCGTGCACGTCTCCGACGTCGTCGCGCACCTGCTGGCGGCCATGGCGCTGCTCGGCCGGGCGCCGGGCGCGCATGTGGCGAATGTCTGCACCGGCCGGGGCACCACCATCCGTGACCTGGCGCAGCTGGTCGGCGCCGCAGCAGGCCGGCCGGTGGCGGTGGCGCATGGCCCGGCGCGGATCGGCGACATTCGGCATTCCCTCGGGGACCCGGCACTGGCGACGCGGCTGCTCGGCATCTCGGCCACGGTGACGCTGGCCGATGGGCTGGTCGGCACGGTGGAGAGCGTTCGCGCGGCGGGGTGATCCGTCTCTCCGCGCCCCGGCGCCTGGCTTGCCAGCACACCCCGCAGCTGCTTCCTGGACCGCATGCAGCAGGACGATCCGATCGAGCGGCTGATCGCACTGATGGCCCGCATGCCGGGGCTGGGCAGGCGCAGCGCGCGCAGGGCGGTGCTGCGGATGCTGATGCGCCCGCAGGAGACCATGCTGCCGCTGGCCGAGGCGCTGGCCGCGGCCGCGCGCGCCGTGCGCCCATGCGAAGTCTGCGGGAACCTCGACGCGCGATCCCCGTGCCAAGTGTGCCAGGATCCGCGGCGCGACCGGCACCTGATCTGCGTGGTGGAAGGGGTCGCCGACCTGTGGGCGTTGGAACGTGCCAATGCGCATCCTGGCCTGTACCACGTGCTGGGCGGAGTTCTCTCGCCGCTTGGCGGCGTAGGGCCGGAGGACCTCTCCATGCGCCCGCTGCTCGCACGCGTCGAGGCGGGCGGGGTCGAGGAGGTGATCCTGGCGCTTCCCGCGACCGTCGACGGAACCGCCACCGCACATTACGTCACGGATCGGCTGCGCGAGGCGGGCGTCGCCGTCACGCGGCTGGCACAGGGCGTGCCGGTCGGCGGGGCGCTCGATGTGCTGGACGAAGGCACATTGGCCGCCGCGCTGCGCGCACGGCGGCCGATGTAGAGCGTGGTCGGCCGGGCGGATGGCCGGCGCGCTGGGTCGCCGCCTCCGCACCGAACGAGGTCAGACCCCGGACTTCATGCCGGCGCTCTCGCGCTCCAGGTAGCGGCGCACGGTCGGGTCGAGGTTGCCCTCGATCCAGCGCGCCATCGCGATCTCCTCCTCCAGGCTCTGCTTCAGCAGGCGCGGGCCGGAGTTGTCGCCGGCGCCTTCCGCCATCGTCATCAGGGCGCGGTAGGACGCGATCTCGAAATGCTCGAAGGCATAGTTGGCGAAGGTGTTCTTCATCACCTCGTCCTGCATCACGGCATGGCCGATCGCAGCCAGGTTGCCCATGATGGAGGTGCCGATGTCCTTCAGCGTGGAGGGCGAGGTGCCAAGGCTGTCGAGGATCTGCGCGATCCGCTCCTGCTGGCGGCGGCTCTCCTCGAGATGCTCGCGCAGGCGCTCGCGCATCTCGGGGTAGTTCTCCAGGCGTTCGACCTGGCGCTGGCAGAGCTGGATGGCCTGGGCCTCCAGCGCATGGGCGTTCTGCAGACCTGTGATGTAGATGTCGCGGACGCTGGTGGCCATGGCCGTGTCCTCCCTTGGGGTTTCGGCGTCGGGAACGGCCGAGGAGGCGGGACGGTTCCGTGGCTCTCGCCCGGGCGGGGGGCTTGTGGTATGCACATCCTGCTCGTCCCCGTAGCTCAGCAGGATAGAGCACCAGATTCCTAATCTGGGGGCCGTGGGTTCGAATCCCGCCGGGGACATTCCTGCGCTGGCGCGTGGCGAAGCCACGCATGTTCCTGGGTTCGCGGTTGGCGAAACGGTTCGGAGCCTACCGGTGCACTTTTTGCCGCGGACCCGCGGGCGCCAGAGGCTGCGCTGCTGTCGAGCCGATCCTGATGCGGCTGTGAACGGCCGAGGCATCACGCGGCATTGCCGCGCAGGCCGAAGGCAACGGTCGCCTTGCGGCTCGCCCGATGCCGACACCCAGCGCAGCCGCGCGTAGGCCGCGGCTCTGCCGAGCCGGTGCCGGGGGGCGGGCAGCCCTGCGGCAGCCATCGTTGCAACCATGCGGTTCGCCGCCTAGCCGCTACCTCCGCGGCCCCAACGGCGCCGCGGGGTCGCGACCAGCTTGACCCGCCTGCGGACCAGCCTCGCCCGCGTTCCGCGTCGGCCCGCCTCGCCGCCGCCATCGCCCGATGGAGGGCGTGCCCCGGCCTCGACTAACCGATGACCAGGATGTCGAACCGGTCGAGCGGGGGGACGCCCTGCAGAACCGCGAGACGGATCGCGGCGGCAACATCCGTCCCGTCGGCATCCCAAAGCAGAGCCCCGGTCACCGGGTTGTAGACAAGCTCCGGCCCGGCGCCGACCGCCTTCGTCCCCATGGTGAAGTTCGCCGCCGCAAGCACCCCGTGCGGCAGGAGCCCGCCGAAGCCACTCGACGAGATCCAGATCGAGTCGTCGGCGCCGTCGAAGTCGAGCAGCAGGTCCGCGACCATGCCCGCCGCGTCGAAGCGGAACGCATCCGCGCCGGGGCCGCCCAGCACCGTGTCGGCGCCGGAGCCGCCGGCCAGCGTGTCGTCGCCGTCGCCGCCGGCCAGCACGTCGTTGTTGGTGCCGCCGTCCAGCAGGTCGTTGCCTTCGCCGCCATGCAGCCGATCGGCGCCCATCTCGCCCAGCAGACTGTCGTCGCCGGCCCCACCCGTGACACTGTCGTTGCCGCCGCCGCCCCAGGCTCCGTCGTCGCCGGCGCCGCCCTCCACCGTATCGCTGCCGGCCAGACCACGCAGCGTGTTGGCGCCGGCATTGCCGGCGACAAGGTTCGCCAGCCCGTTGCCAGACCCGTGCAGCCCCGCGGTGCCGGTCAGGGTCAGCACCTCGACATGGGCCCCGAGGGTGTAGCTGACCGAGGCGAAGACCCGGTCCAGCCCGGCGCCCGACGCCTCGGTGGCCCGGTCGCCGGCTTGATCGACGAAGTAGGTGTCATCGCCAATATCGCCGGCCAGCGAGTCGGTTCCGAAGCCGCCATCGAGCGTGTCGTTGCCAAGCTCGCCGAGGAGGCTGTCCGAATTGGTGCCGCCCTGCATGAAGTCGGCGCCGTCGCCGCCGAAAAGCGTGTCGGCGCCGGTACCGCCGTCCAGCTCGTCGTTCCCCGCGCCGCCATCCAGCACATCGCCGCCGCCTTCGCCCAGCAGGCTGTCGTTCCCGACGCCGCCCTCGACGCTGTCGCTGCCGGTGCCGCTCCAGATGGCGTCGTCTCCGGCACCACCCTCGATGGTGTCGTCGGCGCCATAGCCGAGGAGCGTGTTGGCGCCATCGTTCCCCAGGATCAGGTTGGCCAGGACATTGCCGCCGCCGCGCAGCGCTGCGGCGCCGGCCAGCACCAGCGCCTCGATATTGCCGCCGAGCGTGTAGCTGACGGAAGCCTCGACACGATCGATGCCCTCGCCGGGCGCCTCGACAACCCGGTCGTTCGGGTCGTCGACGACGTAGGCGTCGTCGCCAGGTCCGCCGATCATCGAGTCGGTCCCCGTGCCGCCATCCAGGCTGTCGTCGCCCTGGTGCCCGAACACCGTATCGGCT
>JAIYDD010000194.1 GCA_027487675.1 Acetobacteraceae bacterium | reverse complement strand
GCGCGGGCGGCGGCGCGGCGGGGGCGGCGGCGCGGGGCGGTGGCGCGGCCTGCGGCGGGGGCGGCGCGCCGCCGGGCCCGCGCACCACCGTGCGGTCGTTGTCGTCGGGTTCGGCGAAGGGATTGTCGCTCATGACCGGATCGCCCAGAGCTCCATGCGCAAATTCGGGAATTCGCCGGAGACGTGGATGGCGAAGCCGCCCGAGGTCTGCATCTGCTGCCAATGCGGGCTGCCTCGATCGAGCTCGAAGTAGACCGAACTGGCGTGGAAAGGGATCTGCCGCGGGGCCACAGGCAGCGGGCGCACGGCGATGCCGGGAAGTGCGACGTTCACCAGCTCGCGGATGTGCTCGACGGCGCCGATCTTGACCTGGTTGGGGAAGAGCCGCCGCAGCTGCTCGCCGGGGATGTCGGCCGCGACGGTCAGCACGAACTGGCTGGCGCGCAGCAGGTTGCGGTCGACGATCGGCCCAACGCGCACGCCGAACTTGCGGTCCTGGAGCGGGATCGAGACGGCATTGGTCTCCAGCACCGCCGACAGCGCGCGGCGGAGGTCGGCGATGACGGGCGCGAAGCTGCGTTGGAGGTCGTCGTGGCGATAGGCGGGATAGGCGGTGGCGCGCTTGTCGGGCGCGGTGAAGGTGGCGAGCTCCCCGGCCAGCTGCACCAGCGCGGCGAACAGGCTTTCCGGATGGACATGGCCGGCGTCCGCCCAATGGGCGATCAGCGGCTGCCAGCGATTGACCGTCTGCAACAGGAGAAAGTCCGCCACATCCGCCACGCCGCGCGCGCCGGGCTGGCCGAGCCGCGCGGCCAGCGCCTCGCCGCGCTGGCCGAGCATGCCGACGAGTTCGGCGCAGAGGTTGTTGAGCACGGTGGCGGCGGAGACGCGGAGGCAGGGCGGGATGAAGCGCTCATCGAGCAGCACGCGCTTGTCGGCCTGCACCTCGACCACGCGGGCGAGGCCCATGCAGGCATAGCCGGCGCGGTCCTCCGTCTCCAGCATGAAGCGCAGGCGCGGGCGGCCGATGGCGATCTCGGCGGGGACGGTGCTGTCGGAATGGGTGTCGAAGGCTTCGAAGGTGCGCAGCGCGTGGCGGGCGCGCACGGCATCCGGCCCGGTCTCGCTGAGCGCCACTTCCGGGCTGCCGGCCTGGCGCAGCGGCAGCACCAGGTAGACGACACAGTTGCGCGTGCCTTCCGGCAGGTCGAGCGGGACAGGCGCATCGGCGGTGGCGGGAATGGCGAAGGGCGTGCCGTCCTCCATCACGCCGGCGGCGCCCGACAGCGCGAAGCGGCCGGCGGCCAGCAGGTCGCGGTCGATGGAGAGTTCGGTCAGCCCCCAAGGATGCGCGCGCAGCGGCGCGGCGCGCGCCTGGAGCAGGTGCTCGACATGGCGGTCCTGCTGCTGGAAGTGCTGGGCGCGGAGGAACATGCCCTCCTGCCAGACCACCTTGTCGTGCCAGACCATCTTCCCCGTTTCCGGCCGCGCGCGGCGACCGCCTTCCCCAGATGCCCCGGCGCGGAGGGGCGATTGTTTTGGCGCGCCGCCCGCTAGTCGTCCTTCCGGCCCGTGGCCTGTTCGTAGGCACGCGCGAAAGCCTTGCCGAAGGCGCTGTCGAAATCGTCCTCGAACTGGTCGAGAAGCTGGGCGTGGCGGCGCTTGTAGGCCTCCCACAGCCGCTTCTCCTTGGCACCAGGCAGGATGCCGCCGCCGCTATCCTCGGCCTCGATCGGGCCCGGCGCCAGGCGGTCGAGCAGGGCGCGGGCGGCGGCCTGCGTCGCGGCCAGCGTCGCGACCTGGTGGGCGGTCAGGTCGTCCACCGTTTCCTGCATCGCCTTCAGCGCCGGCGTGCGGGGATCGAGCAGGGCGGCGAGGGCCTGTTCCTCGGTGGCGGCGAATTTCAGCGGGTTGTTGTTGGCGGCGCGGAGCATGGTCTGCTCGATGCGGAACTCCCGCTTTACGTCCGCCCGCGCGATCAGCAGGGCGCGCATGCCGGCCACCGCCGCGCGCAGTAGCGCGCCCGCCGCGCGCAGCGCGGCATCGGGGTCGGCGGCGGCGCGGGCGGCCATGCCGGCGGGCAGGTCGGCGCCGGCGAGCAGGGCGGACAGCGCATCGCCGGCGGCGGGCGCGGGCGGCGCGGCGGCGGGCGGCGGGGTGGGGGCGGGCGCTTCGTCGAAGGGGTTGCGCGTCGGCGCCGCCGCGTGCGGCGGGGCGGGCGCCGTGGCGGGCTGGCCGAGAGGCATCGCCGGCGCCGCGAAGGGATCGGCGGGGGCGGCTGGCGGCGCGGCGAAGGCGGCCGGCGGAGCGGGCGCGAAGGGGTCGGCCGCGGGCGGGGCGGTCGGAGTCGCCATGGGCGCGGCGAAGGGGTCGGGCGCCGCCGGCGCGAAGGCGGCCGCCACGGGTGCGGCGAAGGGAGGCCCGACGGGCGTCGCCACCGGCGCGGCGAACGGGCCGGGCATCGGCGGCGGGAAGGGCGTCGCCGCGGGCGGCGCGAAGGGTGTCTCCACGGGCGGTGCGAAGGGTGTTGCCGCGGGCGACGCGTAGGGTGTCGCCGCGGGCGGTGCGAAGGCCGGCTGCGCAGGCGGCGGCGGAGGCGCGAAGCCCGCCGGCCCCGGCGCGGCGAAGGGGCCCGCATCCGGCCGCGGCGGCAGGGCGGGCTGCGGGGAGAGATCGAGGTCCCAGTCGTCCGGGATCATCGCCGGCCCGGCGGGCAGCACCGGGCGCGGCAGGAAGGCCTCGGCGGTGGCCGGCGCGTGGTCCGGCATCGGCGCGCCGCCATCGCCAAGCGGGTCGAAATCATCGGGCAGCAGCCCGCCACCGGTCATCGGCGGCGCGCCCATGCCGGGCAGCGGCGCCGCGCCGAAACCCGGGGCGGGCCCGACCGGGGCGAAGGGATCGGCCCCCCAGCCGCCGGACGAGGCGCCGGCGGCGCCGGCTTCCACCCGCACCTCGATCTCATAGGGGCCGATGCGCAGCCGGTCGCCGTCCAGCAGCGGCCGCGCGCGGTCCTTGCCGAGCGGATCGGCATCGTGGTTGACGAAGGTGCCGTTGGTGGAGCGGTCGGTCACCACCCAGTCGCCGCCCAGGAACTCCACCTCGGCATGCAGGCCGGAGACGACGCGGGTGGGGTCGGGCAGCACCCAATGCTCGCCAGGCTGCGCCGAGCGGCCGATGGAGAGCCGCCCGCCGGCGAGGCGGCGCTGTTCGGGCACCGCGTGGTCCGGGCAGCGCAGCACGGAGAGGAGCAGGGTGCCCATCGGCTCAGCCGCCGATCAGCACGGTGGGGAAGCCCATCACGACCGCGCCGCCATGCGCGCAGGTGTCGCCGATGCGCGCCGCCGGCATCTTGGTGACGAAGACCGTCATGCTGCCCTTCACGATGGTGTCGGGCGGGCCGACGCAGAGACAAGGATCGCCGATGCGCGCCTGCGGCATCTTGCCGGTCAGCACGGTGGGCGCGCCCATCAGGATCGGGCCGCCGACATGCGGGATGGGCGGCAGGCCGGGCGTCATCATCGGGCAGACATGCATGTCGGTCAGGCGCGCGGCGGGCGGGCCGGGCATGGCTCAGTCCTCCTCGGGCGGCATGCGGCCGGCGCCGCCGGCGGCGATCTCCCGCGCCGCGACCAGGAAGCGCGCCAGTCGGTCCGGCGCGCGTTCTGGGCGGTTGCGGACGGCGGCCAGCACCACGCCGCCGCTGATCGCCACCCCGGTCAGGTGCTCGGCGGGCGGGACGACGGGCTGGCCCTCGGGCGCCATGCTGCCGCCGGACCAGAAGGCGCCAACGGCGGCCCAGGCCTCGGGCGTGCGGAAGCCTGTGCGCTGCGCGGCTTCCATCGCGGCGCGGCGCAGCGCGTCGTCGGTGGGCTTGCGCACCCAGGCCTCGGCGGCGGTCAGCGCGGCCAGGTCGGCGGGCGTGACGGCGGGGTCGGGGATGGCGCGGGCGCACATGCAGGCCCACCAGACGGCCTCGCGCTTCGGGAGGGCGTGGGCGGCGAGCCGCGCCGCCTCGTTGCGCAGGCCCGCGGCTTCCAGCCGCGCGATGCCTTCCGCCGCGGTCTGCGCGCCGGCCAGCGCGCCGAGTGCGGGCGGTTCGAATTCCAGCCGCGGCAGCAGCGGGGGCACGGCGGTGGCCAGCTTGGGAAGGGTGGTGCCCATGGCTCAGTTGATCATGACCACGCCGCCCTGCACCTGCACCATGCCATCTCCCTTCACCGAGGTCATCGGTGCCTTGACGTTGGTCATGGCGGTGCCTTCGACGTTGACCATGATGCCCTTGATCGTCACGCCCTGCTGGCTGACCTCGATCGAGTTGGCGCCGACCTTCAGCGTGATCTTCTGCATCGCCTCGATGGTGACGGAGCCGAGGTCGCACTTGATGGTCACGTTGCCCATCTTGAT
>JAIYDD010000242.1 GCA_027487675.1 Acetobacteraceae bacterium | reverse complement strand
GCCTTCGGCGGCACCATCCCGTGCGCCTTCGGCGGCACCATCCCGTGCGCCTTCGGCGGCACCATCCCGTGCGCCTTCGGCGCAACCGCCCTGCGCGGGGTTCCGCCTTCGCGCCCCCGACGCTACATCCCGGAAGCCGGGAAACGACGGAGCAGCCAGCATGTCGGACGAGGGCCAGGGCGAAGCGGCCGCGCCGGACGAGGCGCGCGAATCGATGGAATTCGACGTCCTCGTCGTCGGCGCCGGCCCGGCCGGGCTGGCGGCCGCCATCCGCCTCAAGCAGCTCCGCCCCGAAGCCACGGTCTGCGTGGTTGAGAAGGGCAGCGAGGTCGGCGCCCACATCCTCTCCGGCGCCGTGCTGGAACCGCGCGCGCTGGACGAGCTGATCCCGGACTGGCGCGACGACCCGCCGGCGCTCGCCACGCCGGCCGGCGACGACCGCTTCATGTATCTCACCGCGACCCGCGCCGTCCGCCTGCCCACGCCGAAGCCGATGGACAACCACGGCAACTACATCGTCAGCCTCGGCAATGTGTGCCGCTGGCTCGCGGCACGCGCGGAGGCGCTGGGCGTCGAGATCTATCCGGGCTTCGCCGCCTCCGCGACGCTGATCGAGGAAGGGCGCGTCCGCGGCGTCGTCGCCGGCGTCATGGGCATCCAGCGCGACGGCACGAAGGGCCCCGCCTACCAGCCGGGCATGGAGCTGCGCGCCACCTACACCCTCTTCGCCGAGGGCTGCCGCGGCAGCCTCTCCGGCAAGCTGATGCAGCGCTTCGACCTGCGGCAGGGCGTCGCGCCGCAGACCTATGCGCTGGGCATCAAGGAGCTGTGGGAGATCCCGAAGGACAGGCACATGCCGGGCCTGGTCTGGCATTCCGTCGGCTGGCCGCTGGCCTCCGACACCTATGGCGGCTCCTGGCTCTACATGCTGGGCGAGAACCTGGTCTCGATCGGCTTCGTCGTCGGGCTCGACTACCCCAACCCCTGGCTCTCCCCCTTCGAGGAATTCCAGCGCTTCAAGACCCACCCGGAAGTCCGGAAGATGCTGGAGGGCGGCAAGCGCATCGCCTATGGCGCGCGCGCGCTGAACGAGGGCGGGCTGCAGGCCATCCCGAAGCTCACCTTCCCCGGCGGCGCGCTGGTCGGCGACTGCGCGGGCTTCCTGAACGTGCCGAAGATCAAGGGCACCCACACCTCGATGAAGTCCGGCATGGTGGCGGCCGAGGCGGTGGCGCAGGCGCTGGCCGCCGATGCCCCGCCGCCCGTGCTCGACGCCTACGAGGCGATGATCCGCGACAGCTGGGTGTGGTCCGAGCTGTCGGAGGTGCGCAACATCCGCCCCGCCTTCGCCAAGCTCGGCTTCTGGGGGGCGATGGGCTATTCGGCGCTGGACAGCTACGTGCTGCGCGGCCGCGCGCCCTGGACCTTCACCCACCACCAGGACCACGAGACGCTGAAGCCGGCGGCGTCCGCGCCGAAGATCGACTACCCGAAGCCCGACGGCGTGCTGACCTTCGACCGGCTGTCCTCGGTGTTCCTTTCGAACGCCAACCACGAGGAAGACCAGCCCTCGCACCTGGTGCTGAAGGACCCCGGGCGCTGGCAGGGGGTGAACTGGACGCAGTTCGCCTCGCCCGAAAGCCGCTACTGCCCGGCCGCGGTCTACGAGGCGGTGGGCGAGGCCGCCGGCAACGGCGACGGCGCGATGCGGCTGGTGATCAACGCGCAGAACTGCGTGCACTGCAAGACCTGCGACATCAAGGACCCGACCCAGAACATCGACTGGCGCGCGCCCGAAGGTGGCGGCGGGCCGACCTACATCGGGGGCATGTAGGAGCCCGACGCGCATGGCCCTCAGCCCCGGGCCGCCGGGCCTGCCGCCCGACCAGCCGGAGGACCCGCTGGCCTGGGCGCGCATCCCCGCCCCGCCCCCGCCGCGGCGGCGCCGCCGCCGGCGCGAGCCCGATGGCGTCATCACCCGGCTGATCCTCGCCCATCCCGGCCCCTTCTTCAGCGGCTTCGGCTTCGGGCTGGTGGCGGCGGCGGCGGCCGACATCGCCAACCCCGTCCTGCCCGTGGCGCTGCCGCTGGCGGCCGCGGCGGCGCTGCTGCTGGCCGTCGCCTTCCTGCGGCTGCGGCGGCGCGACCCCGACCTGGGGCCGAGCTCGCTGCTGGCCTTCGCCCTGCCCTGGTCCAGCGTGGTGCTGGTGATGGCGCTGGTCGGGCTGGCGCGGTCGACGCCGCACGGGATCCTGGCGCCGCAGGTCGATGCCGCCGCCGCGCTGCAGGACGTGCTGCGGATCGCGGTGCACGGCCCGCCCCGGCCCGGCCCGCCCGCGCCGGTCGAGGAACTCCGCGCCTCCCTCGCCGCGCCGGCCACGGAACTCCGCCGCCTACCCGTCTCGGCCGAGGAGGTGCTGCACAACGCGCTGGTCCTGCACCGCCGCGGCGAGCCGCCGCGCGCCGCCCAGGCGCTGGCGGACGCCCTGCGCCGCGGCGCCGCCGCCCGCCCGGACGCGCTGCTGCTGCACGATGCGCTGCTGGCCACCGGCGTCGCCGCGGCACGGGACGCGCTGGCCCCCGACCCGGCCTTCGGCGCCGCCGCGCTGGCCCATGTCGAGGCGATGCGGGCCGAGCCTGGCGCGGCGCGGCTGGCGGCGCTCGCCGCGCTGGCGGCCGCGCCGGATCCCGCGCCGGCGACGCTGCTGGCGCTGACCCGGCTGCTGGCCGAGCAGCGCCGCATGCCGACGGTGGCGACCGCCGGGCGGGTCGCCGCGCTCGCCGACCGCATCGAGGCCGCGCTGCGCCCGCCGGAGGCGCGCGAGGCCTTCCTGGACCCCGCCGGCGCCGACCGGCTGCTGGCCGAGGCGCGGCGCCTGGGCGGCATGCGGGAAGCGGCGACGCGGCGGCTTTCCGTCACCGCCAGCGCCCCCCCGCCCGAACTGCCGGACGAGCCGGTGCTGCTGCGCATCGCAACACCCGAGCCCGCCACGGCGGTGCAGCGCCGCCTGCCGGCGGGCGGCTGGGCCGCCGTGCCGGCCGCCGGCCCGACGGGCGCGACGCTGCGCCTGCCGCGGCCCTGGCAGCCGGGCGAGATCGTGTTCCGCTACCTGGACGAGGACGGCATCCCCTCCCCCGAGGTCACCTGGCGCTTCGACCCGGCGGCGCTGATGCGCCAGGCGGCGCTGCGGGCGATCCGGCAGCAGGGCGTGTTCGCGCTCTACCTGCCGATGTCGGCCGGGCCCGGGCGGGTCAGCCCGCTGCTGGTGGAAGGCCACCACCGGCCGGGCCTCGCGGCGGTGGAATGGTGGACGGATGCCGACCGCCAGCCGCGCCGGGCCGAGATCGGCGTGCCGGACGCCGCCGTGCTGGCCGGCCGGGTGCCGCGCACGCAGGTGGATTTCCCGGTGCCGCCGCTGGCGCGGACGCTGCTGCTGGTGGCGGTGTTCTTCGACGGCTCGCGCAGCGTGCCGCTCGAGGTGCCGCTGCGCTGAGCCGGGACGGCTTGCGGCGGCGCGCGGGATTGGGCAGACGGCGGCGGCAGGCCGCGATCGCCCCGGTCGTGCCCGCCGGACGCGGGCGCGCGGCAGGGCGCCGATCGCCGGACCAGACAGGAGACGCCCCCATGCCGCACGCCGCCCCCGCCGGTTTCCAGCACGGCATTTCGCTGGCCGAGGCGCGCACCATCGCCGACGTCACCCTCGCCAAGGGGCGGGAGATCGGGCTGGCGCCGCTGACCGTGGTGGTGCTGGACGCCGCCGGCCAGGCCAAGGCGATCCTGCGCGAGGACGGCTCGAGCCTGGCGCGCGTGGACATCGCCTGGGGCAAGGCCAACGGCGTGATGGCGATGGGCCTCGGCGGGCGGGAACTGGCGCGGCGCGCCCAGGCGGCCCAGGGCTTCATGAACGCGCTGTCGGACCTGACGCGCGGCCGCGCCGTGCCGGTGCCGGGCGGCGTGCTGGTGAAGGACGGCGAAGGCCGGGTGATGGGCTCGGTCGGCGTCTCCGGCGACGCCTCGGACAAGGACGAGGTCTGCGCCGTGGCGGGCATCCGCGCGGCGGGCCTGGTGCCGGAGACCGGCGACCCGCTCTGAGGGCTGCGCAGCCGGCGCGGTCCGGCCCGCCTGGCCGGCGCCCCGATGCGGGAAGGGGCATGGCCGCGCCGCAGTTGGCGGCCGATGACAGGCCCCGCCCTGTGCCCGGCCCGCAACCGTTGCCGTTCCTTATCGAGCATGGTAGCCGGACCCTCGGTGAGCCCGGCAACCTGCCCGGCTTGCGGTACCAGGCGGCGCCGGCACCAGTGCCGGGACACGGGGCATCGGCGATGATGCGCAGAATGCTGCTGGCCGGGGCGTCCTGGCTGGCCATCTCCGCGGCGACGGCCGAGGCGGCGCCGATTGCCTTCTCCTACACGGGCGCGATCGAGAGCTTCGCGGTGCCGACCTCCGGCCGATGGGAGATCGTGGCGGCCGGCGCGCAGGGTGGCACGGCCTTTGGCGGGGGCGGCCTCGGCGCGCGGGTCGGCGGCGAATTCACCCTCTCGGTGGGCAGCATGCTGCGCATCCTGGTCGGCGGGCAGGGCGGCCAGGGCGACGGGTTCTATGCCGGCGGCGGCGGCGGCGGCAGCTTCGTGGTGACGGGCGCCGGCCTGGCTCTGGCGGTCGCCGGGGGTGGCGGCGGCGGCAGCTACCGCGGCGGCGGCGGGCCGGGCCTCGCGACCCCGTCGGGTGGGACCGCGGCCTTCTTCAGCGACAGCTTCGCCGGCGGTGTCGGCGGGGCGGGCGGCCGCTCCGATCCTGGCAGCAGCGGGTTGTTCCGGGTGGGCGCGGGCGGCGGCGGGCTGACCGGGGACGGCCAGGACGGCCCCGACGGATCGCGTGGCGGGCGGGCCTTCGCCAATGGCGGCGGCGGCGGCGCCGGCGGGGCCAACTTCAGCGGCTTCAGCGGCGGCGGGTTCGGCGGCGGCGGCGGCGGCGTGTCCTATGGCGGCGGCGGCGGTGGCGGCGGCTTCGGCGGCGGCGCCGGCAACATGGCCGGTGGCGCCGGCGGCGGATCCTTCCTCGCCGCCTCCGCGCAGAGCCCGGTGCTGCTGGCCGGCGTGCAGTCCGGGAACGGCCTGGTCACGCTGGAATACCTCGGCCCCGTGCCGGTGCCGGCGCCGGCCGGCCTGCCGGTGCTGGCGGCGGGGCTGCTCGGCCTGGCGGCGCTGCGCCGGCGCGGCTGACGGGGCGGTTGCCCCGCCCCCCGGCGCGCCGCAGTATCACGCCATGCCAGCAGCGATCCATTTCATCTCCGGCCTGCCGCGCGCCGGCTCCACCCTGCTCGCCGCCCTGCTGCGCCAGAACCCGCGCTTCCGCGCCGGCATGACCGGCCCGGCCGGGGCGCTGTTCACCGCCCTGCTGCGCGAGACCTCGGCCCGCAGCGAGACCGGCGTCTTCGTGGACGAGGAGATGCGCATCCGCCTGCTGCGCGGCATGTTCGACGCCGTCCACCACGAGACGCCGGCGGACGGCATCGCCTTCGACACCAACCGGCTCTGGACCACGAAGCTGCCGGCGCTGTCCCGCCTCTTCCCGCAGGCGCGGGTGATCTGCTGCGTCCGCAACCCGGCCTGGGTGCTGGACAGCTTCGAGCGGCTGATCCGCCGCAACGCCTTCGACGTCTCCGGCATCTTCAACTTCGACCCCGGCGGCACGGTCTATACGAGGGCCGAGGGCCTCGCCTCCGCCACCGGCATGCTCGGCTTCGCCTGGCAGGCGCTGCGCGAGGCCGCCTTCGGCCCGCAGGCCGACCGGCTGCTGCTGGTGCGCTACGAAAGCCTGGCGGCGAACCCGATGGGCACCCTGGCCGCGATCTACGGCTTCCTCGGCGAGCCCTTCTTCCCGCACGATCCGGACCGCATCGAGCCGACCTGGGACATGGTGGAGTTCGACATGCGGATGGGCACGCCCGGCCTGCACGAGGTGGGGCGCGCGGTGCGCCCGCCGGCGCGCGCCACCATCCTGCCGCCCGACCTTTTTGCGCGCCACGAACGCGACGCCTTCTGGGAGGACCTGTCCCAACTGCCCAAGGCGGTGCGCATCGTCTGACCGGCGGCACGCCGCGGCCCCGGCGGCGGTGCGCATCGCAAGCCGGGCCGCGGACGCGGGGCGCGGCAGGCCCGTCAGCGAATCGTCACTGTCTCGGATCGGCACCCATGATTTACGAATGAAACGGCAGGGGTGCATGCCCCGCCAAACGCTTCACGCCGGGAGACGAAGTTCCACCCACGCGCGCGATCCTTCTGGCCGGGGCGTCCTGGCTGGCCATCTCCGCGGCGACCGCCGAGGCGGCGCCGATCACCTTCGACGTCACCGGGACCATCGAGAGCTTCCTGGTGCCGAACTCCGGCCAGTGGGAGATCGTCGCCGCCGGCGCGCAGGGGGGAGGGGGCGATTTCAGCTCCGGCGGTCTTGGCGCGCGGGTGAGCGGAACCTTCACCCTGACCCGCGGCGCGACGCTGAGCATCCTGGTCGGCGGCGCCGGAAACGGCTTCTACAGCGGCGGCGGCAGCTTCGTGGCGGCGGGGATGATCCCGCTCGCGGTGGCCGGCGGCGGTGGCGGCGCTTTCGATGGCTCGGCCGGCGGAGCCGGGCGCGCCAGCCATGACGGCCCTGGCGGCGGCGCTGTGGGCAGTGTCAACGGCTCCGGCGGCGGCGGCGGATGGACCGGTGACGGCGCCACCGCGTCGCGTATCGTCCGAGGGGTCCAGTATACCTATGGTGGTGGCGGCCGGTCCTTCGCCAACGGGGGGCAAGGCGGTGCCGGCGATGGCAGTGGGGGCGGCGGCTTCGGCGGCGGCGGCGGCAGCGGCGGCGCCGGCGGCGGCGGCGGCGGCTTCACCGGGGGTGCAGGCGGGCAGGTTTTTCAGGGAGGCAGCGGCGGCGGTTCCTACCTCGCCCCCTTCGCGCTGAACCCGGTGCTGACCGCCGGCGTGCAGGCCGGCAACGGCTTCGTCAGCCTGGAACTCCTCAGCGCCATCCCGGTGCCCGCCCCCGCCGGCCTGCCGGTGCTCGCGGCCGGGCTGCTCGGCCTCGCCGCGCTGCGCCGCCGCGGCTGAACGGCGCCGCGCCGGAACGCCCCGGCCGCCAGTCCGCGCGCGGCATCCCGCCCGCGCCGCGGCCCGGCGCCGCCCCGCCCGCCGCCGAGGCGCATCCCCCGCGCCTCGCCGCGCCGCGGCCCGGCGCGTGATCGCCGAAGGGCGGCACGCCCGACGCCGCGGATCGCGCGGACACGACCACAGGCCGGACCACGCCCGGCGATCGTCGCATCGCCGATCACGGCCTATCGCGCCGCCCGCCGCGCCGCCTGCATCGCCCAATAGCCCTCTGGCAGCCCGTCCGGCGTGTAGCGGCTCGGCATCACCACCGGCACCTGCAGGCAGAGCGACTGCGCCGGCAGCACCTCCCGCCACTGCGCCACCAGCCGCTGGAAGGCGCGCCCCACCGGCCGGATGCGCCGGTCGAGGTCGTACAGCCCGACCTTGTCCACATGCCCCGCCGGCTCGCGCAGCGCGCTGTTCCAGTCCACCTGGTCCGTCAGCGAATACCAGGTGAAGCCCAGCAGCGGCACGCCGTCGTTGCGCACCCGCAGCACGTTGGCCCATTGCTTCCACAGCCAGCGCTCCGCCTCGCCCGCCGGCTCGTCGCGGATGTTCGTCTCGGTGTGCATCACCGGCAGGCCGTAGCGGTCGTGGTACTGCCGCGTCAGCGTCGAATACCCGAACACCTCGCCGGAGGCGCGCGTCCCGCCATCCTCCGCGACCAGGTGCTCGTTGGTCCAGTAATAGTCGTTGCCCATGATGCAGTGCCGCTTCAGCGGCGAGTTCGCCAGGAAGAAATGGTATTCTGGGCGCGTCATGCCGTTGTCCATCAGGTATTCGTACATGCCGCTGTCCACGCGCCGCCCGTAGTTCAGGTCGAGCGACAGGAAGCGTTCCTGGTTGCGCGCCTCGGCCGGCCCGATCGCGGCGGGCGTCTCGGCGTGGAAGTATTCCGTCGATTCCGACTGGATGAAGATGGCGTCGGGCCGGATGCGCAGGATCGCCTGCATGGCCAGGATGTTGGCGCGGACGACGTGCTTCAGCGCGGTCACGAAGGTCCGGTCCGTGGTGCCTTCCTCGTTCCACCAGCCGTAGCGGGCGGAGAACAGCGCGCAGATGTACATCTCGTTGACCGGGGTGAAGAGCTGCACCCAGGGAAAGCGCCGCGCGAAGGCGCCGGCATAGTCGGCGAACAGCTCGGGAAAATCCGGGTTCTGGAAGTCGCCGATCCAGTCCGGCACGCCGAAATGGCAGAGATCGACGATCGGCACGATGTCGCGCCGCTGCAGCTCGGCGAAGGTTGCGTCGGCGAAGGCCCAGTCATGCCGCCCGGGCCCCAGCAGCGTGGTGTGGATCGGCGGGCCGTAGCGCAGGAAGGAAAGCCCCAGCTCCTGCACCAGCCCGAAATCCTCGGCCCAGCGGTCGTAATGGTGGCAGCGCGCCATCTCGTCCACGCGGATGCTGCCGCCCTTGATGCGCGGGTTGGAATTCTCGATGCCGGTGGCGAAGAGGAAGGGGGGCGGTGCGCTGCTCATGCCCGCCGGAACGCCGGCGGGGCGCGGCGGTTACCGGGGCGCGGCGATGGCGGCGGCGAGGCGCGCGGCCAGCGCGCGCGGGTCGGCCTCCTCGTCCAGCAGCTCGTCCAGCGTGAAGGGCATGGCGTCCGGCACCCCGGGAATGCGGCCGCGCTCGTCGCCGAGTTGCGCCCCGGCCAACCGGCAGGCGCGGCGCCAGAGCTTCCCGACATCGATCGCCCGCCGCATGGAGCGGGCATAGCGACCCTGCGCGGTGCCGAGGAAGGCGATCACCTCGCGCCGCCAGTGCGCCTCCGCCGGGTCATCCGGCCGCAACGCCAGCTTCAGCAGGTGTTCCAGCGCCCGCTCCAGGTTGCCTTCCACCTGGAAGCGCTGCTCGTTGCCCAGATCCTCGATCTCCTCGGCCACGTGCTCCAGGTCGAGGTCGTTCGGCAGGGGCAGACCCGCCGCGGCGAGGCGGCGCAGCAGGGCGGCCTGGTGCAGGCACCAGGCGTGCATGTCCTCCTCGTAGAGCGCCGGCAGGTCCATCGCCGTTCCTCCTCCGCGCCCAGCTTACCGGGCGGCGCGGCGCGCCCGCTACTCCCCGATGTTCAGCAGCGCCCCGCGCACCCGCGCCGCCTGGAACTGCCGCAGGAACAGCCACCCCATCCCGCCGAGCCAGGCCAGGTTCAGCGCCAGCGCGGCGCCGAGATGCCCCCAGGCGGTGCGCCCTTCCAGCAGCGCCGCGCGCATCCCCTCGAAGACATGCGCCGCCGGCACCAGCAGCGCCAGCGGCTCCAGCCAGTCGGGCAGCACGCTGACGGGGTAGAACACCGCGGCAAACGGCGTCAGCCCGAACAGCACGGACCAGGCCAGCGGCTCCGCCCCCGCGCCGTGGCGCAGGATCAGCGCGGTGACGCCGAGTGCCACCGCCCAGCCCATCATCATCAGCATCGCGAAGAACACCACGACCACCGGCCCCATCGTCCACAGCCCGAAGCCGTAGAGCAGGAAGGCGAGCCCCACCGCCGGGATCACGCCGACCAGCATGCGCGCCGCGCTGATCCCCACCAGCCCCGCCACCAGCTCCAGCGGCCGCAAGGGGCTGACGAACACATGCCCCAGGTTGCGCGACCAGATCTCCTCCAGGAAGGAAATCGCGAAGCCCATCTGGCTGCGCAGCGCCACCTCCCACAGCAGCACGCCGCCCAGCAGCACGCCGGCCGCGACGGAGGCGACGTTGTTCTGCACCCCGGCGAGATAGGCCGTGACGAAGCCCCAGACGACCATCTGCAGCACCGGCCAGTAGACCAGCTCCAGCAGCCGCGGCCAGGACGACCGATACAGCGCCAGGTGCCGGTACATCAGCCCCCAGACGCGGCGGGCGGCGAGCGCGGTCATGCGCTGGCGTCCCTGCCGCCGGTTCCCGCACCTGCCCCCGCCAGCCCCTGGCGCGGCGGCGCCGCTGCTTGGCCCGGCGGCGGCGCCGCTGCTTGGCCCGGCGGTGGCGCCGCTGCTTCGCCCGGCAGCGGCGGCGCCGCGTCCCCCGGCGGCGGCGCGGGGGCGAGAAGCGGCCGGCGGTCGCGAGCGATGTCCAGGAACACCTCCTCCATGTCGTCGCGGCCGTAGCGCGCCAGCAGCTCCGCCGGGCTGCCGCGGTCCACCGCGCGCCCGGCCTTCAGCATCAGCACCTGGTCGCAGAGCCGCTCCACCTCCGCCATGTTGTGCGAGGCCAGCAGGATCGCGCAGCCGGTCTCGGCGCGGTAGCGCTCCAGCCAGCTGCGCACCCAGTCGCCGGTGTCGGGATCGAGGCTCGCGGTCGGCTCGTCCAGCAGCAGCAGATCCGGGCGGTTGACCAGCGCCTTGGCCAGCGCCACGCGCGTCTTCTGCCCGGCGGAGAGTTCGCCGGCCGGGCGCTTCAGCAGGTCGGTCAGGTGCAGCTGTTCCGCCAGCTCCACGATCCGCCGCTCGGCCTGCTTCACGCCGTAGAGATGCGCATAGACGCGCAAATTCTCCGCCACGCTCAGCCGGTGCGGCAGCGCGACATAGGGCGAGGAGAAGTTCATCCGGGCGAGGGCCGCGAAGCGGTCGGTCGCCATGTCGTGGCCCAGCGCCTCGATCCGCCCCGATGTCGGCACCAGCAGGCCGAGCAGCATGCCGATGGTGGTGGTCTTGCCCGCGCCGTTGCCGCCGAGCAGCCCCCAGGTGGCGCCGCGCGGCATCACGAAGTCCAGGCCATCGACGGCCGGCGGACGGTCCTCGCGATAGCGCTTGGTCAGCGCCTCGACGCGCAGGGCAGGGGCGGGGGGCATGCGGGCGGCATATGCGACCCGCGCGGCGCGGCACAAGCCGGCGCATGGCAGCGGCGCGGGGGGCGCGGGGTCGGCGCGACGCCATGCCGCCGCCCGCCGGGGGCTGGCGCGCTGGCGCGGCGCGAGGCTCCGGCCGGCGGCGGCGGCCCCCGGGCGACCCTGTTCGCGCCTTCGTGTCCCCACCCGGCGCGGGGCGCGGGGCGTCCCGGCCGCGGCACCGCCGCGACGGGGATCGGGTCGCCCCCCCGCCACGGCGCAATCGCATGCGCAGAACGAGAAGCGACTGGCGTGGGTGTGCCTGCCCCGTCCCGCCGAGGGAAGGAGAGCGCCGGCGCCGTCCCGCCCGGGCGGGAGAGGGAGATCCTCTCCGCGTCGGCGCTGCTGCGATGGCCGTGCGGGCACGTGGCGAGGCCGGGCGCGGCGCCGGCACGCATCCGACCCCGCCAGCGGATCGCCCCGCCCGGCATCGCCGTGGGCGGGAAGGGCCGCTCCTCGGCGACCGCCGCCCGGGCACGCGTCCGGCCTCCGGGGGGCGGGCGCCGGGCAAGCGCCGCCGCGCTTGCCGGCAATACGGCTGGATTGGAGCAGCACGATGCAAGAAGCGGCCGGGCGATGCCGGCATCATCCGGGCAACCGACCGCGAGGCCGCCCGATGCACGGATCCGTCGAGACCGACCGCCAGGACGAGGCCGCGCTGCTGCGACGCAGCCAGGCAGGCGACGCCGCGGCCTATGCGGCGCTGCTCCACCTGGTCGCCGCGCGCGTCAGCCGGCCGCCGCTGCCCTGGGCCGAGCCCGAGGCGCAGCAGCGCCGCACCGAGGCGGTGCTGCGCCTGGCGCACCGGCTGCTGCACACCGCCGACCCGAACCGCCCGCTCGGGCCCTGGGTGGACGGGCTGGCGGCGGCGGTCGACCGCGACGCGGCGGCGCCGTCCTGGCCCGGCATGGTCTCGCGCATGCGGCGCCTGGTGGCGGGGACGCCGCGCCGCGCCCTGGGGCCGGTGCGCCGCGCCGCGGCGGCAGCCGCCGGCCTGCGCGCGCCGCCGCGGGGCCGCGCCTGACGCGAGGGCCGCG
>JAIYDD010000123.1 GCA_027487675.1 Acetobacteraceae bacterium | reverse complement strand
GCCGCGATGAAGAGCTCCAGCACCAGGAAGCGTTCCTGGATCAGGATCTGCGTCCGCCGCAGCAATTCCTCCATGCTGATGACGGAGGCGACGGAGGTGGTCTTCAGCAGCCCGTTCACCGAATTGCCGAGCGGCGGGATGATGATGCGCATCGCCTGCGGCCAGGTGATGGTGCGGAACACCTGCACGCGGGTCAGCCCCAGCGCGGTGCCGGCTTCCTTCTGCCCCTTGCCGATCGCCAGGATCCCGGCGCGCACGATCTCGCTGAGATACGCCGCCTCGTTCAGCGCGAGCCCGAGCAGCGCCGCCTGCGTCACGCTGAAGCGGATGCCGAACAGCGGCAGGCCGGTGTAGATGATCAGCAGCTGCACCAGCAGCGGCGTGCCGCGGAACACCCAGCAATAGGTCGCCGCGACGGCGGACACCGCGCGGTTGCCCGACAGCCGCATCAGCGCCAGCCCGATGCCGAGCACCAGCCCGCAGGCCAGCGACGCCACCGTCAGCCACAGCGTCGTCAGCGCCCCTTCCAGAAGGTAGGGGTTGAACAGGTATTCGAGGAAACCCTGCCAGGACCAGATGTGGATGGCGCGCTACTCCCCCGGCCCTGCCCCGCGCGGCGGGGCAGGGGCACGCCGCGTCATTGCGGGCCGGCCACCGCGAAGCCGCCATCGGCGATGGAGACGCCGTAGCGGTTGAACAGCGCGTCCAGGCTGCCATCCGCCTTCATCTCCGTCAGCACGCGGCTGACCTCGGTGGCCAGCGTGCGGGAGCGGAAGGCGAGCGCCGCCGGGGTCGGGTTCAGCCCGCTCAGCACGCGCGGGAATTCGCCGCGCTGGTCGTATTCCGCGGCCACCGCGTCGATGCTCGTCACCGCCTCCACCTGGCCGGCACGTAGCGCCTGGAAGGCGATGGCGAAGTTGTCGAAGGTGCGGATGTTCATCGGCCGCAGGCCGCGGCGCTCGAGGTCCGCGCTGATCGCACGCGTCTGGCGTTCCTCGAAGCCGCCGATCTCGACGCCGATGGTGATGCCCGCCAGATTGTCCAGGCTGCGCAGGTTGCGCGGGTTGCCGCGCGCGGCGCTGATCGCCACCGCGTTGTTCTCGTAGCGGACCATCTGCATGATCCGCGCGCGTTCTTCCGTGAAGAAGATGCCGGTGTTGATCATGTCCCACCGGCGCGCGGCGAGCCCCGGGATCATCGCGCTGAACTCGATGCGGACGTATTCGGGCGTCAGGCAGAGGCGGCGCGCGATCTCCGTCCCCAGCTCGATCCGCATGCCCTGCAGCTGGCCCTGCGCGTTGACGAATTGCAGCGGCGGCAGGGTGGGGTTGGTGGACATCACCAGGGTGCGCGGCTTGATCAGCTCGGCATCCGCCACGCGCGGCGTGCAGGCCGGCTGCTGCGCCATGGCCGGCGCGGCGATGGCCGCGAAGGCCGCGGCCAGGATCATGCGTCGCATCTGTGTGGTTCCTTCCTTCGGTGCGTGGGTCAGGCGGCGGCGCGCGCTTCGGGCAGCAGGCCGATGCCGTCCAGCACGGCGGCGAGCGCCGGCAGGTCGGCCTCGGGCAGCGGCAGGCGCGGCGGGCGCGGGTCGCCCATGGGCAGGCCCATCAGCCGGAAGCCCGCCTTGGTGCCGGCGACGTAGCGCGGCCCGCCCACCCAGGGCAGCAGCGGCGCCAGCCGCCGGTACAGCGTCAGCGCGCGGTCCATGTCCCTGTCGAAGGCGGCGGCGTGGAACATCTCGGTGGACAGCCGCGGCGCCAGGTTCGAGCACACCGCGACCCAGCCGATCGCGCCGAGCCAGGCGCTCTCATAGCCCAGCACCCCGGCGAAGACCTCCATCCGCTCGCCGCACAGCGCCACGATGTCGCGCACCCGCGTCACCTCCAGCGTGGATTCCTTGACGTAGCGGCAGTTCGGGATGCGGCTGATCTCCGCCAGCATCGCCGGCGTCATGTCCACATTCGCGGTGGCGGGGTTGTTGTAGACCATGATGGGGATGCCGATGGCGTCGGCCACCGTGCCGTAATGGTGCATCAGCTCCGGCAGCGTCGGCACCGAATAGAAGGGCGGGATGATCATCACGCCGTCGGCGCCGAGCGCCTCCGCCTCGCGGGACGTGCGCACCACCTCGCGCGTGTCCTCCGCGCCGGTGCCGATGATGACGGGCACGCGGCCCGCGGCCACGCGCACCACCGTCTCGACGATCGCCGTGCGTTCCTCGGGCGAGACGGACAGGAACTCGCCGGTGGAGCCCAGCGGGATCAGGCCGCGGATGCCTTCCGCGATCTGGAACTCGACCAGCCGTTCCAGCGCGGGCACGTCCACCGCCGCGCCGCCCTCGGTGAAGGGCGTGACCAGCACGGTGTAGCAGCCGCGGAAGGGCTCGCCAGCGGGCTTCCCGGTCATCGGCTTGCTCCCATCTGTCATCCTGCGATCATCCGACCCTGTTTCGCGAAGCGCCACAAGACCACGCCATGCGCCTGACCCATCCGTGCATCCTGCCCTCTGCCGAACGGTTGGGCATCACCTTCGACGGACGCCCGATTCCGGCGCTGCCCGGGGAGACGGTGGCGGCCGCGCTCTCCGCCGCCGGCGTGATGGCATACCGGCATACGGCGTCCGGCGCGCCGCGCGGCCTGCATTGCGGCATGGGCGCCTGCTTCGACTGCCTGGTGACCATCGATGGCCGCGCCGGGCAGCGCGCCTGCCTGGTGAAGGTCGCGCCGGGCATGGTGGTGGGCGGCGCGATGCCCGCGCGCCCCGCGCCGCTGGCGCCCGAGCCGCACGCGGCGCCGGAGGAGATCGCCTGCGACGTGCTGGTGGTCGGCACCGGCCCCGCCGGCCTCGCCGCCGCCATCGCCGCGGCGGAAGCCGGCTGCGAGGTGCTCGCGCTCGACGAGCGCGACGCGACGGGGGGGCAATACTTGAAGCCGCTCGCCGCCAGCCACGCCCATGCGGCGCCGGACCGGCAGTTCCGCCAGGGCGCCGCGCTGCGCGCGCGGGCGCTGGCCGCCGGCGTCGCGTTCCGGCACGGCGCGACCGTCTGGGGCGCCTTCGCGGCGCCCGGCGAAAGCGGCGCCGCGGCGGGTGAGGTCGCGGCGCTGATCGAGGGCCGCAACGTGGTGATCCGCCCGCGGCGGCTGGTGCTGGCGCCGGGGTCGCATGAACGGCCCGTGCCGATCCCGGGCTGGACGCTGCCGGGCGTGATGACCACGGGCTGCGTGCAGACGCTGGCGCGTGCGAATCGCGTCGCGCCGGGGCCGCGCATCCTGGTCGCCGGCAACGGCCCGCTGAACCTGCAGCTCGCCTGCGAATTGGTCGAAGGCGGCGTCGAGGTGGCGGCGGTGCTCGAAGCCGCGCCGAAGCCGGGCTTCCGCGCCTGGCGGCAGGCGCTGCGCCTGGCGGCAGCGGCGCCCGACCTGGCCTGGGACGGCGCGCGCTACCTCGCCACGCTGCGGCGCGCCGGCGTGAAGGTGATCTGGTCCGCGCGGCCACTCGCGGCCGAGGGCGACACGCGCTTCGCGGCGCTGCGATTCGCGACGCCGCAGGGCGAGAGGCGCATCGCCGCCGGCGCACTGGCGCTCAATCTCGGCTTCCAGCCGGAGACGGGCTTGGCCCGCGCGCTGGGCTGCGCGCATCGCCTGGTCGCCGGCCGCATCGAGACGGTCACCGACGCGGATGGCCGCAGCTCGCTCGCCGGCGTCTTCGCGGCGGGCGATGGCGCGCAGGTCGGCGGCGCGCGCATCGCGCTGGCGCGCGGGCGGCTGGCGGGGCTGGCGGCGGCGCGCGACCTCGGCCGCGACGTGCCCGATGCCGCGCCCGCCCGCGCGGCGCTCCGCCGCGCCATCGCCTTCCAGGACGCGCTGTGGCGCATCTTCGCGGCACCGGCCTTCGACGCGAAAGCGATGGACGACGCCACCATCGCCTGCCGCTGCGAGGAGGTGACGGCCGGCGCGCTGCGCGCCGCAATGGCGGAGGGCGCGGCGTCGCTGCCCGCGCTGAAGAAGGCGACGCGCGCGGGGATGGGCCGCTGCCAGGGCCGGATGTGCGGCGCCACCGTCGCCGCGCTGGCCGGCGCCGCGGCGGAGGCCGACTTCGCCGCGCCGCGCGCGCCGGTGAAACCCGTGCCGGTGCTGGTGCTGGCGATGCCGAAGCCGGAATGGGCCGAGGCGCCCACCGTCGCGCTGCCGCCCGATCCGCCGGCGCCGCCGGCCGCGCCGTCACGCGACGAAAGCTGCGACCTGCTCGTCATCGGCGGCGGCGTCATCGGGCTCGCCGTCGCGCGCGCGGCGGCGCGGGACGGGCTCGGCGTGGTGGTGGCGGAGCGCGGCGAGCCGGGGCAGGGCGCGTCGACCGCCAATGCCGGCAGCCTGCATGTGCAACTGCACGCCTATGACAGCGCCGGCGCCGCCGGCGGGCCGGACAGCGCGGCGGCGCGGATCCTCTCCCTCGGCCCGCGCGCGGTGGCGCTGTGGCGCGGCATCGCGGCGGAAGCGGGCGAGGACCTGGCGATCCGCGTCGAAGGCGGGCTGATGCTGGCGGAAGACGCGGCGCAGCTCGCCGCGCTCGCCGACAAGGTCGCGATGGAGCGCGGCTTCGGGGTGGACAGCCACCTGATGGACGCCGCGGCGCTGCGCGATGCCGCGCCCTGGCTCGCCCCCGGCTTCGCGGGCGCCGCCTTCTGCGCGGAGGAAGGCCAGATGGACCCGCTGCGCGGCCTCTCCGCCCTGCTGCGCCAGGCGCGCGGCGCGGGCGCCGACATTCGCGGCTTCACGCGCATCACCCATGTCGCGCGCGACGGCGCGGGCTTCCTTGCGCACACGGCGTCCGGCACGCGCCTCCGCGCCGGCCGGGTGGTGAACGCCGCCGGCGCCTGGGCCGGACGCATCGCGGACCGACTGGGCGCGCCGATCCCGGTTCGCGCCACCGTGCAGCAGGTGATCGCGACCGAGGCCTCGCCGCACGCCCTGCTGCGGCCGCTGGTGCTGCACGGGTCGCGGCATCTCTCGCTCAAGCAGGGCGAGGGCGGGCACCTGATCCTGGGCGGCGCCTGGCCGGGCGAACTCGATGCGCAGGGCCGCCCGCGCAACCTGCGCGCCAGCATCGAGGGCAATCTCTGGGTCGCGCGCCACGTGCTGCCCGCCATCGAGGGGCTGCACGTGATCCGCGCCTGGACCGGCATCAACGTGCAGGTCCCCGGGCCGATCCTGGGCGAGGATCCGCGCTGCCCCGGCCTGTTCCACGCCGTCACCTTCAACGGCTGGACGCTGGCGCCGGTGATCGCGGCGCTGATCGCGGAGGCGCTGCGCGGCGGCCACGGCCCGCCCGCGGTGTTCGGGCCGGCGGCCTATGCGCGGTCGTAGATGAGGTGCAGCGCGCCGCCCGCGCGCGGCGTGCAGGACCGCAGCGCGAAGCGGGTGTCCGGCGTGCCGAGAGGGAACAGGGGGATGCCGTCGCCGAGCACGCGCGGCAGCACCGCCATCTCCAGCACGTCGAGCCTGCCGATCGCCAGCATCTGCCGCACCAGGTCGCCGCCGCCCTCGATCCAGATGCGCGCATGGCCCTGCGCCTCCAGCTCTGCCGCGATGGCCGCGAGGTCGCCGCCGCGCGCCGTCACGCCAGCGGGCGCGCCGTGGATCGCGCGCCGCGTGACCACCACCGTCGGCTTGCCCGGATAGGGCCAGTCGCCCATCGCGCGCACCGCGTCATAGGTGCCGCGCCCCATCAGGATCGCGCCCACGCCGGCGTAGAAGGCGTCGTAGCCGAATTCCGCCGGCGGCCCCTCGCCGCCGAGCCAGTCCACCGCCCCGTCCGGCCGCGCGATCCGGCCATCGAGCGAGACGGCGATGAAGCAGTGCCAGATCGCCATCAGTGCAGCCGCGGCGCCTTCAGGAAGCTGGCGCGGTCGGCGCTGGCCACCGGCACGCTGAAGCGCCGGCCGTCGCGTTCGGCCTGCACCTCCACCTTCACCCCGGCCGGCCCGCAGGACCACAGCGCCCGCCACAGCGCGCCGAGATCCGCCGCCTCCGCGCCCGCGATGCCGATGATGCGGTCGCCCGCCTTCAGCCCCGCCCGCTCCGCCGGCCCCTTGGCGGCGACCGAGGCGACGACGATCCCCTCCTCCTGGTCCGCGGCATAGAGGCCGAGCCAGGGCCGCGCCGGCTTGTTCACCCGACCGAAGGCCAGCAGGTCGGCCAGGATCGGGTGCAGCAGCCCGACGGGCACGCACATGTTGAGATCGACCTGCTGCCCCCGCCCGTCGCGGTGCTGCAGCACCAGGGACCCGATGCCGGCCACCTTGCCGTCCGGCCCGATCAGCGCCGCCCCGCCCCAGGAAGGATGCGCGGGCGAGGTGAACAGCGCCTCCTCCAGCATGTATTCCCAGTAGCCGGCGAAGGGTTCGCGCGCGACGACGGAACAGGCGACGGCGCCGCCGCCGCTCTCGCCATCCGCGCGGGATTGCAGCGCGGCGGCCAGCACCGCCTGGGTGCCGGCTTCCGGCGCCTCCGCCGCGCCGAGTTCCAGCGCCGGCGCGTCCAGCCGGCCCAGCGCCTGGACCAGGCCGAATCCCGTCTCGAAATCATGCGCCAGGGCATGGCCCGGCACCACGCGGCCGCTGGCGGTGGTGATCCAGATGCTTTCGGATTCGCCGATCAGGTAGCCGATGGTCAGCACCAGCCCGTCGGGGCGGATGACGACGCCGCTGCCCTCGCGCTCCGTCCCCAGCGTGCGGGCGGAGAAGGCGTCGGCCGGCACGCGGGATTTCAGCGAGACGACGGCGCCCAGCGCGGCGCGCAGGTCGAAGGCGTAGTCGGCCGGGTCGGGCCGCAGCTCCTCGGGGATCGTCCAGTCCTCGTCGTCCGCCATCGTGGCCCCTGCCCGCAAGGGGGCGCACCCTAGCGGAGCGCCGGGGCGGGGGGGAAGCCGGGGCGCGGCGCGCGCGATCAGGCCGGCAGCTCGTTCAGCAGCTCGATCTGCCAGTCCAGCTCGGAGAGCGGCACGGTCCAGCCGCCCTCGGCATTGGCGCGCAGGATGCGGGCGGGCGGGATGCCGAGGGCGGCCTGCACCTCCTCCGCCAGCATGGCGGGCCAGTCGGCGCGCCAGCAAAGCGCCGCGATCACCCGCGGGCTGCGTAGCGCCAGCGCCGCTTCGATGCGGGTCTCCGGCATGCCGGTGCCGCCGGCGATCAGGCTGGCCAGCCGCGCGCGGTCGCCGCTGCGGGCGGCTTCGCGCACCGCGGCGTGCTCCGGCGCCATGGCCAGCCGCAGGCCGAGCCGCTCGCGCAGCGTCTCGGCGAGGCCCGGCGGCAGGTCGGGCCGGGCGGACAGCACTTCCAGCAGCTGCCCCGCGACGATGGCGCCGAGCGCGCGGGCGGCACGCGGCGGCAGGGTCGGGCGGCGCACCAGCGCGGCCTGCCAGCAGGGTTCCTCGGCGGCGGCGTCCACCAGCCGGTCGAGCGTGGCCTCGCGGATGGCGGCGGAGGGGTTGCCGAGCAGCGCCGCGATGGCTGGGCTGTCGGCGCTGGCGGCCACCGCCTCGGTCACCGCTTCGGTGATCCGGGGCCGGGCGGCGACGGTGCGTCGGGTGAATTCGGCCGGCGGCGCCGCGACCAGCGCCAGCAGATCGGCTTCCGTCAGAAGCGGCGAGAGCAGCAGCACCGGGCCCGCCACCGGCAGCTCGGTGTCGCGCGCCAGGCGCAGCACCAGTTCGCGCGGGGCGTCCGGCAGGCCCGCGACGGCGTCGGCGATGGCGGCGCGCACATCGGTCGCCGCGTCCTCCACCAGGCGGGCCAGGGCGGCGGCGGTGAAGCGCGCCAGGCTGTTGCGCGCCCGCGGCCCGAGCCCGGGGGACAGCGCGCCGAGCCGCCGGGCCAGCGCGGTGCGCACCCCGGCATCGGCATCCGCCGCCAGCACCAGCCCGGCCTGGGGCGGCGTCGCGCGGTTGGCGGCGACCGCCGCGCGCACCTCCGGCGCCGGGTCGCCGGCCAGCCAGACCAGCAGCTCGGGCGAGGTGTCGCGCCCGGCCGCCAGCGCCACCCGGGCGGCGAGGTTGCCGCCGGTGCCGCGCGCCTCCCGCGCCGCGCTCATGCCGCCCGCCTTTCGCGCTTGGCGCGGTACATCGAGGCATCGGCCCGCGCGGTCAGCTGTTCCGCCGTCTCGCCCGGCGCGGGGGTGGCGAGGCCGAGGCTGGCGGCGATCCGCGCGGCCTCCGCCGGCCAGCCGGGGACGGGCAGGGCGACGCCGATCGGCGCGCAGCGCAGCGCGGCTTCGGCTTCCGTCGCGCCGTCAAGCCACAGGGCGAATTCGTCGCCGCCGAGCCGCCCGGCCAGGTCCTGCGGGCCGGCGATGGCGCGCAGCCGCCCGGCCAGGTGGCGCAGCGCGGCGTCCCCCGCCTCATGCCCCAGCCGGTCGTTGATCGGCTTGAGGCCATCGGCGTCCAGGTAGGCGAGCACGCCGGCGGCGCCGGGGCGGGCCAGGCGGGCGGCCAGCGCGTCGAGCAGGCCGCGGCGGTTGAGCAGGCCGGTCAGCGCATCGGTGCGCGCGGCGCGGTCCAGCTCCCGCTGCCGCGCCGCTTCGGCCTGCAGCGCGGCGACCGGGGCAGCCAGCGCGGAGAGCACCGCGATCTCCTCCTCCTCCAGCGCCGGGTCGCGCCAGGCGAGCAGGAAGAGGTCGGACCCGACCGGCAGCAGCAGCCCGCCGGTGGCCAGCCGCGTGGCGCCGCCGGGGCCGGGCGCGGCGGGCAGCAGCAGCAGCCAGGGCGCAGCGTCCTCACCCGCCTCGGCCTCGATCCGCCAGCGCCCATCCCGCGCGCCGAGCAGCGCGGCGCCGGCGCAGCCCAGCGCCGGCCCCAGCCCGGCCAGGATCGCCAGCACCGCCGCGCCGGCCGCGCCCTCGCCACGGCCGCGCTGGGCGGCGGCCAGCAGGCGGCCGAGCGCGGTCGCGTGCCGCAGCGCGCGCGCCGCCGCATCCTCCTGCCGTTCCTCGGCCGTCACGTCCCGGGCGGCGCCACGCAGCCCGCCGGCCACGCGCATCGCGGTGAATTCCAGGCAGAGCGGCGCGCCCTCGGCCGGCCGCACCCAGGCGCGCAGGCCGCGCGCCGGGGCGGCGGCGTCGAAGGGGTCGGGGCCCGCCTGCTCCGCCAGCAGCTCCGCCGCGCGGCGGCCGAGCAGCGCGGCCGCCGGATGGCCCAGCACCGGGTCGGGCGCCAGGAAGGCGAATCGGCCGGCGGCATCCGTCTCGAACAGCAGGTCGGCCGAGAGCAGCGCCAGGTCGCGCCAGCGCCGGCGGCTGTCCAGCAGCGCGGCGGCCAGCCGGTCCTCGCCGCCGGGTTCCGCCGGGCCGGCCATGTCGCGCGCCGCTGTCTCGTCCGGGGGGCAGGTGGTCATGGCGGCCAACATGCACCGGCGCGGCTGAACCGGTGGTTGACGCGGTGCGCGGGCGGCCGCCGTCGCGGCGCGCGCGGCGCGGCCGCCCGGCCGGGCGATCGCCTGGCGGCAGGCACAGGGATATCAGCCGGTTGGAGCGCGGCTTCGCCCCCGGCATCACCCGGCCCGCTTTCCCTCGCCGGGATCCGCCGGGGGTCTCCGCGCGGTCCGCTCCTCGGTCGGCCCGCGCGATCGCCCGGTGCCGCCCGGGCCGGCGCGTTGACAGCGCGCGCGCGGGGTCGCCATGGTCGCGGCTTCCCGCTTTCCGCCAGGACACAGGCCTCCCCCCATGGACAAGACCGCCCTGCAGGCGCGCATCGAGGCGCTCTGGGCCCGCCGCGACACGCTGAACGCCGGGACCCACGGCCCCGACCGCGCCTGCGTGGAGGAGGCGCTGGCGCTGCTCGACCAGGGCGGCGCGCGGGTGGCCGAGCCCGACAACCATGGCGGCTGGAAGGTGAACCAGTGGCTGAAGCAGGCGGTGCTGATGTCCTTCCGCCTGAACGACAGCCAGCCCATGGACGCCGCGGCCGGCGCCCCCGGGATCGCCTACGACAAGGTGCCGCTGAAGTTCGCGGGCTGGGATGCCGCGCGCTTCAAGGCCGCGGGCTTCCGCGCCGTGCCGGGGGCGGTGGTGCGGCGTTCCGCCTTCGTCGCGCCGAACGTCATCCTGATGCCGAGCTTCGTGAATGTCGGCGCCTATGTCGATTCCGGCACCATGGTGGACACCTGGGCCACCGTCGGGTCCTGCGCGCAGATCGGGCGCAACGTGCACCTCTCGGGCGGCGTGGGCATCGGCGGCGTGCTGGAGCCGCTGCAGGCCAACCCGGTGGTGATCGAGGACGACTGCTTCATCGGCGCCCGGTCCGAGGTGGTGGAGGGCGTGATCGTCGAGCGCGGCGCGGTGCTGTCGATGGGCGTCTTCCTCGGCGCCTCCACGAAGATCGTGGACCGCGCCACGGGCGAGGTCTTCATGGGCCGCGTGCCGGCCTATTCGGTGGTGGTGCCCGGCAGCCTGCCGGGCAAGCCGCTGCCGGACGGCTCGCCGGGGCCCAGCCTCTACTGCGCGGTGATCGTCAAGCGGGTGGATGCGCAGACGCGCGCCAAGACCGCCATCAACGACCTGCTGCGGGATTGAGGATGCGTCTGGCGCCGGCCCCCACCCCGACCCTCCCCCGCCAGCGGGAGAGGGAGAGGGGCGCGCCGACCACCCCTGTCCCGCATGGCGGGAGAGGGAGGGGCCAGCGCCGCCAGGCGGGGCCGGGGGATGCAGGGCCGCGACACCGGACATGAGCACCGACCCGATCCCGCTGGCCCAGGCGCTGATCCGCTGCCGGTCCGTGACGCCCGCCGGTGACGGCGCGCTGGACGTTGTGCAGCGGGCGCTGGAGGAACTCGGCTTCGCCTGCACGCGGCTGCCCTTCGGCCCCGACGACTACCGGGTGGACAACCTCTTTGCGAGGCGCGGCAGCGGCGCGCCCCATTTCTGCTATGCGGGCCACACCGACGTGGTGCCGCCCGGCGACCCGGCTTCCTGGCGCGACGACCCCTTCGCGGGCGTGGTGCGCGACGGCATCCTCTATGGCCGCGGCGCCTGCGACATGAAGGGCGGCATCGCCGCCTTCGTCGCCGGGCTGGCGGACTTCCTGGCCGCCAACCCGGACCACAAGGGCTCCATCTCGCTGCTGATCACCGGCGACGAGGAGGCGCGCAGCATCGACGGCACCGCCAAGGTGCTGGAATGGATGGCGGCCAACGGGCAGGTCCCCGACATGGCGCTGGTGGGGGAGCCGACCAGCCGAAGGGCGCTCGGCGACACCATCAAGATCGGCCGGCGCGGCAGCCTGAACGGCTGGGTGACGGTGGAGGGCAAGCAGGGCCACAGCGCCTATCCGGCCGGCGCCGACAACCCGATCCACCGGCTGGTCGCGGCCCTCGGGCCGCTTCTGGCGGCGCCGCTCGACAATGGCAGCGCGCATTTCCCGCCCTCGACGCTGCAGGTGACCGGCTTCGACGTCGGCAACCGGACCAGCAACGTCATCCCGGCGGTGGCGCAGGCGATGCTCAACATCCGCTTCAACGACCACCACACCAGCGCGGCCCTGACGGAGCGCCTGCACGCCGCCTTCCGCGCCGCCGGCTGCCGCTACACGCTGCGCACCGAATGCTCGGGCGAGAGCTTTCTCACCCGGCCCGGTCCCTTCGTGGACGCGCTGTCGCGCGCCGTCGCGCGCAGCACGGGCGTGACGCCGGCGCTGGACACCGGCGGCGGCACCTCCGATGCCCGCTTCATCGCGCGCTACTGCCCGGTGGCGGAGTTCGGCGCTGTGGGCGAGACGCCGCACCAGGTGGACGAACGCGCGCCGGTGGAGGAACTGCGGCGGCTTGCCGGCGCCTATCGCGCCATCCTGGAAGAGGTGCTGCGCTGAGCGGATCCCAGCCCACGGGCCTGCAACGGACGATCGCCGGCGGGCTGATCGGCGCCTCGCTGCTCGGCCGCGGCCGCGTGGAGGGGCTCGCCTACATCGAGGACACGCCGGAAGGCGCCTGGCGGTCCTTCTGGGCGGCGGCGATCTGCCTGCCGGCCTTCCTGGCGCTGCGCCTGCTCGCCTGGGCGGCGAATGACGATCCGGCCGGCGGCGTGCTGCGCGGCCTGTCGGCCGAGCTGCTGGGCTATGTGGTCGCCTGGGCGGGCTTCGCGCTGGCCTCCCTGCCGCTGGCGCGGATGTGGGGGCGGGAAGCCGCCTGGCCGCGCTTCCTGGCCGCCTGGAACTGGACGAACGTCGTGCAGTACCTGGTGCTGGTGGTCCTGACCCTGCCCGGGCTGCTGGGCCTGCCGCTCGCGCTGGCGCAGGTTCTGTCCCTCGCCGGCCTGGCCTATGCGGTGTGGCTGGAATGGTTCGTCGCCCGGCATGCGCTGGGCGCGGATGGCCGCCAGGCGGCGGCGCTGGTCGGCATCGACCTGCTGCTGGCGCTGTTCCTGGGCAGCGTGATCCAGCGCCTGTCGATCGGCTGACGATCGCTCCCCGTCGCCCCGCAACCGGCAAGAGGCCCTTCCGCCATGACATCGCGCCACGACGCCGCCGCGCTGCTCGGCTTCGCCACCGCCTGCGCGGAGGCGGCCGGCCTGCCGCCCGCCATGGCCCGCGACGTGGCGGAGGTGCTGCTGGAGGGCGACCTGATGGGCCATGACACGCATGGCCTGGCGCTGCTGGCGCCCTATCTCGACAGCCTGGCCGCCGGCGGCATGGCGGCTGCGGGCGAGCCCGACATGGTTTCCGCCACCCCGGTCGCCGAGACCTGGGACGGGCGGCGCCTGCCCGGGCCCTGGCTGACGCGGCGGGCCATCGCGCGGGCCTCCGCCATGGCGGAGGCCGTCGGCCTGGGCTGCGTGACGATCGGGCGCAGCCATCATATCGGGTGCCTGGCGGCCTATGGGCCGGCGGTGGCGGCGGCGGGGAAGCTGCTGGTGCTGGCGTGTTCCGACCCGGCGACGGCCTCCGTCGCGCCCTGGGGCGGCACGCGGCGGATCATCACGCCCAATCCGGTGGCCGCCGCCTGGCCGACGCCGGAAGGGCCGGTGATCCTCGACGTGTCCATGTCCATCACGACCAACGGCATGACTGGGCGGCGCCGGGCGGAGGGCACGCGCTTTCCCGGACCCTGGCTGCTGGACGCCGAGGGCACCCCGACCGACGACCCGAACGCCTTCTTCACCGAGCCGGGCGGCACGCTGCTGCCGCTCGGGGGGCTTGATGCCGGGCACAAGGGTTTTGCGCTCGGGCTGCTGGTGGAGGCGCTGACCAGCGGGCTCGCCGGGCATGGCCGGGCCGAGGGGACCACCGGCTGGGGGGCGAGCGTCTTCGTGCTGGTGCTGGACCCGGCGAAGTTCGCGGGCGCGACACACTTCCTGGCCGAGGGCGCCTGGATGGCCGGCGCGGTGCGCGGGAACCCGGCGCGGCCGGGCTTCGACGCGGCGCGGCTGCCGGGGGACCGGGCGATGGCGCTGCGGGCGAAGCAGCTGGCGGAGGGGGTGGCGCTGCATCCTTCCGTCCCGCCGGCGCTGGCGAAGCTGGGCGCGCGGTTCGGGCTGGCGCTGCCGGGCTGAGCCGGCGGGGCGCGCCCCGCTCACGAGAATGCGATCCGGCCGGCGGCCCGGCCCAGTCCCGCGGCGCGCCACGCATCCGCGCCCCGGGACGTTGCAGCGACGGATGAAGGACTGGTTATTTTCACGCGGCTGTAACAGACTTCGGCCCCTGGCTTCGCTAGGCGACGCGCCACCACCAACAACCGGGAGAGTTGGACATGCTGCGACGCCTCTTCGCACTGGGTGTCATGGCGCTGATGGCGGGCTTCGGCGCCCCTGCCGCGGCCCAGGGCACCGACTGCCCGCGCGGCGCGCTGGACGCCCGCTTCTGCGACCGCGACGGCGACCTGGTCGCCGACGTGCCGACGAACCCGCGCGACCTGGTCGACCCGTCGGTGCTGATCTTCGCCTACACGCCGGTCGAGGACCCCGCCGTCTATCGCCGCGTCTGGGAAGGCTTCATGGAGCACCTGGCGCGGGAGACGGGCAAGCGCGTGCAGTTCTTCAGCGTGCAGTCCAACGCCGCGCAGATCGAGGCGATGCGCGCCGGCCGCCTGCACATCGCGGGCTTCAACACCGGCTCCAATCCGCTGGCGGTGAACTGCGCCGGCTTCGTGCCCTTCGCGATGATGGCCAGCCGCGACAACGCCTTCGGCTACGAGATGGAGATCATCGTCCCCGCGGGCAGCCCGGTACAGCGCATCGAGGACCTGCGCGGCCGCACCATCGCCTTCACCTCCGAGACGTCGAATTCCGGCTTCAAGGCGCCGTCGGCCCTGCTGGAGAGCCAGTTCGGCATGGTGGCCGGGCGCGACTTCCGCACCGCCTTCTCCGGCCGCCACGACAACAGCATCATCGGTGTGGCCAACCGCGACTACGACGCCGCGGCGATCGCCAATTCGGTGATGGCGCGCATGATCGCGCGCAACGCGGTCCGGCAGGACCAGATCCGCACGATCTACCGCAGCCAGACCTTCCCGACCACCGGCTACGGCCATGCGCACAACCTGCGGCCCGAGCTGGCGGAGCGGATCCGCAACGCCTTCTTCTCCTTCAACTGGGAAGGCAGCGCGCTGCTCGACGAATTCCGCAAGAGCCAGCCGCCGCAGGAGAAGTTCATCCCGATCACCTACCGCCAGCACTGGGAGGTGATCCGCCAGATCGACCAGGCGATGAACGTCTCCTACGCGTGCCGCTGAGCCGGGAGGGCGCCGTCGATGCGCGGTGACGAGGCCGGCGACGGCGCCCTGCTGCGCATCAAGGGGCTGAGCAAGCGCTACCCCACCGGCGACCTGGCGCTGGACGGCGTGGACCTCGCCGTCCCGCCGGGGCAGGTGATGGCGCTGATCGGCCCTTCGGGCGCCGGCAAGTCCACGCTGATCCGCTGCGTCAACCGCCTGGTGGAGCCGACCGCCGGGCGGGTGGTGCTGGACGGGCAGGAGATCACCGGCCTCGGCGCCGGCGCGCTGCGCCGGGCGCGGCGCCGGATGGGCATGATCTTCCAGGAATACGCGCTGGTGGAGCGCCTGACGGTGATGGAGAATGTGCTCTCCGGCCGGCTGGGCTACACCGGCTTCTGGGCGTCCTGGTTCCGCCGCTTCCCGCGCCGCGACATCGAGCAGGCCTTCCGCCTGCTGGACCGCGTCGGCCTGGCGCAGATGGCCGACAAGCGCGCCGACGCGCTGTCCGGCGGGCAGCGCCAGCGCGTGGGCATCCTCCGCGCACTGATGCAGGAACCGGCGCTGCTGCTGGTGGATGAGCCGACGGCGAGCCTCGATCCCAAGACCAGCCGGCAGATCATGCGCCTGCTGGTGGAGCTCTGCGAGGAGCACGGGCTGGCCGCGATCATCAACATCCACGACGTGGCGCTGGCCCGGCAATTCGCCCGCCGCATCGTCGGGCTGCGCGCCGGCCGCATCGTCTTCGACGGCCCGGCGGAGGCGCTGGGCGCCGAGGCGCTGACCGCGATCTATGGCGAGGAGGACTGGTCGCAGACCATCCGCCGCGCCGACGAGGACGAGATGGAGGAGGCCGCGGCGTGAGCGCGGCCGCCAGCCTCCCCGCCCGCGGCAAGACCGGCTTCGATGCCGCCGCCGCGGCGCGCGCCTGGCGCCCGCCGCCGCTGATCGCGGCCCCCTGGCTGCGCTACGCCGTCTATCTCGGCGCGCTGGCCTATGCGGTGCTGGCCTTCGGCACCCTCGAGGTGAACTGGGCCCGCGCGGCGGAGGGGCTGGAGCGCGGCCTGCGCTTCCTGTCCGGCTTCTTCCCGCCCGACTTCACCTCCAAGGGAGACGACATCCTTGAAGGGCTGATGGAGAGCCTGACGATGACGGTGGTCTCCACCGTCATCGGCATCGCCCTGTCGATTCCCGTGGCACTCGGCGCCTCGCGCAACCTGGCGCCGCTGCCGGTCTACCTGGTCTGCCGCGCGATCATCGCCGTCAGCCGCACCTTCCAGGAGATCATCATCGCGATCGTCTTCGTCGCCATGGTGGGCTTCGGTCCGCTCGCGGGGATGCTGACGCTGTCCTTCGCCACCATCGGCTTCATGGCGAAGCTGCTGGCCGAGGACATCGAGGACATCGAGGCCGCGCAGGCCGAGGCGGTGCGCGCCACCGGCTCCTCCTGGTTCCAACTGCTCGCCTGGGGCATCCTGCCGCAGGTGCGGCCGCGGCTGATCGGCCTGTCGGCCTACCGCCTCGACATCAACTTCCGGGAGAGCGCGGTGCTCGGGCTGGTCGGCGCGGGCGGCATCGGCGACACGCTGAACACCTCCTTCGACCGCTACGAGTTCGACACCGCGGCGGCGGTGCTGCTGATCATCATCGTGATCGTGCTGGCCTGCGAGTATTCCAGCAGCTGGATCCGCAGGAAGGTGCAGTGATGGCGGTGACGGCGCGGGCGGATGGCGGGCTGGACTGGCGGCGGCGCACGCCGCGCGGCGATCTTGCCGTCTGGGCCGGCTGGCTCGCCGCGGTGGCGCTGACCGTCGCCTGCTTCGAATACATCTCGCAGCGCACGATCTGGGCCTTCGTGTGGGACGCGCCGACGCAGGGCGCCGACCTGGTCGGTCGGATGTTCCCGCCGCGCTGGTCCTATGCGGAGCAGCTGTGGAAGCCCTTGTGGGACACGGTGAACATCGCGACGCTGGGCACCGTGCTCGCCGTGGTGTTCGGCGTGCCGCTGGCCTTCCTGGCCGCGCACAACACCACGCCATCCCGCCTGCTGGTGCGGCCGGTGGCGCTGTTCGTCATCGTCGCCAGCCGCTCCATCAACTCGCTGATCTGGGCGCTCGTGCTGGTGATCGTGCTGGGGCCGGGGATGCTGGCGGGGGTCCTGGCGATCGGGCTGCGCTCGGTCGGCTTCATCGCCAAGCTGCTCTACGAAGCGATCGAGGAGATCGATGCGACGCAGGTGGAGGCCGTCTCCGCCACCGGCGCCAGCCGCCCGCAGGTGCTGGCCTGGGGCATCGTGCCGCAGGTGATGCCGGCCTTCGCGGGCCTGACCGTGTTCCGCTGGGACATCAACATCCGGGAAGCGACGGTGCTGGGGCTGGTCGGCGCCGGCGGCATCGGGATGCAGCTGCAGTCCTCGATCAACGTGCTGGCCTGGCCGCAGGTGACGATGATCTTCGTGCTGATCCTGGGCACCGTGCTGGTCAGCGAGTGGCTCTCCGCCCGGGTGCGCCACGCCATCATCTGACGGCGCAGGCCCCGGCTATTCCCACCCGATCTCCGCATCGTAGCGCGCCGCGACGAAGACCAGCCCCTCGGCCGGCGCGGTCTGGCCCGCCTTCGTCCGGTCCCGCCCGTCCAGCACCGCGCGCGGCCAGCCCGTCCCGCGGCGGCCATGGCCCACCTCGGCCAGCGTGCCGACCAGGTTGCGCACCTGGTGGTGCAGGAAGCTGCGCGCCTCGGCGGTGATCACCACCTCCTCGCCGATCCGCGCGACATCCAGGCGGTCGAGCGTGCGCAGCGCCGACTTCGCCTGGCAGGCGGCGGCGCGGAAGGCGGAGAAATCATGCTGCCCGAGCAGCGCCTGCGCCGCCTGGTGCATCGCCGCGGCATCCAGCGGGCGCTTGATGTGCCAGAAGCGCGCCGCCTCCAGCGCCGCGCGGGCGGGGCGGTTCAGGATGCGGTAGCGATAGGCGCGGCCGGTGCAGGCGAAGCGGGCGGAGAAATCGTCCGCCACGCGCGCGGCGGCGAGCGCGACGACGGGGTGCGGCACGGTGCGGGCGTTGATCGCCTCCCGCAGGCGTTCGGGGGCGATGTCGCGGTCGAGCGCCAGGTCCGCCACCATGCCTTCCGCATGCACCCCGGCATCGGTGCGGCCGGCGGCGGTGACCAGCGGCGGGGTGCCGCCGTTCAGCGGGGCGGCGGCCTCCTCCACCACCTGCTGGATGGAAAGGCCGCTGTCCTGGCGCTGCCAGCCGACGAAGCCCGTGCCGTCCCATTCCAGCCGCAGCGCGTAGCGCGGCATGTCAGGGCAGCCGCGTGCCGGCCGGCAGGGGGTGGCCGCGCAGGAACTCGGCCGCCGGCAGCGCGGCACGGCCGGCGCGCTGCAGGCGCAGCAGCCGCAGCGCGCCGGCGCCGCAGGCGACCAGGCCGGCATCGTCGAGCAGCGTGCCGGGCGGGCCCTCGCCCGCTTCGGGGATGGCGTCGTGGACGCGCAGCGTCTCCGCCCCGTGGGCGAAGAAGCAGCCGGGCCAGGGGGTCAGCGCCCGGATGCGGCGGTCGAGCACGGCGGCGGGCCGGGTCCAGTCCAGGCGCCCGTCCTCCTTCGCGATCTTGGGCGCATGGGTGACGCCGGCCTCGGGCTGCGGGGTGGCCGGCGGCTGTTCGGCCAGCGCGCGCAGGATCAGCCGGGCGCCGATGGCGGCGAGCGCGTCGTGGATCTCGGGCGTCGTCGCGCGCGGGCCGATCGGGGTGGCTTCCGCCAGCAGCATCGGCCCGGTGTCGAGGCCTTCCTCCATGCGCATGATGGTGATGCCGGTCTCGGCATCGCCCGCCAGGATCGCCGCCTGGATCGGCCCCGCGCCGCGCCAGCGCGGCAGCAGCGAGGCATGGATGTTGAGGCATCCCCGACGCGGCGCGTCCAGCATCGGCTTCGGCAGGATCAGGCCATAGGCGGCGACCACCGCGACATCCAGGTCGAGCGCCGCGAAGGCTGCGTGTTCCGCCGCGTCGCGCTTCACCCGCGCCGGCGTGCGGACCTCCAGGCCGAGATCGAGCGCGGCGCGGTGGACGGGGCAGGGGGTTTCCTTCTGGCCGCGACCGGCGGGGCGGGGGGGCTGCGCGTAGACCGCGGCGATGTCGTGACCGGCCTGGTGCAGGGCGCGCAGGGCGGGGACGGCGAAGTCGGGGCTGCCCATGAAGGCGATGCGCAGGGGGCGTGGGCGGGGGCGGTCGGCATAGCCCCCACCCCGGCCAGCCTGCGGCGTCGCGGCAGCGCCGCGCCCCCCCGCAACCCCGGGGGAGGGCGAGTCCGCGCCGCTCATTCGCGCGCCTTGGCCTTCTGCTCCTTGGCCAGCTTGCGCAGCAGCATGTTGCGCTTCAGCGCCGAGACATGGTCGACGAAGAGCCGGCCATCCAGATGGTCGATCTCATGCTGCAGGCAGGCGGAGAGCAGGCCGTCGGCCTCCACCTCCCGCCTCGCGCCGGCCAGGTCGGTCCAGCGCACCTTCACCCGCGCAGGGCGCGTCACCTCGGCATACTGGCCGGGCAGCGAGAGGCAGCCTTCCTCCCGCGTCGCGGCCTCGGCGCTGGCGGCGACGATCTCGGGGTTCACCAGGACAATGGGGTCGGGCTTGTCGTCGGGGTGGATGTCGATGACGACCAGCCGAAGCAGCTCGCCCACCTGCGGGCCCGCCAGGCCGATGCCCGGGGCCTTGTACATGGTCGCGAGCATCCGCTCGGCGAGCGCCGGGATGCGCGGGTCGTTCGGCGCCACGGGCCTGGCCTTCTGGCGCAGCCGCGCATCGGGGACGATCAGGATGGGCAGCAGCTCGGGCGCGGTTGTCATGCGTCGGTCATGCGTCGGCGGTCCGGGAAGGGCGGCAGAGGTAGCCCCGGCCCGCACCCCTTGCAACGCCGTGCCGTCCCGCCAAGATTTTGCGCGGCGGGGTGCCTCGGGCCCCGTGGAATCGGAGCCTCGCCCATTCGCCCGGCGCCGTCCCTCGGGGGCGGGCAGGGACGCGGGGGGGCCGGGATGGGCCGCCGGACGGGCCCGGGGGCAGCGCCCCAGGGGTTTCGGCCATGTCGCGTCCGTCGCTGTTCGGCTCTCCGCTCTTCCTGGGCTTCGACCATCTCGAGCAGATGCTTGACCGCGTGCAGAAGAGCGCCGACGGCTACCCCCCCTACAACATCGAGCAGACCGGGGAGACGCGGCTGCGCATCACCCTCGCGGTGGCCGGCTTCTCGATGGACGATTTGCAGATCACGCAGGAGGACAACCAGCTGGTGATCCGCGGGCGCCAGCGCGACGAGACGGAAGGCCGGGTCTTCCTGCACCGCGGCATCGCCGCCCGCCAGTTCCAGCGCGCCTTCGTGCTGGCCGAGGGGATCGAGGTGGAAGGCGCCTGGCTGGACAACGGCCTGCTGCATGTCGACCTGCGCCGCCCGATGCCGGAGGCGAAGGTGAAGACGATCAAGATCGCCAGCCGCGGGACGGGCGCGCAGCGCCCCCTGGTCGGCGGCGTGGCCGAGCCCCTGGAGGGTCGGTCGAAGGAGGGGTGACCGATCGGTGCCCTTCGGCGTTTAGGATGGCGTGGGCCTTGCAAGGACAGGTGCAGGGGTAGCCTTGGTGACGGCCGGTCAACCGGCCGCTGCGACGCTTCCCCCGGACGGACGCGCCAGGAGGAGAACAGGATGACCGAGAACGACACCGGCGCCGACCAGGGCCGGACCATCATCACGGCGATCGAGCTGCGCAACCTCTCGCCGCAGGATTTCGCCGCGCTCTGGGCCGCGGAGCTGGCCTATGTCCGCCCGGTGCTGCTGAACGGGGCGGTCGCCTTCGCGATCCATGCCGCGGACGGCACGCCGATCGGCGCGGCGCCGAGCGCCAGCCTGGCCGCCGCGGCGATCCGCCAGCACGAGATGGAGCCGGCGCTGGTCCACTGACCCGCCGGCGGCGCCGCGTCAGTCGATCGCGGCGCCCTCCGTCAGCTCGACGAGCTGGTCGCGGCGGAGGATCTCGATCCGGCCATGCGCCGGCTCGCGCACCCAGCCGCGGCGGCGGAAGGCGGTGACGGTCCGGCTGACCGTCTCCAGGGTCAGGCCCAGGAAATCGGCGATGTCCGCCCGCGTCATGGGCATGGCGAGCACCGGGTCGGCCTGGTTGCGCCGCCGCCCGGCCTCGGCCAGCGAGAGCAGGAAGGCGGCGACCCGGCCTTCCGCGGTGCGCCGGCCGACATTCACCAGCTGTTCCTGCGTCGCGGCGAGTTCCTGCACGCAGAGATCGAGAAAGCGCCGCTCGAGCGCCGGGTAGCGGCGCAGCAGGCCATCGAGCCGGCGGCGTTCCAGGCGGCAGACCCGGGCCGAGGTCAGCAGTTCCGCCGCGAAGGGGTAGCGGTCGCTGGCGGTGTAGCCCAGCACGTCGCCGGCGAAGCGGAAGCCGAGCACCTGCTGCCGTCCATCCGGCAGCAGGCGCGTCAGCTTGGCGGTGCCCTGGATCAGCGTGAAGACGTGGCCGGCGCGCGAGCCCTCCTCGAAGAGGGTGTTGCGGGCGGGCAGGTCCAGCTGCTCGGCCTCGGCGAGCACGTCATCGAGCGTCGCCGCGTCGAGCGGGCGGCAGAGACCGGTGACCCGCGACCCGCAGGTGCCGCAGATCTCGCCGCCCAACGCATCGCGCGCCAAGCCCCTGGCCGCATCCAGCGGGTTCACGCCTGTCTCTCCCCAACCCCAGCCCAGACAGGTTATCCGACTGCCCGCCTCAACTTCAAGCGCCTGGACAGCCGAACTGTCACGTCGAATTTACTCGGGCGTGATGGTGAGGAACTCCACCGGGATGGTGATCGTCCCGGGGCCGCCCACCGTCACCGGCTGGGCCAGGGTGGAATGGGTCAGCGGGTTGCCGCCGCTGGCGGCGTCGAACAGCCCGACATGGGTGATGGTGCCGGCGGGGCCGGTGAAGGTGAAGGTCAGCGCCTCGACGTTGCGCTGCACGCCGGTGCCGCTGAAGGTCGCGCGCTGGCGGGCATAGCCGGTGCCGGCGGGCTCGCCGGTGACGCCGGTGGCATCGGCGCCGCCGGTGCCGAGGCCCGCCCAGACGCCGGTGGGCAGCGTCGGCAGGCGGCCGCACAGCGCGCGGGCCAGCAGGTTCTTGGCGTGGTCGGTCAGGTCGGTCATGGCAGGGTGTCCTCTGGATGGGCGGGGGGCGGTCAGAAGCTGCCGAGCAGCGCGGCGGCCTCGGCCGAATCGGTGGGCTCCAGGCCGGGCGGGGTCGGCAGCGCCTCGCGCGCCACCACCGCGGCATGGGCGACGCCGTCGAGCACGGGCAGCGGCATGCCCGGCGCGGGCAGCAGCCCGCCGATGCCGGGGGGCGGGGCGATGGCGGGCGCTTCCTCCGGCGGGTGCCAGCCGAGCGCGCGCAGCGCCGCCTCCACCGTCGCCGGCGGTCCGTGCCAGGCGAGCATGGTCCAGGTCGTCATGGTCTCTCCGTTCAGGCGGGGAGGGTGGCGGCCAGCGCGGGCAGCGCCGCATCCGGGGTGGCGAAGGGCAGCACCGCGACCAGGCCGAACTCGCCGAAGGCCGGGTTGGCGCCGCCCGCCTGGCTGCCGATGCGCAGCGTGGTGAGCCCCGATGCGGGCCCGCCGGTCGCGGCGATGGCGGCCGCGCCGTTCAGGCTGGCGGCGATCCGCCCGGCGCCGTCGATCGCCAGCGCGACCCGGAAGGTCGTGCCCGGCGTCATGCTGCCGAGGGCGGCGGTGTTGGCGGCGGCGGCCAGGCGCAGCGTGCTGCCGCCGGCCGGGTTGTCGAGCGCGAGGCGCGCCGTGGTGCCGCCATCGTCGAGCTGCAGCAGCGTCTGCCCGACGCCGGACGGCGCCGCCTGCGGCAGCAGGGCGGAGAGCAGCAGCGTGCAGGCGCCGCCCGCGCCGATGCCGAGCGCGCCGAGCGATGCGCTGGCCTGTTCGGGGCCGCGCGTGCTGGCCTGCGGGCTGCCCGCCGGCGGCAGGATGGGTAGGGAGGCGAAGCTTCCCTGTTCCAGCTGCGGCCAGCCGAGGCGGAGCGCGAAGTCGACCACGGTGTCCACCGGGATGGTCGCGGTGGTGAAGTTGTTCGCGCTGACGCGCGCCGTCGTCGGATCGGCCATGGTGCGCGCCACCGCGACGCGCTGGCTGGACAGCGGCGCGCCGGTGGGCGCGACGGTTGCGGAGCTGACGCCGGTCTGCGTGCCGCCCGCGGTGCGGCCGGAGATCGCGGTGGTGCAGGCCACCGGCGGCAGCGCGCCGGCCACCAGGCGCAGGAAGCAGCTGGACACCCAGCTCTCGCCCACCGCGGCCACCACCTGCGTCAGCGATTCGCCGCGCAGGGTGATGGCGGCGGCGGCCGTCACCGTGCCGAAATAGCGCACTTCCAGGTACTGGATGCCGTCCTCCGTGCCGGTGCCGATCACCTCGCGCGAGACGCCGGCGGGGCGGGTTTCGGTCCAGTTCGTCGGCAGGGTGCCGACGATGCCGGCGACCGCGCCCTCGCAGCGCGGGTTGCGCAACGCGTTGGTGCGCTGCCCGGCGAGGAGCAGGCGCCGCGCCGTGCCGTGGAAGCGCGGCTGGTCGGCCAGGTATTCCTGCCAGGCCGCGCCGTCGGGCCCGAGCGCGGTGGAGCGGGTGTTGACCTGGGCGCGCGCGAAGCCGATCGCGGGGTCGAGCACGCCGGGCGCGACCAGGCGGCGCGGCCCGCCGCCGAGGGCGCCGAGAAGGGCGGGGAGGGCGAGGCTCATCAGGCCGCCCCCGCGCCGGCCAGCAGCAGCAGCCGCGTGGTGCCGCCATCCGGGCTCAGCGCGATCAGGGTCGCCAGCCCGCCGGCGCGCAGCTTCGCCAGCCCGTCCGGGTTGCTCGGCGCGGTGCCGGTGAAGCCCGTCATGGTGAGGGACAGGTCGACGCCGCTGCGGTTGGCGACGAGGCAGGAGAAGCCGTCGCCGGTGGCCGCCCAGTCGATCGACAGCGTGGTGCCGGCATTGGCGCAGAGCAGGCGGCCATTGTGCGCGGCATGCGTCAGCGCGGTGGCGGAGGCGAGCGCCAGCACCGGCAGGCGGCGCGCGGTGAACTGCGCGTCCACATAGCCCTTGCGCGCGGCGTGGGTGTTCGCGGTGGGGTCGGAGGGCAGGACCACCTGGCCCGTCAGCGTCACCGTGCCGTCGGCGGCGACGCGCAGGCGCTCGGCCAGCGTCGCGCCGCTGCGCGTCTCCACCACGAAGGCGCCGGATTCGCCGCCCGTCGCCACCGCCTCGCTGGTGGCGCCGGCGCGGGCGAAGACGGTCTGGGTGCCGGCCGCGTTCGCGCCGCTGAAGGCGATGCGGCCCAGCGGATCGCCGTTCGCCGGCGTGGCGGAGGCGCGGCGCAGCGTCAGCGTCATCGGCTGGGTCATGCCGCTTTCCGCGCCGAGCACCACGCCGCCATTCGGGTTGCCGAAGGCATCGCCGCCGATGGCGAGCGGCGCGAGCGCGCCGCTGCCGACGGAGAGCGTGTAGGTGACCGCCGCGTCCTGGTTCTCGATGTCGAAGGCGCCGCCCAGCGTCTCGGACCGGCGGTGCAGCACGACGCGCTGCTGGTCGGGGGAGGAGCCGATGGCCTGGGCGCGGTTGCCGACCAGCACGATGCGCCCGAGGTCGGCGTTCGTCTGGCCCTGGAACAGCGTCGAGCGCGTGTCGGTGGCGACGACCGAGAGGCTGTCGCCGGCGGTCGCCAGGTAGACGGTCGCGGCCGGCAGGTCGCAGGCGACGAGGGTGAGGCCGCCATCCAGCACCTCCACCGTGCGCCCCGCGCCGGCGCCGCCCACCATCACGCCGACGAACTGGTTGTCGCCGTTGTTGGGCGAGGTGCTGTTGACGCGGATGGCGGTGGCCATGCTGCTGATGAAGCCGCCGACCCACTTGGTGCGGAAGGCGGTGCCGCGGATCCAGGCGCCGACGGTCAGCGGGTCGCGCAGCGAGAGCAGGTCGTCGACGCTGCAATTGTGCAGCTGGATCGACTGCGCGCCGTCGGCGAGGTCGAAGCCGACGTCGTAGCCGTAGCAGAAGCAGTTGACGAATTCCGCGACGTCGCTGCTTTCCACCCGGAAGGCGGTGCCGAGACGCCGGTTGTTCCAGACCGAGATGGAGCCGACGCCGTTCCAGGTGCCGCTGAAGGTGCGGCCCTGCAGGTCGAAGCGGGTCGCGTCGATCACGGTGACCGTCGCGCGCGTGTTGGCGTTCGGCACGCCGCCCACATCGGCCAGGTTCACGAGGTCCCCGGTGACCAGCCCGTGCGCGGAGGAGGTGGTGACGCGGATCAGGCCGGAGCCGTTGTTGGCGATGGCCGAGATGCCGAATTCCACGCGCGACACGCCGCCGAGGTTGCCGGTCAGGAAGGGCCAGAAATGCACGTCGTGGATGCGGGTGATGTCGTAGGTGCGCGACAGCCAGATGCCGTTGCGGTTGTCGCCGCGCACGCGCCGGACGTTCAGGCGCTGGCTGTTGTCGGAGCGGATGGCCTGGTCGAAGCCCAGGATCAGCAGCTCCTCGACCAGCACGTCGTGATGGGTGCCGGAGGCATCGCCGATGGTCACGGCCGTGCCGGCCATGGCGGCGCGCAGATTGATGGCGGCGCGCATCGAGGCGGGCGGCGCGCCCATGCCGTCGCGGAGCACGGCGCAGCGGCGGAAGGTCGCGCCGCGCAGCACGCGGATGGTGCGCGACGCGTCCAGCAGGATGGTGCCGGGGATGGCGCGGTAGTCGGCGGAGGGCCGCTGGCCGCCGGGGAAGATCGGGCCTTCCAGGCAGACATTCTCCCGCACCTGCAGCTCGGCGCCCGCCACGCGGTAGCGGCGCGGCCCGAGCCGGACGATGCCGCCGCCGGCGGCCGCCGCGGCATCGATGGCGGCCTGGATCGCGGCGACGTCGTCGGTGGTGCCGTTGCCGACCGCGCCGAAGTCGCGGACGTGGAACATGCGCTCGGCATGCACGCCGGCGGTGATCTGCGCGAAGCTGGCGCGGCGCGTCTGCGCGCCGGCGCCGCTGCCCTGCACCACCGGCGCGAGGTCGGCGGCGCCGAGCGCGCCGGCGGCGGGCAGGTCGGAAATTCGGGTGTCGCTCATGGGCCTGGGGTCGTCCTGTGCCGTGGGGGTCGCGCGCGGGCGGGAAAGGGGGCGTCAGAGCAGCAGGCGGCCGCCCTGTTCGACGGCCAGCGTGCCGAGGTTCTCGGCGAGCAGGGCGAAGGGCGCGCTGATGTTGAAGGGGGCGGAGGTGTCGGCGACCGCGGGATTGCCCGGCACCTCGACGCGCAGCCGGTAGCCGCTGCCGGCGGTGGGGGCGGGGAAGCTGGCGCTGGCGGCGCCGGCGGCGACCGTCGCGGTCTGCGGGCCGCGCACCGTGGCGCCGGTGGCACTGCGGATGGAGAAGCTGACCTCCGCCACCGGGCCGGCGACGGCGGCTTGCGCCTGGACGGTGCCGGTGGCGAGGATGCCGCCGGCGAGCGGGGCGAGCAGCACCGTCATCGCCACCGCGCTGGCGGCCTGGCGGACCGAGAAGCGCTGGCCGGCGCTGCGGTTGACGCGGAAGGGCGCGGCGGTGCTGTCCACGACGAGCCCGGCGCCCACCGCGGTGCCGATGCGCACCGGCAGCAGCGCGACGGAATCCGAGGCCTGCAGCAGGATCAGGTCGCCTGCGAGGATGCGCGCCGCGCCCGGCGCGAAATAGCCGCTGGCCAGCACCGTCGTGCGGGTGTCGGGCGTGCGGTAGAGCCAGAGGTTGAAGCCGCCGGCGCTGGCGAGGCTGAGGAGGGCGGCGTTGTCGAAGGGCATGCGGGGCTCCGGTCGTGCAGGCCCGGGCGCGGCGCGCGCCGGGGCGCGCGCCCCTGGGGGGCGGTGGATGGGGGACGGGTGGGGCGGGGATCTGGCTAGGACGACAGTCCGGCCGGCGAGACGCGCATCGCCGCCGGCCGCCTGGGGTGCGGCCGTTGCGGGATCAGGGATGTCGGGAACGCCGCGGACGCAGTTCGGGCCTTGGCGGAGCCTGCGTATCATTCCCCGCCTGGGGTCGTCAAGAACAAAATCCTAGCAATCGCGCCGCACCGCCGCCCGCATGATGCCGCCCGCCGCCCATGCTAGTCTCCCGCGGATTCGCGGAGGCCCCGGGATGATGCGACGCCTTCTGCTGGCGCTGGCGGCGCTGGCGCTGACCCTGCCCGCCGGCGCGGCGCGCGCGCAGGGCGGCACGGTCAATGTCTTCAACTGGAACGACTACATCGACCCCTACATGGTCCAGCGCTTCGTGCGCGAGAGCGGCATCCGCGTGCGCTACGACGTCTTCGACAGCCTGGAGACGCTGGAGGGCCGGCTGTCCGCCGGCCGCACCGGCTACGACATCGTGGTGCCGACCAGCGAACCCACCTTCTCCCGCCTGGTGCGGGCCGGCGCCTTCCGGCCGCTGGACCGCGCGCTGATCCCGAACTGGGGCAACCTCGACCCCGCGCTGATGCAGCAGCTGGAAGCGTCCGATCCCGGCAACCGGCATGGCGCGCTGTACCTGTGGGGCACCATCGGGCTCGGCGTGAACGAGGCGCGGATCCGCGCGCTGGCGCCCGATGCGCCGATGGACAGCCTGGCGCTGCTGATGGATCCCCGCCACGCCAACCGCATCGCGCGCTGCGGCATCACCATGATGGACAGCGCCATCGACGTGATCCCGACCGTGCTGCGCTATCTGGGCCGCGATCCGAACAGCACCTCGGCCGAGGATTTGCGCGAGGTGGAACGCGCGCTGCTGGCGATCCGCCCGCATATCCGCAACTTCTCGACCGGTGGCGCCATCGAGCAGCTGGCGACCGGCCAGTCCTGCCTGGCCTTCGGCTATTCGGGCGACATGATCCAGGCCGGGGTGCGCGCGGCGGAAGCCGATCGCGGGGTTGCCGTGCGCTACGTCGCGCCGCGGGAAGGCGCGCAGCTGTGGTTCGACGTGCTGGCCATCCCGGCCGATGCGCCGAACCCCGAGGCCGCGCATGCCTTCATCAACTTCCTCCTGCAGCCCGATGTGATGGCCGCGATCACCGCGCAGGTGCGCTACCCGAACGGCGTGCCGGCGAGCCGCCCGCTGGTGCCGGCGGAGGTGGCGAACGACCCGGCGGTGTTCCCGACCGAGGCGCTGCGCGCGCGCTTCTTCACGATCGGCCCGGTGCCGCAGGCCGCCGAGCGCGCCCGCAACCGCGTCTGGGCGCGCTTCAAGGCGGGGCGGTGAGCGGCCTCGCCGCGCGGGTCGCGGCGCCGGACCACCGGCGCGACAGGCAGGCCGAGCCCTTCCTGCGCATCGAGCATGTCAGCCACCGCTTCGGCGGCTTCGTCGCGCTGGACGATGTCAGCCTCTCGATCGAGCGCGGCGAGTTCTTCGCGCTGCTCGGCGGGTCGGGATCGGGCAAGTCCACGCTGCTGCGCATCCTGGCGGGGCTGCTGGAGCCCGATGCGGGCCGCGTCGTGCTGGACGGGCAGGACATGGCGGGCGTGCCGGCCCATGCGCGGCCGGTGAACATGATGTTCCAATCCTATGCGCTGTTCCCGCATATGAGCGTGGCGCAGAACATCGGCTTCGGGCTGCGCATGGAGGGCGCGCCGAAGGCGCTGATCCGCGAGCGCGTCGCGGAGATGCTGGCGCTGGTGCGGATGGAGGGGCTCGGCGAGCGCCGCCCCGCCGCGCTGTCGGGCGGGCAGCGCGCGCGCATCGCACTCGCCCGCGCGCTGGCCAAGCGGCCGAAGCTGCTGCTGCTGGACGAGCCGCTCTCGGCGCTCGACAAGAACCTGCGCGAGGAGATGCAGTTCGAACTGCAGGGCATCCAGGACCGCACCGGCACCACCTTCGTCATCGTCACGCACGACCAGGAGGAGGCGATGACGATGGCCACAAGGCTGGCGGTGATGGAGCGCGGGCGGCTGGTGCAGGTCGGCACGCCGGGCGAGGTCTACGAATACCCGAACAGCCGCTTCGTCGCGGAATTCTTGGGCACCGCCAATATCCTCGAGGGCGTGGTGGAGAGCAGCGGGCCGGATGGCGCGCGCATCGGCTGCGCCGATCTGGGACTCGCGATCCTCTACGACGCGCCGGCGCCGAAGCCAGCGGGCAGCCGCGTCTTCGTGGCGCTGCGGCCGGAGCGCCTGGCGATCGCGCGGGCTGCGGCGGAAGAGCCGCGCGTCGGCGAGAACCGGCTGTCCGGCCGGGTGCGCGACATCGCCTATTTCGGCGACTTCTTCATGTATCACGTCGCGCTGGAAGGCGGCCGCACCATCCGCGTCAGCCAGCCGAACCTGCGCCGCATCACCGGACGCCCCGTGGACTGGGAGGACGCCGTGGTGGTCAGCTGGGACCGCCAGGCCGCCATGGTGCTGCCGGAATGAGCGGCGGTCCCGGCCGTGCCCTCGTGCTGGCGCTGCCGGCCGCCTGGATGCTGCTGTTCTTCGCCGCGCCCTTCGCAATCGTGCTGTCCATCGGCTTCGCCGAGCCGGCGGAAGGCATCCCGCCCTTCACGCCGCCCTGGCGGGTCGGCGAGGATGGCGCGATTGCGCTGCGGCCGAACCTGGCGAATTTCGCGCTGCTGCTGGAAGACCCCTTCTATGCGGAGGCCGCGCTGCGCAGCCTGCGGGTGGCCGCCATCTCCGCCACGCTCTGCCTCCTCATCGGCTACCCCATGGCGCTGGCCATCGCGCGCGCGCCGGAAGGGTGGCGCAACACGCTGCTGATGCTGGTGGTGCTGCCCTTCTGGACGTCGTTCCTGCTGCGCGTCACCGCCTGGATCGGGCTGCTGCAGGACCAGGGGTGGATCAACGGCGCGCTTCTGGGCGTGGGGCTGATCGAGGCACCGCTGACGCTGCTCTACACCGACCTCGCCATGTATCTCGGCATCACCTATTGCTACCTGCCCTTCATGGTGCTGCCGCTCTATGCGGCGCTGTCGAAGCTGGATCCGGCGCTGCTGGATGCGGCCTCCGATCTCGGCGCCCGGCCCTGGCGGGCCTTCCTGCATGTGACGCTGCCGCTGTCGCTGCCCGGTGTCGTCGCAGGCTTCCTGCTGGTGTTCATCCCCGCCGTCGGCGAGTTCGTCATCCCCGAATTGCTGGGCGGGCCGGGCGCGCAGCTGATCGGGCGCGTGCTGTGGACGGAGTTCTTCCAGAATCGCGACTGGCCGCTGGCCTCTGCGCTCGCCGTGGTGCTGCTGCTGGTGCTGGTGGTGCCGATCGCGGCTTTCCAGTCGCGCGCCGCGCGGGACGCGCCGCGATGAGGCGGCTTGGCCGGCTGCTGGTGCCGCTCGGCTTCGGCTTCGCCTTCCTCTACCTGCCGATCCTGCTGATGGCGGTGTTCAGCTTCAACGACAGCCGGCTGGTCACCAGCTTCACCGGCCTGTCGCTGCGCTGGTACGCGGCGCTGTGGCGCAACGAGGCGCTGGTGGAGGCGGCGCTGCTGTCGCTGCGCATCGCGGCGGTGTCGGCGACGATGGCCACCATCCTCGGCACGCTGGCGGGCTTCGCGCTGGCGCGCTTCGGGCGCTTCCGCGGCCGCGGGGCGTTTGCGGGGATGATGGCGGCGCCGCTGGTGATGCCGGAGGTGATCACCGGCCTGTCGCTGCTGCTGCTGTTCGTGGCCCTCGAACAGGCCTTCGGCTTCCCCGCCGGGCGCGGGGCGACGACGGTCGCGATCGCGCATGCCACCTTCGGCGCGGCCTATGTGGCGGTGGTGGTGCAGGCGCGCCTGCGCGACTTCGACATGAGCCTGGAGGAGGCGGCCGCCGACCTCGGCGCGCGGCCCTGGCAGGTGTTCCGCCTGGTGACCCTGCCGCTGATCCTGCCGGGCGTGGCCGCGGGGTGGCTGCTGGCCTTCACCCTCTCGCTCGACGACCTGGTGATCGCGAGCTTCGTCTCGGGGCCGGGCGCCTCCACCCTGCCGATGGTGGTGTTCTCCTCCGTCCGGCTGGGGCTGACGCCCGATCTCTACGCGCTGGCGACGATCACGGTGGTGGTGGTGGCGCTGGTGCTGGGGCTGGCGCTGCGGCTGGGGGGGGGGCCGCCGCGGGGGTGAAGGGCGCCATCTTTCGGCCGCGCGCGCGCGCCATCCTGCATCCCGGGATGTCCTGCCCCGAAAGCCGCCCGATGCGCCGCCTTCTCCCCGCCCTGCTGCTGGCCCTGCTGCTGCCCGGCTGCGCCGAGGTCTGGGTCCGCCCCGGCACCACCGAAATGGAGGCGGAGGCCTTCCAGGCCGCCTGCCGCGACGAATCGCGCCTGGCCGTGCCGCCGCAGGTGGTCACGCAGATCGTCTCCCCGGCCCGGATCGAGCGCGACCGGCATTGCTGGACCGAGGGCGGCCAGACCCGCTGCCGCACCACCCAGCGCTACATCCCCGCCCAATGGGGCCAGGTGGACCTGAACGAACGCCCGCGGGAGGGCTGGCGCCGGCAATGCATGGCCGCCAAGGGCTTCACCTTCGAAGGCTACCGTCCGCTGCGGCTGGAGTGATGGACGCCCCAGCGCGACGGGGGTAGGAACCCCCTGTCCGCGCCCCCGCGACGTCAAGCCCGGGGGGCGGCTGGGAACGCCGAACCGCCATGAACCTCATCGCCGACCGCCTGGACCGGATCTCGCCCTCGCTCACCATCGCCATGTCGGCGAAGGCGCGCGCGCTGAAGGCCGAGGGGCGGGACATCATCTCGCTCGCCGCCGGCGAGCCGGATTTCGACACGCCCCGCAACGTCAAGGACGCGGCGATCGCGGCGATCGAGCGCGGCGAGACGAAGTACACCGACGTCGCCGGCACCATGGCGCTGCGCAAGGCGGTGGCCGAGAAGTTCAGGCGCGACAACAACATCGACTACACGCCGGAGGAGATCCTGGTCGCCACCGGCGGCAAGCAGGTGATCTTCGACGCGCTGGTCGCCACCATCAACCCGGGCGACGAGGCGATCATCCCCGCCCCCTGCTGGGTCAGCTACCCGGACATCGTCGCACTCGCCGAGGGCAAGCCCGTCATCGTCCCCTGCGGCCCGAACCAGGGCTTCCGCATGACGCCGGAGCAGCTTGAGGCCGCGATCACGCCGAAGACCAAGTGGCTGATCCTGAACAACCCCTCCAACCCGACCGGCGCCGGCTATTCGGCCGAGGAGCTGAAGGGCCTGGCAGAGGTGCTGCTGCGCCACCCTGATGTCTGGATCTTCTCAGACGACATCTACGAGAAGCTGACCTACGGCATGCAGTTCGCGACGTTGGTGGAGGTGGAGCCGCGCCTGAAGGACCGCACCGTCACGATGAACGGCTGCTCCAAGGCCTATGCGATGACCGGCTGGCGCATCGGCTTCGCGGGCGCCCCGGTGAAGCTGATCAAGGCGATGGACAAGCTGCAGAGCCAGTCCACGTCGAACACCTCGTCGATCTCGCAGGCCGCGGCGATCGAGGCGCTGACCGGCCCGCAGGACAGCGTGGAGGCGATGCGCGTGGTCTATCAGCGCCGCCGCGACCTGGTGGTGGGCATGCTAAACCAGGCCGAGGGCATCCGCTGCCCGACGCCGGAAGGCGCCTTCTACGTCTTCCCCGACATCCGCGGCTGCCTGGGCAAGGTCTCCGCCGGCGGGCGGAAGATCGACAGCGACGAGGATTTCTGCCTGGCCCTGCTGGAGGAGGAAGGGGTGGCCGCCGTGCACGGCGCCGCCTTCATGTTCCCCGGCCATTTCCGCATCAGCTACGCGACGTCCGACGAAGCGCTGACGGATGCCTGCACGCGCATCCAGCGTTTTTGTGCGGGGCTGCGCTGACGCCTGCGATGCCGGCCGGGCCTGCCTTCTCGCTGCGCCCGGCGGTCGAGGCCGATTTCGAAGCGGTGCTCGCGCTGCCCATCCGCGCGATGCGGCCGCATCTGGAACGCATCGGCCGCTTCGACCCGGACCGCCGCCGCGCGCGCATGCGCAGGCAGTTCGATGCCGGCATCCTGCGGGTGATCGAGCAGGGTGGCGGCATGGCCGGCTGCGTCGGCGTGGATGCCGCCGCGGCCGAGGTCGAGATCCACAGCCTGTTCCTGGACGAGCATGCGCAGGGCAGGGGGCTCGGCGCGGCCGTGTTCCGCGCGCTGCTGGCCGAGTTCCCCGGCCGCCCCGTCCGCATCGAGGTGCTGAAGGAAAGCCGCGCCCGCTGCTTCTGGGAACGCCAGGGCTTCGTCCTGACCGGCGAGGCCGAGTTCGACTGGCTGATGGCCCGCGCCGCCGCCTGACACCCACCACACCGGAGACCTCGCCCGCCATGCCCGCCCTCGCCAGCCGGCTCAAGGAGATCACGCCCTCCGCCTCCGTCGTCATGACGGCCAGGGCGCGGGAGCTGGCGGCGCAGGGCGTGAAGGTCATCAGCCTCTCGATCGGCGAGCCCGACTTCGCCACGCCGCCGCACGCGATCGAGGCGGCGCATGAAGCGGCGCTGGCAGGCCAAACAAAATACCCGCCGATGGACGGCACGAAGGCGCTGAAGGAAGCCATCCAGCGCAAGTTCAGGCGCGACAACGGGCTGGACTACGCGCTGGACGAGATCATCGTCACCAATGGCGGCAAGCAGGCGAT
>JAIYDD010000018.1 GCA_027487675.1 Acetobacteraceae bacterium | reverse complement strand
TCACTCGCCTATGGCGCATGGGTCTGCGCAAGGCTCGGCGGCTGGAACTGCTACTACGGCAAGCCAGGCCCCGCCGTCATGTACCAGGGCTGGAAGCACTTCCAGGCCATCAAGCACGGTGCAAACCTGCGCCTGCTCGGACATGTGTGAATCGGGTAGCCCCGCCGGGGGGAGAGGCTGGGTGAGGGGGGCTGTGCCAGACCCGGCGCACCCCTCACCCCGCCTCTCCCCTCTCCCGCCGGTCGGAGAGGCCCAGGTCAGCGCCCCCGCGCCACCTCCTCGATGGCCGCGCGCCAGCGCTGCGGCGCATCCCCCGGCAGCCCGGCCGTGCGGTCCCAGGCCTCCGGCACCTCCGCCCGCAGCCGCGCCCGCAGCGCGGCGGCCTCGGCGCCCGGCGCGGCGTCCAGCCAGGCGAGCCAGCGCAGGTCGTCGGCCGCCTCCACCAGTTCCAGCAGCTCGGCGTCCAGGTCCGGCGGTGCGCAGGGCGCGCGCGGCGGCCAGAGGAACTGCACGTCCCCCTCCCGCCCATCGGTCGGGTCGAAGGCATCGGCGGTCGGCATGCGGGCGTGCCATTTCAGCAGCCCGTCCGCGCCGACCCGCCACAGGAAGAACCCGCCCGAGAGCCGCAGCCGCGGCAGGTTGTAGAGCCAGGGCGCGACGCCCGCCGAGCGCAGCGCCGCGATCCGCGCCGCATCCGCGCCGTAGCGGTGGTTGACGGTCGCCAGCGCCAGCAGCGGCGCCAGCCGCGCATCGCCGGGGTCGTTCAGGTGGCCGGCCAGCGCCGCGTCGCTGCCAGCCACGCGGATTGCGACAGCCAGCGCGCGGGCCGCCGCATCCGTGCCGCCGGCGGTCGGTTCGTCGGCGATGGTCCAGGCCGGGCGGGGCAGGTCGGCGGCGGCGATGGCGGCCTCGGCGCGCATCAGTGCCTGCGCGGCGCGGGCCGGGCCGAGCCGTTCCGCCAGCCGCCGCAGCGGCGCATAGGCGACGATCGGCGGCGCGAAGCGGTCGGCGGCGGCGCGCAGATCCTCGAGGAATTCCGCCAGCCCCGCCTCGTCCGAGGGCGTCGCCAGCGGCGGGGCGATGGCGGTCAGGCCGAGGCCCGCCAGCGTCGCCATGTCGCAGCCGGCCTGTTCGCGCGCCGCGGCGCGGGTCTCGCGCAGCGCCAGGTATTGCGGCGCGTGGTCCAGCCACACGCCGATGCGCGCGCGGGGTTCGGGGCGCGGCCGCGCGGGGTGGCGAGCAGCGCGAGGCGCAGGCGCAGCGCGAAGGGGCCGGGGGGGCCGTATTGCTCGACATTGACGCGGTCGGCGTAGGGCGGGGAGGAGGTGTCGTCGATCCGCAGCACGACCAGCGCCGCGGCGTCGCCGCGGTTGGTGCCGCGGAGGATGATCTCGGTGAGCGGCGGCGGTGCCTGGCCGGCGAGGTTCAGGCGCAGCTCGGCCTGGCGGGAAGGGCGGCGAGGAGGAGGGCGAGCAGCAGCAGGGCGAGGGTGGCGGCCGTTCTGCGCGTCCCCCTCACCCCACCCTCTCCCCCATAAGCGGGGGAGAGGGCTTTCGGGGCGCCCCCGTCGAAGGTGGCCGCCAAACCCCCGGGGTCCAGGGGCCTTTCGGCCCTTGGCCGGGAGGGTGCGGGAGGGGTGGCGCCCCTCCCGCGGGAAGCTTTGGGTGCGGGAGGGGCGGCGCCCCTCCCGCGGGAAGCTTTGGGTGCGGGAGGGGCGGCGCCCCTCCCGCGGGAAGCCCTGGGCGCGAGAGGGGCGGCGCCCCTGTGGCAGGCCCGCGCGCCGCGACCGGGCATCACAGCGCCCGCACCACCCGCGCCGGGTTCCCCGCCGCGACGCAGAACGCCGGCAGGTCCTTCGTCACCACGCTGCCCGCGCCCACCACCGTGCCGCGCCCGATCCGCACCCCGGCCAGCACGGTCACGCCGGTGCCGAGCCACACGTCGCGTTCCAGCACGATGTCGCCCACCTGGTCGTCCGTGCAGGGCAGCCCGGCGGCGCGGTCGGCGGCGTCCATCGGGTGGCCCGGATAGCCCGGCAGGAAGACGCGCCCGGCGAGGCGCACATTGTCCTCCAGCACCACGCGCGTGCCGACGGCGATGGTGGTCTGCCAGCCGATGTCCACGTTGTCGCCGACCTCCAGCACCGGGTCGGCCGAGGCCGTCCGTCCCGTCAGCGTCGAGGCCCCCGAAAGCCGCACGTCGCGGCCGAGCCGGATGCGCAGGGCGCCCATCACCAGCGGCATGCCGCCTTCCAGCCGCAGCCCCGGCGCCTTCGTCTCGACGCGGGAGAGGAACATCGGCGTCCACCAGGCGATCCGCGCCAGGTTCGCGACCGCCCCGCGCAGCGCCCCGTGCAGCGCATGGAGCGCGCCGTGCACGGGGCGGATCACCGGCACCCGCGCGCCGCGCAGCGCGCGGACGGTGCCGCGGACGCAGCGCGCCGCCGGGCTCTCGCCCGCCTTGGCCCAGGCGCGGAGGGACATGGTCTCGCTCATTCCACCGTCACCGACTTCGCCAGGTTGCGCGGCCGATCGACGTCGCGCCCCAGCAGCAGCGCCACGTGATAGGCGATCAGCTGCAGCGCGACCGCGGCGGCGAAGGGCGCTTCCTCGGCCGAGGCGCCCGGCAGCACCAGAACCCCATCCGCGGCGCCGCGGCAGGCGGCGGCGCCGGCGGCATCCGTCAGCGCCACCACATGCGCGCCGCGCGCCCGCACCGCCGACATGTTCGCCAGCAGCTTCGGCAGCCCCGGCCCGCCCGGCGCGATGGCGATCACCGGCGAGCCTTCGCGGATCAGCGCGATCGGGCCGTGCTTCAGCTCGCCCGCCGCATAGCCTTCCGCGCGGATGTAGGAGAGTTCCTTCAGCTTCAGCGCGCCCTCGCCCGCCAGCGCCGCGCCGGCGCCGCGGCCGATGAACAGCGCCTCGCCTTCCGTCGCGATGCGGCGGGCGATGGCGATGCAGTCGGGCTCCGCGGCCTGCGCGGCCTCGACCAGCGCGGGCGCGGCATCCAGCGCGGCCGACAGCGCGGCGTCGAAGCCCGCCTCGATGGTCCCCCGCGCACGTCCCATGCGAAGCCCCAGCGTCATCAGCGCCAGCAGCTGCGCGGTGAAGGATTTGGTGGCGGCGACGCCGAGCTCCGCCCCCGCCGCGCGCCGCCCGATCGCGCTGGCCGTGACGTTGACGACGCCGATGGTCGGGCAGCCATGCGCCTCCTGCCGGTCCATCGCGGCCAGGCTGTCGGCGGTCTCGCCGGATTGCGAGACCAGCAGCGCCACGCCGCCGGCCGCCGGCGCGGCGTGGCGGTCGCGGTATTCCGACGCGACCTCCAGCTCCACCGGGATCCGCGTGGCGCGCTCGATCGCATCCCGCGCGACGCCGGCCGCCAGCAGCGACGACCCGCAGGCCACCACCGTCAGCCGCGTCGCATCCCGCACCGCCCCAGGCAGGTCGAGCGCGGCAAGCCCCGTGGCGGTGGCCTCCAGCGCCGCGCGCTGCTCGGCGATCTCGCGCCGCGTGTCATGCGCGAAGCCGCCGGCCGCGCCGGTGCCGGCCGCGACGGGCGGCGCGGACCAGGCGCGGGCCTCGGCAATCTGCACCGCGAAGCGCAGCCCGTCATGGCTCAGCTCCGCCACCTCGCCATCGGCCAGCGCGGCGAAGCGCACCGGCAGGCCGGCGAAGGCGACGGCATCCGACGCCACGGCCGCCACCCGATCGCCGGTCGCGACCAGCAGCGGGCTGCCGCGGCGGGCGACGAAGATCGCATCCGGCACCTCCTCGACCAGCACGGCCAGCGCGAAGCTGCCCTCCAGCACGTCGCAGACATCGGCGAGCGCGGAGAGCGGGTCGGCGCCGGCCGCCAGCGCCTCGGCGATCAGGTGGGGCACCACCTCGCTGTCGGTTTCGGAGGCGAAGTCGTGGCCGGCTTCGCGCAGCGCGGCGCGCAGCTCGGCATGGTTCTCGATGATGCCGTTGTGCACCACCGCGACGCCGCCGAAGCAATGCGGATGGGCGTTGCGCAGCTCGGCGCGGCCATGCGTCGCCCAGCGGGTGTGGCCGATGCCGGCATGGCCCGCGGGATCGGCGGCCGCGACGAGGGCCGAGAGATCGCGCGCCCGGCCGAGCACCTTGTGGGTGTCCAGCCGCTCGCCGGCCACCGCGATGCCGGCGCTGTCATGGCCGCGATACTCCAGCCGCCGGAGCGCCGCGACGAGGTCGCGCGCCACCGGATGACCGTTCACCAATCCCACGATCCCGCACATGGTCGCCGTCTCTCCTGATGGCCTGCATCTCGGGGGGGACAGGGCATCCGGCGTGCCAGGGCGCGAGGCGGGTTTTCGCAGGCTGCGAGGCGACGGGCGAGGATGAGGGCGTGAAGAAGGCACGCGGCCCTTCTGTGCTCGGGCCGGTGGAGCCTCTGGGCTGGACGATGCGAGGCTCCGCCTCGCGCTCCGGCAGGGGCGCTGCCCCATGGGCGCCAACTTATCGCACAACGGTGCGCGAGGTGGCCCGGGTGGAGGCGTTGCCTCCCCCGTCGAACGCCTTCGGCGTTCGACCCCCCCACAACCAGGGCTGCCGCCCTGGACCGGCATCAGCAACGAGAAAAGAT
>JAIYDD010000182.1 GCA_027487675.1 Acetobacteraceae bacterium | reverse complement strand
GTGACGGCGGGCAGCAGCATCGCGTTGGACAGCCCGTGCGGCACGTGGAAATGCGCGCCGACCGGCCGCGACATGCCATGCACCAGCGCGACCGAGCTGTTGGAGAAGGCGAGCCCCGCGAGCGTCGCGCCGCGCATCATCGCCTCGCGCGCCGCATCGTCGGCGGGGTCGGCCCAGACGCGACGCAGGTTCGGCGCGATCAGGCGCATCGCGCTGCGCGCGTAGTCGTCGGCGACGGGGTTCGCACGCTTGCTGACGAAGGCTTCCAGCGCATGGGTCAGCGCATCGATGCCGGTGTCGGCCGTGATGCGCCTCGGCAGCGTCAGCGTCAGATGGTGGTCCACCACGGCCGCGAGCGGCAGCGCGCCGAGCCCCGCGATCAGCATCTTCTCGTCGCGCTCGGTGTCGGTGATGACGGTGAAGCGCGTCGCCTCGCTGCCCGTGCCCGCCGTGGTCGGCACGCAGATGATGGGCAGCGCGGCGGCGTTGGCCTGTGCGGGCACCTTGAATGCGCGGATATGCGTGCCCGGCGGCGCGGCACCGAGGATCGCCATGGCCTTCGCCGTGTCCATCGGGCTGCCGCCGCCGAAGCCCACCAGGCAATCGAAGTCGCCCGCCTGCATCACGGCGACGCCGGCGGCGATCACGGTGTCCGTCGGATCGGGCACGGTGTCGGAGAAGACGCCCGGGTTCATGCCCGCCGCGCGCAGCGGCGCCAGCGCGCGCTCGACCAGGCCGGAGGAGACCATGAAGGGATCGGTGACGACCAGCGGCTTCGACAGGCCGAGCTGGCCGAGCAGCTCGCCCAGCTTCGCCACCGCGCCGCCGCCCATCACCATCAGGCGCGGCGCCACCAGCTGCACCACCATCACGCCCTCCCCTTCGCAAGTTCCGCGCAGGCTAGCGCCCGGGCGGGCGGGTGCCTACCCGGCGCGGCGGGCCTTGGCGGCGGCGTAGAGCGCGAGGCGCCGCGCCGCGACGGGCGCGATGCCCTGGCCCGCCGCGACGTCGAAGGCCGGCAGCTCCTCGGCGAAGTGGCAGGCGGTGGTGTGGCCGGGGGCGATCTCGCGCAGCGGCGGTTCCTCCTCGCGGCAGCGCGCCTGCGCGAAGGGGCAGCGCGTGTGGAAGCGGCAGCCGGGGGGCGGGTTCATCGGGCTCGGCACATCCGGGTTCCCAAGCAAGCTGCCTCGCAGCTTGCTTGGGGTCCCGTCGCCCGCCAGCGGCGTGACCGCGCCGCGCCGCCGCGGATCGGGGTGCGGGATCGCGGAGAGCAGCGCGCGCGTGTAGGGATGGCGCGGCGCCGCGAACAGCGCGCGCTTCGGCGCCGTCTCCACGATCTTGCCGAGATACATCACCGCCACGCGATCGGCCATGTGGCGGACCACCGCCAGGTCGTGCGCGATGAACAGGTAGGACAGGCCGAAGCGCGCCTGCAAATCCTTCAGCAGGTTCACCACCTGCGCCTGGATCGAGACGTCGAGCGCGCTGACCGGCTCGTCGCAGATGATGAGCTCGGGCTGCACCGACAGCGCGCGCGCGATGCCGATGCGTTGGCGCTGGCCGCCGCTGAACTCGTGCGGGTAGCGGCCGGCGTGATAGGGCGCGAGGCCGACCAGGCCCAGCAATTCCTTCACCCGCGCGGCGCGCGAGGCCGCGTCGCCGATGCCGTGCACCTCCATCGGCTCGGCGATGGTGGCGCCCACCTGCAACCGCGGATCGAGGCTGGCGTAAGGGTCCTGGAAGACCACCTGCATTCGCCGGCGCAGCGCGCGCAGCGCGGCGGCGCCAGCGACTTCCTGCCCGTCGAAGCGGATGGTGCCGGCGGTGGGCTCGATGAGGCGCAGCACGAGACGCGCGGTGGTGGACTTGCCGCAGCCCGATTCGCCGACCAGCGCCAGCGTCTCGCCGCGCGCGATGCTGAAGGAGACGCCATCGACGGCGCGCACCAGCCCGACCTGCCGCGCCAGCACCAGGCCGCGCTTCACCGGGTAGTGCTTGGCGAGCCCTTGCACCTGCAACAGCGGCGCGGTCATGCGGCGAGTTCCGCGCTGTCCTCAACCGGCACGCGAAGGCAGGCGACGTGATGCGCGGGCGCAATGATGTCGAGCGTCGGCGGCGCGCGCGTGCAGGCCTCGATCGCGAAGGGGCAGCGCGGATGGAAGCGGCAGCCCTTCGGCAGCGCGAAGGGCGGCGGCACCGTGCCCTCGATGGCCAGCAGCCGGTCGCGATCCTCGTCGAGGCGGGGGACGGAGCCGAGCAGGCCGAGCGTGTAGGGGTGCTGCGGGCTGGCGAAGAGCTCCGCTGCCGGCGCGCGTTCCACCACCTGGCCCGCATACATCACCGCGAGCTCGTCGGCCATTTCCGCGACCACGCCGAGGTCGTGGGTGATCAGCACGATGGACATGCCCGTCTCGGCCTGCAAGTCGCGCAGCAGGTCCAGGATCTGCGCCTGCACCGTGACGTCGAGCGCGGTGGTCGGTTCGTCCGCGATCAGCAGCTTCGGGCTGCAGGCAAGCGCCATGGCGATCATCACGCGCTGGCGCATGCCGCCCGAAAGCTGGTGCGGGTAGTCGCCCAGCCGCTTCTCCGGCGCCGGGATGCGCACGCGCCGCAGCGCTTCGATCGCGCGGTCGCGGAGCTCGCGCGCGGAGGCGCGCTTGTCATGCGCGCGCATCGCCTCGGTGATCTGGAAGCCGATGTCGTGCACCGGGTTCAGGCTGGTCATCGGTTCCTGGAAGATCATCGCGACCTGGCTGCCGCGGATGTCGCGCATCGCGCCGTTCGGCAGCGCGAGCAGGTCGCGCCCGTCCAGGAGCACGCGGCCCGCGGCGATGCGCCCCGGGGCGGGGACGAGCCGCATGACGGACAGGCTCAGCATGGACTTGCCGCAGCCGCTCTCGCCGACGATGCCGAGCGTGCGGCCGCGCGGCACCTCGAGCGAGACGCCATCCACCGCCGCGATCTCGCCCATGCCGGTGCGGAAGACCGTGCGCAGGCCTTCGATGCGCAGCAGCGGGGACGCGTCAGGCGTGGTGGCGGGCAGGGCCAAGGCTCAGGACCAGCGGAAGGTCGGCGGCGAGGACACCTCGACCGGGCGATGCGCCCAGTCCTGGCCAGGTGCCTTGGCGATGACGCGCTTCTGCGCCTCGTGCAGTTCGGCGGCGGCCTTGCGGTAGTCCATGGTGACGACCTCGCCATCGGCCACGACCTTGCGGCCATCCACGAAGACGTCCTTCACCGCGCGGTCGCCGGCCGCATAGACCAGGCTGCGCACCGGGTCGCGCGCAGGGCGCATCATCGGGTGCGTCACGTCGACCAGCACGAAATCCGCGCGCGCCCCGGCCGCGAGCCGGCCGATGTCGTCGCGGCCGAGCGCGGTGGCGCCGCCGATCGTCGCGGCATCAAAGAGCTCGGTCGTCGTCATGCTGCGCGGGTCGTTGGCCTGGGTGCGCGCGAGATAGGCGACGAGCCGCATCTCATCGAGCATGTTGTGCGGATAGGTATCCGTGCCGAGGCCCATGTTCACGCCGGCGCGCTTGTAGCGCCCGAAATGCTTCAGCGTGATCCCCCGCCGGGCGAAGACGGTCGGGCAATGCGCGACGGTGGTGCCGGTTTCCGCCAGGCGCTTCATGTCGGTGTCGGTCCACCACTTGGTGGAGGGGTGATCGTCCAGGAAGATGCCGTGACCGATGATCGAGCGGTCCGACAGCAGGCCCATGCTGTCGAGCCAGCCGATCGGCGTCTTGCCGTGGCGGCGCGTGATCTCGTGGAACTCGACCACGGATTGCGCGGCATGAATCTGCCAGGAGAGGCCGCGCTTGCCGGCTTCCTGGAAGCTCTCCTTCAGCAGCGTGTCGGTGCAGGTGTCGATCTGCGCGGGCACGACCATGCCGAAGAGGCGGCCGCATTCGTGCTGCTCGGCACGCTCGATCAGGGCGAGGGCCTCGGCCATCGCCTTCTCGCCGGCGGCCTCGTCCCACTCATATTCCACGACATGGCCGTTCTTCGTGTGCCAGCGGGCGGAGCGGAACATCGGGGCGATGCAGACGCGCAGCCCCGATTCCGCCAGCAGGTCGAGCCAGCCGGGATGCGCCATCGAGAGGTCGGCCACCGTGGTGACGCCGGACAGCAGCAGTTCCGACAGCGCAACGCGCACGCAATGCGGCACGGCTTCCGCATCGGCCCGGAAGATCGGCATGAATTCGTAGAGCGAGGAGTTGTAGAGGCCCGGGCTGCCGATCTCGTCGATCAGGCCCTTGTTCAGCGGCTCGCTCGACGGGTGGGAATGGATGTTGACCAGGCCTGGCATCACCATCAGGCCGCGGCCGCTGATCTCCGCTTCCGCGGGGCCCTTGTAGCCGCGGCCGACGAAGGTCAGCGCGCCGCCCTCGAAGGCGACATCGGCATCGGGCAGGTAGACGTGCTGGCGCGCGGCAGCGTCCCAGGCGACGACGAGCTCGGCGTTGCGGATGACGGTGGTCATGTCTGGTCCCCTGCGGTGCCAGGCGCGTGGCATACCGCTTCGATGTTGTGGCCGTCAGGGCCGATGACGAAGGCGGCGTAGTGGTTGGCGTGGTACTGCGGGCGCAGTCCCGGCGCGCCGTTGTCGCGGCCGCCGGCGGCCAGCGCCGCGGCGTGGAAGGCATCCACCGCCGCGCGATCGGCTGCGGCGAAGGCGAAGTGTATGTGCCCGGGCGGCGCGCCGGCGACATCCGGCCCGCCGATCCACAGCTGCGGCGCGCCGGCGCCGGCGAACATGGCCCAGCCCGCGCCCTCGGAATGGACGCCCATCCCGAGGGGTGCGAGCGCGCCCGCATAGAAGGCACGGCTGCGCACGAAATCCGCCACGGCGAAGCCGAGATGGTCCAGCATCAGCGGACCACGCGCAGGTCGAGGCCCTTGTAGATGCCGATGCCGTAGAGGCCATGCGCGCGCACGCCACTGACGCGATTGGAACTCGCGACGAAGAGCTGCTCGCGCGCGATGGTCAGCCACGGCGCTTCCTCGGCGAGCTGGCGCTGGATGTTGGCGGCCGCGCGCGCACGCACGGCAGGGTCGAGGGCGCTGCGCGCCTCTTCCAGCCAGGCGTCGGTCTGCGGGTTGTTCCAGTTCATCCGGTTCGGCGTCGGGCGGTTGCGGCTGTGCCAGTAGAGGCTCAGCGCGTCGGTCGCGGAGAAGTAGGGATAGCTGAGGAAGAAGGCGTCGAATTCCTGCGTCGCCATGCGGCCCCAAGCCACCGTCGCGTCGAACAGCTGGATGCGCATCTCGATGCCGACGCGGCGCAGCGCCTGCTGGATGATCTCGCTCTGCCGCTGGTTCTCGAGCGTGTTGATGCCATAGACGAGGAAGCTGGCGCGCTGGCCATCCTTCACGCGCACGCCGTCGCTGCCCATCCGCCAGCCGGCTTCGTCCAGCGTGCGCTGCGCGGCGGCGGGGTCGAAGGCGGGGACCAGGCGCTCGCTCTCCGCGTCGAAATCCAGCACGTTCGGGTTGACGATGTTGACGGCGGGGATGGCGCTGCCGAACCAGACGGCGCGCGTCAGCCCCGGGCGGTCCACCGCCATGTGCACGGCGCGGCGGATGGCGCGGTCGCTGACCACGGGCTTGTCCACCTTGAAGCCCATGAAGAAGTCCCAGAAGTAGTTGGGCTGGGTGGAGATCGTCACCGTCGGCACGCGGCGCAGCGAGTCCAGCGCGACGGGCGGGATGTATTGCGTGACGTCGCCCTGGCCCGTCTGGATCGCGGCGAGGCGCGCGGTCGGTTCCGGCACGACGCGCCAGACGATGCGCTCGACATGGGCGGGGCCGGTGTTCTGGAAGATCGGCGGGCCCCAGCGGTAGTTCGGGTGGCGCTGCAGCACGAGCTCGCTGCGCGGCGTCCAGGACACCCAGCAGAAGGGGCCGGTGCCGTTGAAGCCCTGCGTGCCGAAATTGTCGCCGAGGCGCTCGACTGTCGCGCGGTCCACGATGCCGGCGAAGAACAGCGTCAGCTGCGAGAGCAGTTCGGAGAAGGGGGAGTTCAGCTCGTACTCGACGGTGTGGGAATCGCGGGCGCGGATCTCCTTCACCGGGCCGGCGCGCCAGGCGACGGGGCTGCGCGTGGCGGGGGCGATCCAGCGATTGATGCTGAAGACGACGTCGTCCGCCGTCATCGGCTTGCCGTCGCAGAAGGTGACGTCGCGGCGGAGATGGAAGGTGTAGAGCTTGCCGTCGGGCGAAACCTCCCAGCGCTCGGCGAGGCCCGGGCGGATGGTGCGGCCGTCCCAATCCATGCTGACCAGCGTGTCGGTCATCATGGTGACGATCTCGCCGGCGCCGCGCGCGGTGGACCGGTGCAGGTCGTAGCGGTCCGCGTCGATCTCGCGCAGCATCACCACGGTGTTGCGCGGCGTCTGTGCGAGTGCCGGCAGTGCGCTCGCCATGCCCGCCGCGGCCAGCAGGCCCAGCGTGCCGCGTCGAAGGATTGCCCAGCCCATCCGTCTTTCTCCCTTGTCGTTCACACGCGAAGCCGCGGGTCGAGCGCATCGCGCAGCGCGTCGCCCAGCACGTTGAAGGCCAGCACCACCACGAAGATCGCCACCGAGGGGATCACCGAGATGTGCGGCGCGAAGAACAGGAATGTCCGCCCCTGGGATGCCATCGCGCCGAGTTCCGCCACCGGCGGCTGCGCGCCGAGGCCGAGGAAGGACAGCGCGGAGCCGAGCAGGATCACCTGCCCGAAGCGCAGCGTCGCAAAGACCAGGATCGGCGAGAGGCAGTTGGGCGCGAGATGCCGGCGGATGAGCATCAGATCGCCCATGCCCTGGGCGCGCGCGGCCTCGATGAAGTCCTGGCCGAGCACGACCAGCGCGGAGGAGCGCGCGATGCGCGCCATCAGCGGCACCGTCGCGACCGACAGCGCGATGACCACGGCCAGGATGCCAGGGCCGAAGATCGCCGCGATCGCAAGCCCGAACAGGATCGCTGGGAAGGACAGCATGATGTCCATCAGCCGCATCAGCAGCCCGTCCAGCCGCTTCCAGTAGGCCGCGGCGAGGCCGATCAACGTGCCGATCACGCCGCCGATCAGCAGCGCCGCCGCGCCCATCGCCAGCGTGACGCGCAGCCCGAACAGCAGGCGCGACAGCATGTCCCGCCCCTGCCCGTCCGTGCCCAGCAGATACTCCCCGCCCGGCGGCTGCATGATCGCCATCAGGTTCGTCTCGAAGGGATCGTAGGGGGCCAGCACGGGTGCGAGCAGCGCCGCCAGCACGGCGACCGCGACGATCACCAGCGCGATCGCAGCGCCCGTCTCGCGCAGCAGGATGCGCAGCGTGGAAGGCCGCGCGGGCATGGCGGGGGCTTCGGCGACGGCGGCGCTCATCCCTGCCGCACCCGCGGGTCGAGCACGCCGTACAGAAGATCCACCGTCAGGTTCACCAGGATGAAGCCGAGCGACAGCACGATGATCGCGCCCTGCGCCATCGGCAGGTCGGAGGAGGTGATGGCGCCGACCGCCAGCCGCCCGACGCCGGGCCAGGAGAACACCGTCTCCGTCACCACCGCGCCGCCGAG
>JAIYDD010000146.1 GCA_027487675.1 Acetobacteraceae bacterium | reverse complement strand
GCGCCTGGTGCTGTGGACCGACACGCGCTTCGAAGCGGCGCATGCCTTCTACGAGAAGCGCGGCTTCGTCCGCCAGGGCTCCATCCGCATCCTGGACGACATCTCGAACAGCCTGGAATTCCGCTACGCCAAGCCGCTCTCGGGCCTGGTGGTGGAAGCGCTGGACGCCGCCGCGGCCGCCAGCGCGGAACGGCGCCTGACCGCGCTGCTGGTGGCCTGCGTCGCGGATGGCGCGAGCCTCACCTGGCTGCCGCCGCTGCCGCCGGCAACCGCGCAGGCCTATTGGAAATCCGTCTCCTCCGCCGTCGCGCTCGGCAAGGCGGTGCTGCTGGTGGCCTGGCTCGATGGCGAGCTGGCGGGCACCGTGCAACTGCATCTCGACACGCCGCAGAACCAGCCGCATGTCGCGGAGGTGCAGAAGCTGATGGTCGCGCCCGCGCTGCGCCGAAGCGGCGTCGGCCGCGCGCTGATGCGGCGGGCGGAGCAGGCGGCGCGCGGCATCGGCCGGCGCATGCTGGTGCTCGACACCCGCGCGGGCAGCGCGGCGGAGGCGCTGTATCGCGACCTCGGCTGGACGGAGCTCGGCACCATCCCGGGTTTCGAGCTGGGCGCGGCTGGCGTGGCCTGCGACACCGTCTGGTTCTGGAAGAGGCTCGGCCCGTGATCGATGCAGCCTGGGTGCGGCTGATGGCCGCCTACAATGCCGAGATGAACCGCCGGCTCTACGCCGCCGCGGACCGGCTGGACGAGGCCGCGCGCATCGCGCCGCGCGGCGCCTTCTTCGGCTCCATCCACGCCACGCTGAGCCACCTGGTCTGGGGCGACCGCAGCTGGATGGCGCGCTTCGCGGGCTGGCCGAAGCCGGAAGGCGGCATCGCCGACAGCGTACGCCTGCATCCCGACTGGGCCGGGCTGAAGGCCGCGCGGATCGAGATCGATGCCGGCATCGTGGCCTGGGCCGCGAGCCTCGATCCGGACTGGCTGCGCGGCGATCTGGGCTGGTTCAGCGGCGCGCTGGGGCGGCATGTCGAGCGCCCGGTCTGGGTGCTCGTGACGCACATGTTCAACCACCAGACCCATCACCGCGGCCAGGTGCACGCGATGCTGACTGCTTCCGGGCAGGCCACGGGCGACACCGACCTGCCCTTCGTGCTCGACTTCCCGCTCCCCTGAATTCAGGCGGCGTCGAGGAAGGCGTCGAGCGCGGCCAGCACCTCCTCCGGCGCTTCCTCGGGCAGGTAGTGGCCGGACTGCACCGGGCCGCCGGCGACCGCGCCGGCGGCATAGCCGCGCCAGACATCCAGCGGCGCGTACCAGCCGCCGACCTTGCCCTTGGCACCCCACAGCGCCAGCAGGTCGCAGGCGATGCGGCTTCCCGCCGCGCGGCTTTCGCGGTCATGCAGCAGGTCGATCGTGGCGGCGGCGCGGTAATCCTCGCAGATCGCCTCCACCGTGCCGGGAAGGCGCAGCGCGGCCAGGTAATCGGCGCGGGCGTCGGCGTGGAAGAAGCCGCGGTCCTTCGGCTCGCGCGAGGTCTGCAGGTCGAACCAGTCTTCGACGTCGCGCAGGATCATGCGTTCGGGCAGCGGGTGCGGCTGGGCCAGGAAGAACCAGTGCCAGTAGCCCAGGGCGAAGTCCATGCCGGCCGTCTCGAAATGGTGCAGCGTCGGGACGATGTCCATCACGCACAGCTTCTGCACCGCCTGCGGCGCGTCCAGCGCCAGGCGATGCGCGACGCGCGCGCCGCGGTCATGCGACACCAGCTGGAAGCGCGCGAAGCCGAGGCCGCGCATCAGCTCGAGCATGTCGGCGGCCATGGCGCGCTTCGCATAGGCGGCGTGGTCGGCGGAGATGGGTGGCTTGCTGGAAAAACCGTAGCCGCGCAGATCCGCGCAGACCACGGTGAAGCGCCGCGCCAGCGCGGGCGCGACCCGGTGCCACATCAGATGCGTCTGCGGGTTGCCGTGCAGCAGCAACAAGGGCGGGCCCTCGCCGCCGATGCGCACGCGCAGCGCCTGGCCATTGGCCGGCCGCGTTTCCAGCCGGAAGCCTTCGAACAGCATCGCGCTTCTCCCCGTCACTCCTTCGCGAAGGACCAGGCCGCCAGGCCGAGGCCGACCACCGCGAAGAACATGGACAGCCCCGGCCATGTGGGCCGCGGGCCGCGATGCCCAAAATACCAGTTCAGCGCGAAGGAGCCGAGCAGCGTCGCCGTCGCATTCGCCCATTGCCCGAGATAGAAGCCGCGCACCACCAGCACGCCCCAGCCGATCAGCGACGCCATCGCGAGCCCGCGCCAGGCGAGGTCCGCCACCGCATTTTCCGGCCGCATCGAGGGATGCGCCGAGCGGGTGTGGATATAGGCCGCGACCGACAGCAGCAGCGCGGCGAGGATCCAGGCTTGCATGGGCGGACCGATACGGCGGCTTGCGGCCGGGGTGCAAGCCGTTCAGGCGATGCCGGCCATCTCCCGCCACTCGGCCTCGGTCAGGATGCGCAGGCCGAGCTCGGCGGCCTTGGTGGCCTTGCTGCCGGCCTCGGCGCCGACCACGACGAAGTCTGTCTTCTTCGAGACGGATTTGGTGACCTTGGCGCCCAGCCGTTCGGCCTGCGCCTCGGCCTCGTCGCGGCTCATGGTCTGCAACGTGCCGGTGAAGACCAGGGTGCGGCCGGCGAAGGCGCTGTCGGCGGCGGCGGCGACCACGCTGTCCTCCGGCGTCACCTCGGCCGCCAGGTCGTCGAGCGCGGCGCGGTTGCGCGCTTCCACGAAGAACTCCGCGAGTTCCGTCGCGATGGCCGGGCCGATGCCCTGGATGGAGCCCAGCTCCTCCCGCGCCTCCGACCCGATGGTGGTCGCGGCGATCATCTTCGCGCGCCATTCGGCGAAGGAATGGTAGTGGCGGGCGAGCAGCTTCGCGTTCGCCTCCCCGATGCGGCGGATGCCGAGGGCGAAGATGAAGCGTTCCAGCGGCACGCGGCGGCGTGTCTCGATCGCGGCGAGCAGGTTCGCGACCTTCTTCGACTCGCGCCCGGCCTTGCCGCCCCAGCCTTCCCAGGTGCGCATCACCTCGGCATGTGCGTGCAGGCGGAAGATGTCGGCGGGGGATTTCACCAGGCCGGCGTCGAACAGGGTCTGGATGTTCTCCTCGCCGAGGCCCTCGATGTCCATGGCGTTGCGGCGGGTGAAGTGGATCAGGCGCTCGACGGTCTGCGCCGGGCAGATCAGGCCGCCGGTGCAGCGGCGCACCACCTCGCCTTCCGGGCGGATGGCGTGGCTGCCGCAGGCGGGGCAGACGGCGGGGAAGACGAAGGGCTGCGCGCCTTCGGGCCGCTTCTCCGGCACGATGCCCAGGATCTGCGGGATGACGTCGCCGGCGCGCTGCAGGATGACGGCGTCGCCGATGCGCACATCCTTGCGGGCGATCTCGTCCTCGTTGTGCAGGCTGGCATGCGTCACCATCACGCCGCCGACGCCGACGGGTTGCATCACCGCGCGCGGCGTCAGCGCGCCGGTGCGGCCGACCTGGATCTGGATGTCGAGCAGCACGGTGGTGGCCTGCTCCGCCGGGAATTTCCAAGCGATGGCCCAGCGCGGCGCGCGACCGACGAAGCCCAGGCGGCGCTGCCAGTCCAGCCTGTCGAGCTTGTAGACCACGCCGTCGATGTCGTAGCTCAGCCCCGCCCGCGCCGCGCCGATGCGTTGCTGGAAGTCCAGCGCCGCGGCCTCGTCCGCCAGCGCCGTCGATTCCGGGTTCACGCGAAAACCCCAGTCGCGCAGGCGTTGCAGCCAGGCGCCATGCGTCTCGGCGGGTTGTTCGGACGCCTCGCCCATCGCATAGGCGAAGAGCTTGAGCGGGCGCTGCGCGGTGATGGCGGGGTCGAGCTGCCGCAGCGATCCGGCGGCGAAGTTGCGCGGGTTGACGGGGACGGTGATGGCCGGCCCCACCTTCTCGCTGCGCGCGCGGCGTGCCTCGCGTTCCTCGGCGGCCTGCGCCTGCGCCGCGCGGAAGGCGAGGAAATCGGCCTTCTCGCAGAAGACCTCGCCGCGGATCTCGATGCGGGTGGGGAAGGGCGTGGGCAGGCGCTTCGGCAGGTCGGCCAGCGTCAGCAGGTTCTGGGTGACGTCCTCGCCTTCCGTGCCGTCGCCGCGCGTCGCGCCGCGGACGAAGCGGCCGGCTTCGTACAGCAGGTTCACCGAGAGGCCGTCGATCTTCGGCTCGCCCACGAAGGCAAGCCGTTCCTCGGCGGGCAGGCCCAGGAAGCGGCGGATGCGCGCGCAGAACTCGGAGAAGTCGGCGTCGGAGAAGGCGTTGTCCAGGCTGAGCATCGGCACGCCGTGCCGAAGCTTCGCAAAACCCTCCGCGGCCTCGGCGCCGACGCGGCGGCTCGGGCTGTCGGCGCGCAGCAATTCGGGGAAGCGCGCCTCGACGGCGCGGTTGCGGCGCACCAGCGCATCGTAGTCCGCGTCGCTGATCTCCGGCGCGTCCTGGCGGTGGTAGAGCGCGTCGTGACGGGCGATCTCGGCCGCCAGCGCGGCGAGCTCGGCCGCCGCCTCCTCCTCGGTCAGCGCGTCGACGGCGCGCGCGCGCAGCGCGGCCTCCGTCACGGCGAGCCATCCGCGGCCAGCCGGTCGAAGGCCTTGCGCGCCAGCGAATAGGCGAAGAGGGGTTCCGGCTCCGCGCCGATCGCGCGGTAGAAGGCCTGGCCGCCGATGTTCTTCGGCAGCGCGGTCCACCACAGATGGTTGCCGCCGCGGTCGCGGACATGGCGCGCCGCGGCGGCGACCAGCCCGCGCGCGATGCCGCGCCGCCGCGCCTGGGAGCGAACATAGAGGTCGCCGACATAGGCGCCCGGCGCGGCGTGCGTCGTCTCGTAGCTGATGTGCATCGTGATGTAGCCGAGCAGTCCCTCCGCCCCTTCGGCGACCAGCGCGGTGCCGCGCGCGGCGGGGCCGAGGAAGGCGGTGCGCAGCGCCGCGCCGTCGGGCCCGAGGCGCGGATCGTAGCCTTCCTCGGCGTTCAGCGCGGCGACCATGGCCGCGATGGCGTCGAAATCCGCGGCCTCCGCCGCGCGGATGCGCCAGGCGGTCATGGCACGCCGCTCCCGCCGTCGCCGGGATGTGTCCAGGAGAGTTCCGGATAGCCCGGCGGAAGCGCGAAGCCGGGCTCGTCCAGGTCGAGCCATCGCAACGGGCCGGCCGCGAATTCCGGGCCCATCCGCAGGTCCATCGCGAGCCTGACCAGCGCGAGTTGCAGGGCCTGGAAAGCGTCCACGCCCATCGCACGGGCCGACGAGGTGCCGAGCGGGCCCTGGATGCGGAAGGCGCAGCGCCAATCCGCCCCGTCGGGCACCGGCGCATCGAGCTCGACCCGGACATCGCCATGCGCACTGTGCAGGGTGCGGGCGGCGATCATCGCGGCGCCTCCGCGGCCAGCGCGTCCAGCGCCGCGCCTTCCAGGATCTCGCCGCTGGACCAGCCTTCGCTGACGGCGCCGATGGCGCGGTAGAACAGCGTCGCCTCGTCGTCGCCTTCGTCCACGCCCCACCAGAGGCAGGCCGCGCCGCGTGCCCGTGCCTCGGCGGCGAGCGACGCCATCAGCCCGCGCGCCAGGCCGCGGCGGCGCGCCTCCGGCGCCACATAGAGGTCGAGCAGCATCAGCGCCCAGGCCGCGCGCTGGGCGTCGTAGACCAGGCCGGCGGTCGCGAAGCCCAGCACGGCGCCGTCCAGCTCGGCGACGCGCAGGATCGCCTTCGCCGTCGGGCCCAGCAGGTCGCGCGCCACCACCGCCGCCGTCATCGGCACGGCAGGCGGCGTGTCGTCCAGGCTGTTGATGGCGTTCACCAGCGCCGCCACGGCGGGCGCGTCGGCGGGGACGGCTTCGCGGATCACAGCAGGCTGCCCGTCAGCAGGCTGTCGGCGGCGGCGCGGGCGGCGTCCGTCACCTGTTCGCCGGCCAGCATGCGCGCGATCTCCTCGCGCCGCTGCTTGGCATCCAGCGGCGTGACGCGCGTCTCCGCCCGCCCCGCCTTCACCTGCTTGGCGACGGAGAGATGCCGCGCGCCGCGCGCCGCGACCTGCGGCGAATGCGTCACCACCAGCACCTGCAGCCGTTCCGCCACGCGCGCCAGGCGTTCGCCGACGGCGGCCGCGGTGGCGCCGCCGATGCCGCTGTCCACCTCGTCGAAGACCAGCGTCGGCACCGGCGATCCGCGCGCCAGCACCACCTTCAGCGCCAGCATCAGCCGCGACAGCTCGCCGCCCGAGGCCACCTTGTCCAGCGCCCCCGGCGCCTGCCCCGGATTGGTCGAGACCAGGAAGGTCACGCGGTCCACGCCGTCCGGTCCCCATGCGCCTTCCGGGCGCTGCGCGACCTCGATCACCAGCCGCGCGCGATCCAGCCTCAGCGGCGGCAATTCGCGCGCGACGGCGGCTTCCAGCGCCTTCGCCGCGGCCTTGCGCTGCTCCGACAGCCGCCCGGCGACATCCAGGAAGGCCGCCCGGGTTTCCGCCGCGCGCTTCGCCGCCGCCGTCACGCGATCCGTGCCCGCATCCAGCGCCGCCAGCCGCGCCTTCAGGGCGGCCAGCAGCGCCGGCAGCTCGACCACCGGCACCAGGTGCTTGCGGGCGGCGGCGCGCAGCGCGAACAGCCGCTCCTCCACCTGTTCCAGCCGGCGCGGATCGGGGCCAGCATCGTGCGCCAGGCGTTCGAGGGCGGTCTCCGCCTCGCCCAGCGCATCCAGCGCGCGGCCCAACGCTTCCAGCGCCGGCTCGGCCTCGGCGTTCGGGGGGGGCAGGCGCTCGATGGCGCGGATGGCGCCGCGCAGGGCGTTCGCCGGGTTGGCGGCGCGGCGGTCGCGCGGGGCGAGGGAGGCCATGGCCTCGGCGATGGCTTCCGACCGGCGCTCGCCCTGCTGCAGGCGCTGGCGTTCGGATGCCAGCGCGTCCTCCTCGCCTTCGGCGGGGGCCAGCTCCTCCAGCTCCGCGACCGCGTGCCGCAGGAAATCCTCGTCGCGGCGGGCGGCGGCGATCTCCTCCTGCGCCGCGGCCAGCGCGCGTTCCGCCTCGCGCCACGCGCGATGCGCCTCGCCCGCGCCGGCGCGCGGCTTTTCCAGCGCGCCGGCGGCATCCAGCAGCGCGGCATGGCCGGTGGGGTCGGCGAGCCCCACCTGCTCATGCTGGCCCTGCACCTCGACCAGCAGCGCGCCCAGCCGCCGCAGCAGCGTGACGCCCACCGGTTGGTCGTTGACGAAGGCGCGAGAGCGGCCATCGGCGGTGACGACCCGGCGCAGCACCAGCTCGTCCTCGGCCTCGATCCCCTGCTCGGACAGCAGCGCGCGCGCCGGGTGGCGCTCGGCCAGCGCGAAGGAAGCGGCGACCGAGGCCTGCGGCTGCCCGGCGCGCACCAGCCCCGAATCGGCGCGCATGCCAAGCGCCAGGCCCAGGCTGTCCAGCAGGATCGACTTGCCCGCCCCCGTCTCGCCGGTCAGCACCGTCAGCCCCCGCCCGAAGGACAGGTCGAGGCGCTCGATCAGCACCACGTCGCGGATGGCGAGCGAACTCAGCACGGCGCGCCGTGCCGCGTCAGAAGACGGTCCCGACCAGGCGGCGGAAGAAGCCCGGCCGGTCCTCGGGGGCGGGCGCGTCGCCCTCGACCAGCAGCGCGTAGCTGTCCTGGTACCAGGGGCTGCCCGGGTAGTTGTGGCCGAGCACGGAGGCGGTGCGCCGCGCTTCATCCGTCAGCCCGATCGCCAGGTAGATCTCGGTCAGGCGGTGCAGCGCTTCCGGCACGTGGTTGGTGGTCTGGAATTCCTCCACCACGCGGCGGTAGCGACCGATCGCCGCGGCCCATAGGCGGCGGCCCTGGTAGAAGCGGCCGACCTCCATCTCGCGTCCCGCCAGGTGGTCGCGGGCGAGGTCGATCTTCAGCCTTGCGTCGCGGGCATAGGGCGTGTTGGGGAAGCGGTTCGCCACGTCCTGCAGCGCGGCCATGGCCTGTTCTGTGGCGCGCTGGTCGCGCTGGACGTCGTTGATCTGCTCGTAGAGCGACAGCGCGCGGAGGTAGTAGGCGTAGGCGATGTCGCGATGCGCTGGATGCAGCTGGATGAAGCGGTCCAGGGCGCCGAGCGCTTCGGTGTAGCGGTTGCGCATGTATTCGGCATAGGCGGCCATCAGCTTGGCGTTGGTGGCGAAGGCCGAATAGGGATGCTCGCGCTCCACCAGGTCGAAGGCCTCGACCGCGCGGGCGTATTCCTGGCGTTCCAGCCGTTCCATGCCGGCGGCGTAGAGCGCCTCGGCCGATGTGTCGGTGCCGGTCGCGGCACGCCCCTGCGCGCCGATCGAGGTCTGTCGGCCATCCCAGGCCTGCAGGCCGCCGCAGGCCGCGAGCGGCAGCAGCAGCAGGGGCAGCAGGGTCAGGCGGCGGAGGCGGGTCATCCGGGGCGGCATCTGGCGCATGGCGCGCCTCCTATACCACGCGGCCGGCCCGGGCGGACAGGCGGGGTCCGCGGCGCCCGGTCAGGCGATGGCGGGCGCCGCCGCGGCGGGCAGGGGGACGGAGACGCCATCGGCGGCCAGCGCGCCCTCGGCCATCCGCCAGGCGCCGCGATCGGCCAGCAGCGCGCGCAGCAGCCGGTTGTTCAGCGCATGGCCGGAGCGGTGGCCGACGAAGCGCGCCGACAGCGCCGCCCCGGCCAGCGCCAGGTCGCCCACCACGTCGAGCATCTTGTGGCGCACGAATTCGTCCGGCCGGCGCAGCCCGCCCGGGTTGAGCACCAGCGGCCCATCCACCACCACGGCGTTCTGCAGGCTGCCGCCCTGCGCCAGGCCGGCGGCCCGCAGCCGCGCGATGTCCTCGGCCAGCGCGAAGGTGCGCGCATCGGCCAGGCCGGCGCGGAAGGTGGCGGGCGTGACGCGCAGCGTGACGTTCTGCTGGCCGATGGCGCTGGCGGGGAAGTCGATGGACAGCGTCGCCTCGAAGCCCGGCGCGGTGGCGGGGTGGAGTTCGGCGAAGGCCTCGCCCTCCTCGACCCGGATGCGGCGCAGCACCTCGATCACCGGGGCGGCCTCGTTGAAGGCCAGGCTGCCGGCGCAGTCGATCAGGAAGACGAAGGGGGCGGCGGAGCCGTCCAGGATCGGGACTTCCGGCCCGTCGAGTTCCACGATGGCATCGGTGATGCCGGTGCCGGCGAGTGCGGCCATCACGTGCTCGACAGTGCCGATGCGCGCCTGGGGCGCGTCCTGGGCGACCATTGCCGTGCAGAGGCGGGTGTCGACCACCCGGTCGAAGCGGGCGGGAATGTCGTGGCCGAGGTCGACGCGGCGGAACAGGATTCCGGTGCCCGCGGCGGCGGGGCGCAGGGTCAGGGTGACGCGCCGGCCGGTGTGCAGCCCGACGCCGACGCAGCTGATGGCGGTGCGCAGCGTGCGCCGCCTCGCCCTGTCGACCGGAAGAAGACCGTCCATCGCCTCGTTCGCCCCTGACAATGCGCTGCGCCGCTGGCCGCCCCCATGGCAGCCGGTCGACCAGCGTATCGCCCCCCGTGGTCATTTTCCGTCGGATCGGCCGCAGGCCCCAGGAGGACCGGAAGCGTTTCCGTCGGTGGGATCGGCGCCCCCATGCGCCGCTTTCCCAGGGGCGCTGATGCCACCCTGCGACGTCACGCCGCCAGTCAAGCGTTGTTTCTGCGTATTACACCGCAAGTAATTGATTTCAAATGGCTTGCTGCGCCGCACATGTGGCAATTCCGCCCAGATTCCGCCGCAATCGGGGGCCGCCCTGAAGCTGCCGCAATCGCGGCGCGCGGGCGCCCGGCGCAGGGCGCGCCCGTCAGCATCGAGCATTGGCGTTAAGACAGGCTGAACGTTACGCACAGCCGCGAGGCCGGGGGACACCGCGGAGCGACCGGCATGGCCCCCCCGGGCGCACCCTTGCCCCCGAATGCCCGGCGCCGGCTTCCGCCGGCCCGCCTGCGCCGCACAGGAGGCGGCCGCTCGGCCGGCACGATCTGCGCCGGCCGCCATCGGATCGCCGGCAGAGCCGGCCGGCGTCAGTTGCTCTGGCGGCGCAGGAAGGTGGGGATGTCGAGCCCGACTTCCTCCTGGCCGCCGCCGCGCGTCGCGCGGGCCTGCGGCGCCGGCTCCAGCTGCGGAGCGGGGGCCGGCGCGACCGGCGGCGGCGCGACCGGCGCCGTGGCCGGCACCTCGCGCCGCATCAGCCCGGTGGCGCGGCGGAAGATGTTGAAGCCGGAGCTCGGCGCCGGGGCCGGGGCGGCGGGGCGCGTCCCGGCCGGGGCGCGCAGGCCCGGCTCGGCGGGCTGCGGTTGGGCGTAGATGGTCGGGGGCTCCGGCATCGGCACCGGCGCGGCGACGGGCTCGGCCGCCGGGGCAGGATGCAGATGCGCTGCCGGGGCCGGCGCGGCGTGGGCCTGGGCCGGGCCGACGAAGACTGGCGCCTGGCGCATCGGCTGCGCGGCCGGCGCGACCATCTGCGGCGCGGCGCCGGCGGGCTGCATGAGCGGCGCGGCTCCGGCCGGCTGCATCATGGGCGCGGCTCCGGCCGCGACGCGCGGCATGAAGCCGCCCAAGCGCGGCGCCGGCTGCGGCGCGGTGGCGGCGGGCTGGGCCATGGCCGGCACGGGCTGCGCCATGCCGCCGCCCACCGCGACCAGCCGCGGGCGTTCCGCCTCGCGCGCCTCGCGCGCATCGATCCCCGTCGCGACGACGGAGACGCGGATGCGCCCGTTCAGCGTCTCGTCCACCGAGGAGCCGAAGATGATGTTCGCGTCCTCGTCCACCTCCTGGCGGATGCGGTTGGCGGCGGCGTCCACCTCGAACAGCGTCATGTCGTAGCCGCCGGTGATGTTGATCAGCACGCCGCGCGCGCCGCGCATGGAGGTGTCTTCCAGCAGCGGGTTGCTGATCGCGGCTTCGGCCGCCTTGACGGAGCGCTCCTCGCCTTCCGCCTCGCCGGTGCCCATCATCGCCTTGCCCATCTCCGCCATCACCGTTCGGATGTCGGCGAAGTCGAGGTTCACGAGCCCCGGGTTCACCATCAGGTCGGTCACGCCGCGCACGCCCATGTAGAGCACGTTGTCGGCCATCTTGAAGGCTTCCTGGAAGGTGGTGCGCTCGGTGGCCAGGCGGAACAGGTTCTGGTTCGGGATGACGATCAGCGTGTCGACGAACTGCTGCAGCTCCTCGATGCCGGCCTCGGCCGCCTTGCTGCGCTTCGGCCCTTCGAACTGGAAGGGCTTGGTCACCACGCCGACGGTCAGGATCCCGCGCTCGCGCGCCATGCGCGCGATCACGGGCGCGGCCCCCGTGCCGGTGCCGCCGCCCATGCCGGCGGTGACGAAGACCATGTGGCAGCCTTCGAGGTGACGCGCGAGTTCCTCGGTCGCTTCCTCCGCCGCCGCGCGGCCGATCTCGGGCTTCGCGCCGGCACCCAGCCCCTGCGTCAGGTGCGGGCCGAGCTGCACGCGGCGTTCGGCCCTGCTGTGCGTCAGCGACTGCGCATCGGTGTTGGCGACCAGGAACTCGACGCCGTCGAGGCCCATCGCGACCATGTTGTTCACCGCATTGGTGCCGCCGCCGCCGACGCCGACCACGGTGATGCGCGGCGTGAAGTCGGTGTGCTGCTGGTTCGGCATGGTGAGGTTGAGCGTCATCGTGGCGGCCTCTCCTGAAGCTGTTCGCCTTGCGCGGGCAAGGCAGGGGTGGTGGCTGCGGGCATCAGGCGCCGGCCCGCAGCCAATCGATGAGACGCCGGACCACGCCGCGCGGGCGGTCGGGTCCGGGGGCGATGTCGATGATCGGGCGGCCTTCGCCGGCACCCCAGGCGAGCAGCCCGATGGCGGCGGCAAAGGGCGGTCCGCCCGCGGTTTCCGGCAGGCCGCGCGTGGCGCGCGGGCGGCCGATGCGCACCTGGCGGTCCAGCACCCGCGCGGCGAGTTCGCGCGCGCCGATCAGCTGGCTGGCGCCGCCGGTCAGCACCACGCGCGTGCCGGCTTCCCCCGCGACGCCCGCCTGTTCCAGCCGGTCGCGCAGCAGCTCGAAGGTCTCCTCCAGCCGCGGGCGGATGATGTTGACCACCATGGCGCGCGGGATGCGCGCGATGTGGTCCTCGTCCTCGCCCACCAGCGGCACGGGCAGCATCTCGCGCTCGTCCTCGGCGGCCGGCTGCGCGCCGCCATGCAGCGTCTTGAGGCGTTCGGCGTGATTGAGCGGGGTGGAGAGCACGCGCGCCAGGTCGTTCGTCACCTGCCAGCCGCCCACGGGGATCTGCCCGGCATGGATCAGCTGGCCCTCGCTGAACACGGCGAAGGACGTCGTGCCGCCGCCCATGTCCACCACCGTCGCGCCGATGCGCTTCTCGTCCTCGACCAGCGTGGCGAGGCCGGCGGCGAAGGGGGAGGAGACCAGCTCCTCCACCTCCAGGTCGCAGCGCGCCAGGCAGGTGCCGAGGTTGCGGAGCGACAGCTGCGCCGCGTCCACCAGGTGGATGCGCGCGCCCAGCGTCTCGCACACCATGCCGCGCGGATCCTCGACGCCGGGCGTCGCATCCACCGTGAAGGACACCGGCGCGCCATGCACCGTCTCGCGCCCTTCCTCGTGGCCGCGGCGGCGGCCTTCGGCGAGCATCGCGCGCAGATCGGCATCCGTCACCGCGCGGCCGGCGATCTGCCATTGCAGATGCATCAGCCGCGACGCCGGCTGCCCGCAGGAGAGGTTGACGATGACGCCGGTCAGCTTGGTGTCCGCCATCTCCTCCGCCTGGCCGACGGCGGCGCGGATGGCGCGCTCCGCCTCCTCCAGGTCGATGATCGATCCGCCCTTCACGCCGCGGCCGCGCTGCCAGCCGAAGCCGAGCACCCGCGGCTCGCCATCGCCTTCCACGCGCGCGATCAGGCAGACCGTCTTGCTGGTGCCGATGTCGAGCACGCCGAAGGCGCCGGCGCGCGCGCCGCGGCGGCGGCGTTCCGGGCCGGACTCCACGCGGACGGGCAGGCGGGACAGGGCGTTCATCCGCGGTTCCCTTCCCTCGTGGCCGGGCGGCGCTGCGGCTGCGGCGTGGGCTCGGGCGCCGGCGGCGGGCGCAGCACCAGCCGGTCCGGCAGGCGCATGTCGATCGCGACCAGCGGGCGGTCGAGCAGCGCGTGGCGCGCGTGCAGTTCGGCGAGGCGGTTCAGCGCGGGCGCTTCGTGCCCTTCCGGCAGCAGGATGTCGGTGCCGCTGTGCAGCTTCAGGTTCCAGCGGCGTTCGCCGACGCGCACCAGCGCCTGGGTGCGCGCCAGGATGTCGCCGTGCGCCTGCAGCAGGTCGTGCAGCGCGGCGGCGTGGCGGTCCGCGCCGGGGCCGACGACGAGCGGAAGCGGGCCGAAGGCGTCGAGCGTGTCGCTGGTGATCGGCCTGCCCTCGCGGTCGATCAGCGTGAAGCGGCCCTGGTGCTGCCAGATGGCGAAGGGCGTCCGCTCCGTCAGCCGCACCAGGATGGTGGCGGGCATGCGCCGTTCCACATGGGCGCTTTCCACCCAGGCGATGGTCTCGAGCCGCGCGCGCGCCTCGGCCGGCGAAAAGCCGAGCAGCGGGTCCCCGCGCTCCACCCCGATGGCGGCGCGCAGCAGGTCGGGCGGCGTGTTGCGGCGGCCTTCCACCACCACCTCCTGCACCTCGAGCCCGGCGGAGGCGCCGATCGCCGCGGCATTCTCGACAACCGCCTGCACCCGGCCGGCGGGATCGGCGATGTAGAGGCCGACGCCGACCGCGCCGAGCAGCCCCGCCGCGAGCAGCCCGAGTGCCGCCGGCTTCGCGAGACCGCGCCGCCGGCGCAGCCAGATGCGCAGCCGGCTCGGGCGGTCCGGCTCCCGCCGCGGGCGGGAGGAGGAGAGCGCGGCGCCGCGGCCGCCGGCGCGCAGCGGCGTGCTAGCCATGCCGCGCCTCCCGCACCATCCAGGCGCAGAGCTCGGGGAAGGCGATGCCGACATGCGCGGCCTGCTCGGGCACCAGGCTGGTGCGCGTCATGCCGGGCTGGGTGTTGACCTCCAGGATCACCAGCCGGCCGGGTTCGCCCGCCGTGTCGTCGTAGCGGAAATCGGCGCGGGAGACGCCGCGGCAGCCGAGCGCGCGATGCGCGCGCAGCGCGATGTCCATCGCCTGGTCGCGGATCGCCGGCGCGACGGGCGCGGGCAGGACGTGGCGGCTGCCGCCATCGGCGTATTTCGCTTCGTAGTCGTAGAAGCCGGCGGCGGGCAGGATTTCCGTGACCTCCAGCGGGCGGTCCCCCATCACGGCCACCGTCAGCTCGCGGCCGGGGATGAAGGCTTCCGCCATGATGCGGCGGTCGAAGCGCCAGGCGCGCGCGATGTCGGCGCGCCGGTTGTCGCCATCGCGGAGAATCTCGACGCCGACGGAGGAGCCCTCGTTCACCGGCTTGACGACATAGGGGCGCGGCAGCGGGTCTTCCGCCTCAAGCTCCTCCGGCGAGACGATGCGGCCTTCGGCGACGGGCAGGCCGGCGGCCGCGAAGGCGGCCTTGGCGGCCTGCTTGTCCATGGCGATGGCGGACGCGCGCAGGCCGGAATGCGTGTAGGGCAGGCCGAGCCAGTCCAGCACGCCCTGGATGCAGCCATCCTCGCCGAAGCGGCCATGCAGCGCGTTGAACACGACCTCGGGCTTCGCCGCCTGCAGCGCCGCGATGACGGCGGCCAGATCGGCGCCGACTTCGATCGGCACGACATCGAAGCCGGCCAGCCGCAGCGCCGCCACGACCTGTCCGCCGGTGGCGAGGCTCACCTCGCGCTCGGCCGAGATGCCGCCATGCAGGACCGCGACGCGCATGGTCATCGCTCCCCCTGCCCCGCTCCGCGGGGGGCGGTGGCGAAACCGTCGGGCCGGCGGCCGGGCGGGGCGGGGGGCGCGATCGCCGGAGGCTCGCCGACGCGCCTGATCTCCCACTCCAGGGCAATGCCGGTCGCGGCCAGCACGCGCGCGCGCACCTCCTCGCCCAGGCCCTCGATGTCCGCGGCCGTCGCGCCGCCTGTGTTCAGCAGGAAGTTCGCGTGCAGCTCCGACACCTGCGCGCCGCCGCGCGTCAGGCCCCGGCAGCCGGCGGCATCCACCAGCCGCCAGGCCTTGTTGCCCGGCGGGTTCTTGAAGGTGGAGCCGCCGGTGCGCGCCCGGACGGGCTGGGTGGCTTCGCGCGAGGCGCGGATCTCGGCCATGCGCGCCGCGATGGCCGCGCGGTCGCCGGGGGCCGCGCGGAAGCGCGCGCGCACCACGACGCCGCGCGGCGGCAGCGCGGCGCGGCGATAGGCGAAGCCGAGATCGGCGGCGGGCAGCCGCAGCAGGCCGGCTTGCGTCGCGACCTCCGCCCAGTCCAGCACATCCTTCACCTCGGCCCCGTAGGCGCCGGCATTCATCGCGACCGCGCCGCCCACCGTGCCCGGGATACCCGACAGGAACTCCAGCCCCGCGAGCCCCGCCGCGGCTGCGTGTTCCGCGACCGTCGCATCCAGCGCCGCGGCGCCGGCGACGATGCCATCCGCCTCGACCGCGATCGCCCCGAACCCGCGCCCGCCGAGTCGCAGCACCACGCCGCGCACGCCGCCGTCCCGCACGATGAGGTTGGACGCCGCGCCGATCATCGTCAGCGGCACCGCATCCGGCAGGTCGCGCAGCAGCAGCAGCGCGTCCTCCGCATCCGCCGGCCGCACCAGCCATTCCGCCGGCCCGCCGACGCGGAACCAGGTGAAGGGCGCGAGCGGCGCGGCGGCCTGCACGCGGCCCTTCAGCGGCGGCAGGGTGGCGAGGCCGGTCATGGCGACGCGCGCGCTCACTTGCCGCTGCCCGCGGCGCGCGGCCGCGTGCGGGCCTGCAGCGCCGCCAGCTGGCCCGGCAGCGCATGCGCCCAGGCCGTGATGTTGCCGGCGCCGAGGCACACCACGTAGTCGCCGGCGCGCGCGATGGCGTTGATCATCTCGGGCAGGCTGTCCGGCCCCGGCAACGGCACCACGGAGCGGTGGCCGCGCGCCCGCAGCCCCTCCACCAGCGCGTCGCGGTCGATGCCCGGCACAGGCTGTTCGCCGGCGGCATAGACATCCGCGACGATCACCGTGCCCGCATCGTTCATGCAAGCGCAGAAATCCTCGAACAGCGTGGCGAGGCGCGAATAGCGGTGCGGCTGCACCACCGCGATCACCTCCCGCGCGCCGGCCTGGCGGGCGGCCTTCAGCACGGCCGCGATCTCCACCGGGTGGTGGCCGTAATCGTCGATCACGGTGATGCCGCCGGCCTCGCCGGTGCGGGTGAAGCGGCGCTTCACGCCCTTGAAGCCGGCGAGCGCGGTGCGGATGGTCTGCTCGTCGATGTCCATCTCGGCCGCGATGGCGATGGC
>JAIYDD010000039.1 GCA_027487675.1 Acetobacteraceae bacterium | reverse complement strand
CGCGTGGTCCGCCCGTCGATCGCCGAGCGCCGACCGTTGGTGTGCTGCGCCACGTGGGGCGTCACGCCCAGGCCACGCATCGCGGCGACGAAGCCCTGCGTGTCGTAGTTCTTGTCCGCCCCCAGCGTGCTCCGCGGCGCGCGATCCAGCCCCGCCATCATCGCCTCGCCGGCGTCGCGCTCGGCGGTGCCGGTGGCCCGCGTCGTGGTCGCCGCGACCGCCAGGCCGTGCCGGTTCTCGATCACCACATGCCCGGCGTAGCAGAGCTTCGACGCCTGCCCGTTCGACTTGCGCGCCAGCCGCGCATCCGGGTCCGTCGTCGAGCCATGCGTCTCGTTGCTGCGCTTCTCCCCGTGGAAGTCGCGCTCGCCGTTGCGGCCCGGCCCGGGTGGCGCGCCCGAGCCGTCCTTGGGTCGGAAGCTCTTCATCGACGCCCAGGCCTCGATCAGCGTGCCGTCCACCGAAAAGTGCTCCGACGACAGCAGCGGCTTCACCTCCGGATCGGACAGCACGGCGGCGAAGAACTTGCCCGCCACCTCGCCCCGCAGCAGCCGGTCCCGGTTCTTGGTGAACACCGTCACGTCCCACACCGGCGCGTCCATCGACAGCCCGATGAACCAGCGGAACAGCATGTTGTAGGTCACCTGCTCCATCAGCCGCCGCTCGGAGCGGACCGAGTAGAAGGCCTGCAGCAGCAGTGCCCGCAGCAGCTTCTCCGGCGCGATCGAGTCCCGACCGCCCGCCGCGTAGAGCTTGTCGAACTCGCCCGACAGCCGCTCCAGCGCTCGGTTCACCAACACCCGGATCGGCCGCAGCGGGTGGTCCGCCGGCACCAGCGCCTCCGGGCTCACATAGCTGAACATCGAACCCGTCTGCCGATCCAACCCGCGCATCGCCACACCCGCCGCCAACACCAGCAGGGAATCAGACCAGGGCCGATCTGAACAGACGAATTTCCGCAGCCTGCTAGGGCAGCATCCGCCGCAGCAGCCCGTCGCGCAGCAGCGCGGCATGGCGCAGCACGACGCCGAGATGCGCCGCCAGCGCCAGGGCCAGGCCGATCGCGCCGGCCAGGTGCAGCACCCGGCCTACCTCGCCCAGCGCCTTCGATTCGGGCAGCGGATTGGGCAGCGCCACCAGCCCCGCCAGCAGCACGCCATAGCCGCCGGCCATGACATGCACGAAGCCGCTCAGCGGCATCAGCAGCATCGCCGCATAGAGCAGCTGCTCGGCGCGGTGGACGATGCGCCGCTCCGCCACCGTCAGCGTCGGTGCCCAAGGCGGCAGCTCGCCCATCCGGCGCAGCGCGATGCGGCCGAGCGCCACCGCCAGCGCCAGCAGGCCGATCGTCTTGTGCCAGTTGTACAGTGCATCCGCGCCAAGCCCGGCGATGCGCTCGCCGTCGCCCAGCCGGGTCATCACCAGGCCGGAGCCGAGCTGCCAGGCGAACAGCGCGGCGATGATCCAGTGCGCTGCCTTGGGCAGCGCGCCATAGCCCTCGCGGGAGTTCAACAGGGGCATCGGTGCGTCTCCGGCGACCCTGCCAGCCGAACCGCGGCGGCAGCTTCTGTCAACCGCCGGCGAAGCGGGTGGCGGGCCCGGGCTTCCCGTCTATAACCCCGGCATGGGCGACCTGCTGATCACCAATGCCAGGCTGCTGGACCCGCAAGGCGGCCTCGATGCGCCGGGCGGGCTGCTGGTGCGGGACGGGCGCATCCTGGATCTCGGGCCGTCGCTCGGCGTGCCGGAGGGTGCGGTGGTGGTGGACGCCGACGGCGCCTGCCTCGCCCCCGGCCTTATCGACCTGCGCGCCGCCCTCGGCGAACCCGGCGCCGAGCACCGCGAGACCATCGCCTCCGCCGCCCAGGCCGCCGCTTCGGGGGGCATCACCACGCTCTGCGCCCTGCCGGACACCGACCCGCCGCTCGACGACCCGGCGCTGATCTCCTTCGTCATCCGCAAGGGCGAGGCGACCGGCAGCCTGACCATCCTGCCCTATGGCGCCGCCACCGCCGGCTGCGCGGGCAAGGACCTTTCCGAGTTCGGCCTGCTGAAGGAAGCCGGCGCCGTCGCCTTCACCGATGGCCAGCGCGCCATCGGCAATGCGCGCACCATGCGCCTTGCCCTCAGCTACGCGCGCGCCTTCGGCAGCTTCGTCGTGCAGCACCCGGAGGAACCGGCACTCGCCGCCGGCGGCGCCGCCACGGAAGGCGAACGCGCCACCCGCATGGGCCTGCCCGGCATCCCGCCCGCCGCCGAGTCGATGCTGGTCGCCCGCGACATCGCGCTGGCGCGCCTGACGCGCGGCCATGTGCATTTCGCCCATGTCTCCACCGCCGCCGCGCTGGACCTGATTCGCGCCGCCAAGGCGGAGGGCCTCGCCGTCACCTGCGACACCGCGCCCCCCTATTTCGACCTGAACGAGACGGCGATCGGCGAATACCGCACCTACGCCAAGCTCTCCCCGCCGCTGCGGGACGAGGCGGACCGGCTGGCCGTGCTGGCCGCGCTGGCCGACGGCACGATCGATGCCGTCGCCTCCGACCACCAGCCGAGGGACGCCGACGACAAGCGCCTGCCCTTCGCCCAGGCCGAGCCCGGCGGGGCGGGGCTGGCCACGCTGCTCGCGGTGACGCTGGCGCAGGTGCATGGCGGCGCGCTCGGGCTGCTGGACGCGCTGGCGCTGCTGACCAGCCGGCCCGCCGCCCTGCTCGGCCTGCAAGCAGGCCGGCTGGCCAAGGGCGCGCCGGCCGACCTGGTGCTGTTCCATCCCGAGCGCGGCTGGCGCGTCGAGGCCGGGAAGCTGCCCGGCAAGGCGCAGAACACGCCCTTCGACGGGCGCGCGCTGGAGGGCAAGGTGCTCGGCACCTGGAAGGCGGGAAGGCGCGTCTTCGGATGATGTCGCTGCTGCTGGCCGCGATCCTCGGCTACCTGCTCGGCTCGATCCCCTTCGGCCTGGTGCTGACCAAGGCCGCGGGGCTGGGCGACATCCGCGCCATCGGCTCTGGCAATATCGGCGCGACCAATGTGCTCCGCACCGGCCGCAAGGGGCTGGCCGCCGCCACCCTGGTCCTCGACGCGCTCAAGGGCGCGGCCGCGCTGCTGCTGGCGCGTGCGATCTGGGGCGAGGAGGCGGCGCTGGTCGCCGGCGTCGCCGCGATGGCCGGCCACGCCTTCCCCGTCTGGCTCGGCTTCAAGGGCGGCAAGGGGGTGGCGACCGGCGCGGGGGTGCTGCTGGCGGCGCAATGGTGGCTGGGGCTGGTGGCGCTGGCGGCCTGGCTCGCGGTCTTCGCCGCCACCCGCATCTCCTCGGCGGGCGCCTTGGCGGCCTGCGCGGCGGCGCCCATCGCGGCGCTACTGCTGGGCGATTTGCGGCTGGCGGGGTTCGCGGCGGGGCTGGCGGCGCTGATCGCCTGGCGGCACCGGCCGAACATCCAGCGGCTGCTGGCGGGGACGGAGCCGCGCTTCGGCAAGGCCAAGGGGTAGCGGTCCGGGCGGCGGCAACGCACCGCCGGGAGCGCGAGGCCGCCATCGCCCGTTGCTGCCCGCCCGAGGGGCGGCCGCCTTCGGGCCCGCCGCGCCGGGATGCCGGTTTCGTGAAGGCCGCCCGCCCGCGTCACGGGAAGCCGGCGGCGCCTGCACAACCTCGTTGCGTCGCCGGGCGGGGCGTGGTGGGCTGGCGCGCATCGTGACACCCGCCGAGACCCTGGCCCGCCTTCGCCTCGCCCGCACCGAGGGCATCGGGCCCGCCACCTTCCGCCGCCTGATCGACCGCCATGGCAGCGCCGAGGCCGCGCTGGCCGCCCTGCCGCGCCATGCCGAGCGCGCCGGCCGCCCCCTGTCGGCGCCGCCGGCGGCGGAGGCGGAGCGGGAGGTGCTGGCGCTGGCGAAGCTCGGCGCCCGGCTGCTGCACCTGGGCGGCCCCGGCTACCCCGACCTGCTGGCGGAGACCGAGGACCCGCCGCCCCTGCTCGCCGTGCTCGGCGACGGGCAGATCGCGCTGCGCCGGCAGGTCGCGATCGTCGGCGCCCGCGCCGCCTCCGCCGCCGGGCGGCGGATCGCCGAGGAGCTGGCGGCCGGGCTGACCGCGGCCGGGATCGTCGTCACCTCGGGCCTCGCGCGCGGGGTGGATGCGGCGGCGCACCAGGGCGCGCTGGCGGCGCATGGGCGGACCATCGCCGTGGTCGCGGGCGGCCTGGACCAGCCCTACCCGCCCGAGAACGCCGCGCTGCAGGCCCGCATCGCGGCCGAAGGCGGCGCGGTGCTGGCCGAGGCGCCGCTCGGCACCGCGCCCCTGGCGCGCCACTTCCCCCGCCGCAACCGGATCGTCGCCGGGCTGAGCCTCGGGGTCGTGGTGGTGGAGGCGGCGCCGAAATCCGGCAGCCTGATCACCGCCCGCCTGGCGCTGGAAGCGGGGCGGGAGGTGTTCGCGGTGCCGGGCAGCCCGCTCGACCCGCGCGCGCGTGGATCGAACGACCTGATCCGCCAGGGCGCGCATCTGGTCGAGACGGCCGAGGACATCCTGGCCCACCTGCCCGCCGCGCCCCGCCCGCTGCCGCTGTTCCGCCCCCGCCCCGCGCCCGAGCCGGCCTTCGAGGCGGAAGACCCGCCCGCCGGCCCGGCCGCCGCCCCCGCCGACCCGGCCGGCCAGGTGCTGGAACTGATCGGCCCCACGCCGGTGGGCGTTGACGATCTGGTCCGCCGCTGCCACCTCTCGGCGCCGGTCGTGCGGGCGCTGCTGCTGGACCTGGAGCTCTCCGGGCTGGTGGAGCCGCTGCCCGGCAATCGTGTCGCGCGATCTTCCCGCTAGGCGCGCGGCCGGAACGAGGACAGGCGAACCCAGCCCGATGCCAGACGTCGTCGTGGTCGAAAGCCCCGCCAAGGCCAAGACCATCAACAAGTATCTCGGCCGCGATTTCCGCGTCCTCGCCTCCTTCGGCCATGTCCGCGACCTGCCGCCCAAGGATGGCAGCGTCCGGCCGGACGAGGACTTCGCCATGGACTGGGAGGCGGATGACCGCGGCGAGCGCCAGGTGAAGGAGATCGCCTCCGCGCTGAAGGGCGCGCGGCGGCTGTTCCTGGCCACCGACCCCGACCGCGAAGGCGAGGCGATCTCCTGGCATGTGAAGGACATGCTGGCGCGGCGCGGGGCGCTGAAGGGCCTCGAGGTCCACCGCATCACCTTCAACGAGATCACCAAGCGCGCCATCCAGCATGCGGTGGCGCATCCGCGGGATCTCGATACCCCGCTGATCGAGGCCTACCTCGCGCGCCGGGCGCTCGACTACCTGGTGGGCTTCACGCTCAGCCCGGTGCTGTGGCGCAAGCTGCCGGGCAGCAAGTCGGCGGGCCGCGTGCAATCCGTCGCGCTGCGGCTGATCTGCGAGCGGGAAGCCGAGATCGAGGCTTTTCGCGCGCGCGAATACTGGACGGTGGACGCGCGCATGGCGACGCCGGCCGGCGCGCCCTTCACCGCGCGGCTGACGCATCTGGACGGGAAGAAGCTCGAACAGTTCGACCTGCCGGACGAAGCCAACGCGATGCGCGCCAAGGCGGCCGTGGAGGCCGGGCGGTTCAGCGTCGCCTCCGTCGAGAAGAAGCGCACCCGGCGGAATCCGCCGCCGCCCTTCACCACCTCGACGCTCCAGATGGAGGCGTCGCGCAAGCTCGGCATGGGCGCGCAGCAGGCGATGCGCACGGCCCAGCAGCTGTATGAAGGCGTCGACATCGGCGGCGAGGCCGTCGGCCTCATCACCTACATGCGGACCGACGGCGTGCAGATGGCGCGGGAAGCGATCTTCGCGATCCGCGACCATGTCCGCGACAGCTTCGGGGCCGACTACGTGCCCGGCGCGCCGCGCGAATACTCCTCGAAGGCGAAGAACGCCCAGGAAGCGCATGAGGCGATCCGCCCGACCGACGTGACGCGCACGCCGGAACAGGTTGCCGCCTACCTCGATGACCGCCAGCGCAAGCTCTACGAGCTGGTCTGGAAGCGCGCCGTCGCGTCGCAGATGCAATCCGCGGAGCTCGACCAGACCATCGTCGAGATCACGGAGGAGACCGGGAAGACCCGCCTGCGCGCCACCGGCTCCGTCATCGCCTTCGACGGCTTCCTGCGCCTGTACCGCGAGGACGAGGATGACCGCGCCGCGGATGCCCGCGCCGGAATATCCTCCCCTGGGGCCACCGCCGGCGCCGAGGCGGAGGAGGATGAGCGCACCCTGCCGCCGATGCGGGAGCGCGACCCGCTGAAGACCGGCGCGGTGGCCGCGCACCAGCACTTCACCCAGCCGCCGCCGCGCTTCTCGGAAGCCACGCTGGTCAAGAAGCTGGAGGAACTCGGCATCGGCCGGCCCTCCACCTATGCCTCGATCCTGCAGGTGCTGCAGGACCGGGAGTATGTGCGCCTCGAGAAGCGGCGCTTCATGCCGGAGGATCGCGGCCGGCTGGTCACCGCCTTCCTCGTCTCCTTCTTCGAACGCTACGTGGACACCGGCTTCACCGCGGGGCTCGAGGAGAAGCTGGACGACATCTCCGGCGGCCGCGCCGACTGGCGCGCCGTGATGCGCGCCTTCTGGGAGGATTTCTCCCGCGCCATCGATGCGACGCGCGACCTCAAGATCAGCGACGTGATCGATGCGCTGGACGAGGAGCTGGGGCCGCATTTCTTCCCCGCGCGCACCGACGGCAGCGATCCGCGCGGCTGCCCGGCCTGCTCGGGCGGGCGGCTCGGGCTGCGGCTCGGGCGGTCCGGCGCCTTCATCGGCTGCTCCAACTACCCCGATTGCCGCTACACGCGCCCGCTGACCGGCGGCGATGCGGGCGAAGGCGCGGCGGGCTTCGAAGGCCAGCGGGAGCTTGGCGTGGACGATGCCAGCGGCCAGCGCGTCTCGCTGCGGCGCGGGCCCTACGGGCTCTACGTCCAGCTCGGCGAGCAGACGGAGGACGAGAAGGGCAAGGCGGTGAAACCCCGCCGCGCCAGCCTGCCGCGCGGGATGGAGGCGGACAGCGTGACGCTCGACCGCGCCCTCGGCCTGCTGTCGCTGCCGCGCATGGTCGGCCTGCACCCGGAGACGAAGGAGGAGATCCAGGCCGGGGTGGGGCGCTTCGGGCCCTATGTGAAGATGGGCGCCACCTACAAGTCGCTCGATGCGGATGACGACGTGCTCTCGATCGGCATCAACCGCGCGGTGTCGCTGCTGGCCGATGTCAAGCCGAAGGGCCGCGCGCTCGGCGACCATCCCGCCGGCGGGCCGGTCGAGGTGCGGCGCGGCCGCTTCGGGCCCTTCATCCTGCATGGCTCGCGCATCGCCTCCATGCCGCGGAACCTGGAATTCGACGAGGTGACGCTCGACCAGGCGGTGAAGCTGCTGGCGGAGAAGGGCAAGGACCTGCCGCCGCGCGGCGGCGCCAAGGGCAAGCCGGCGGCCAAGGGCAAGGCGAAGGCCGCGCCGAAGCGCGCGGCGGCGGATGCGGCGCCGGAAGCGGCGCCGGCGCGCAAGGCGGCCGCCAAGGCACCGGCGCGCGCCGCAGCGGCGAAGCCGGCTGCCGGCAAGGCCCCGGCGAAGTCTGCCTCGGCAAAGACCGGCGCGGCGAAGCCCACCGCCAAGCCCGCGGCCAAGCCCGCCGCGCGCAAGCCCGCCGCAAAGGCGGCGCCCGCCAAGGCGTCGTCCCGCGCCAAGGCCGGGTGAGATGCACCGGCGCGGCCCTCCCCCGAAAGGCCACGCCGCCCGCACGCGCAGCCGCGTCGCCGCGACGAAGACGCGCGGCGCCGCGCGGGAGGCGCTGCCGTCCGGGACCGACAAGCCCGCCCCGGAACGCGCCGCGGCATGGGCAGAGCGATCGGCCATGTCGGAGCAGGCCGCACCGAAGCGGCGCGCCCCCGCACGGGCGGCGCAGCCGGTGGGGCAAGACGACACCGCGCCCGGCCGCCCCGGCCCCGCGCCGAAGCCGCTCCGCCCGCCGAAGCGCGCGGATCGCGCCGGCCCGCGCCCGCAGCGCGCCGCGCCGGCCGAGGGCCCCGCGCCGCTGCCCACCCTGCAGGCGCTGCGCGCCTTCCTGCGCGACGCCCAGGGCCGCGTCGGCAAGACCGAGATCGCGCGGCATTTCGGCCTCTCCTCCGACCAGCGCCCGGCACTGCGCGAGCTGCTGCGCCAGCTGAAGGAGAGCGGCGCCGCCGCCCCGGTCGGGGGGCGCGGCCTCGCCGCGCCCGACCGCCTGCCGGAGATGACGGTGGTCGAGGTGATCGGCACCGACCGCGACGGCGACGCCATCGCCCGCCCCCTGCAATGGGACCGCGCCGCCGGCCCGCCGCCCGCCATCTTCATGGTGCCCGAACGCCGCGGCCTGGCGGCGCTGGCCCCCGGCGAACGCGTGCTGGCCCGGCTGCGCCAGATCGGCCCCGGCAAGTACGAAGGCCGCACCTTCAAGCGCCTGCCGAGCGAGGCCCGCCCCGCCCGCATCCTCGGCGTCTTCGAGGAAGGCAGGATCATCCCGACCGACCGCCGGCATCGCGGCGAGTGGATGGTCCCGCCCGAGGAACGCGGCGCCGCCCGCCCAGGCGACATCGTGCTGGCCGAGCCCCTGCCAAGCCACCGCCCCATGGGCCCCCGCCCCGCCCGCATCACCGAGGTGCTGGGCCGGATGGGCGAGCCGCGCAGCGTCAGCCTGGTCTGCATCCACGCGCACGGCATCCCCGACGGCTTCCCGGCCGAGGCGGTGGAGGAGGCGGAGCGCGCCAAGGGTGTCACGAAGCGCGGCCGCGAGGACCTGCGGGACGTGCCGCTGGTGACCATCGACGGCGAGGATGCGCGCGACTTCGACGACGCCGTCTGGGCCGAGCCCGAAGGTGACGGCTGGCGAATCGTCGTGGCCATCGCCGATGTCGCGCATTACGTGAAGCCCGGCAGCGCGCTCGACCGGGAAGCCTGGGCGCGCGGCAATTCCGTCTATTTCCCCGACCGCGTCGTGCCGATGCTGCCCGAGGCGCTGTCGAATGGCTGGTGCAGCCTGCGCCCCGCCGAGCCGCGCGGCTGCCTGTTCGTCGAGATGCGCTTCGACAAGGCGGGCACCAAGACCGGCCATCGCTTCGGGCGCGGCATCATGCGCAGCTGCGCGCGACTGACCTACGAACAGGTCCAGCGCTGCCATGAAGAGGGCACCGACCCGGAGGGCGTGCCGGCCGGGCAGCTCGGAAAACTCTATGGTGCCTTCCGGGCGCTGCTGGCCGCGCGCGAACGCCGCGGCACGCTGGAGCTGGACGTGCCGGAACGCCGCGTGCTGCTCGACGCGCAGGGCAAGGTCGCGGCCGTGGTGCCCCGCGCGCGGCTCGATTCGCACAAGCTGATCGAGGAATTCATGGTCGCCGCCAATGTCTGCGCGGCGGAGGAGCTGGAACGCCTCGCCCGGCCCTGCATGTACCGCATCCACGACCGGCCCTCGGACGAGAAGCTGGAAGGGCTGCGCCAGTTCCTGTCCACGCTCGGCGTGAACCTGGCGCCGCGGGACCGCATCCTGCCGCGCGACTTCACCCGCGTGCTGCTGGCGGTGCAGGACAAGCCGGAAGCCCGGCTCGTGAACGAGGCAGTGCTGCGCGGCCAGGCCCAGGCCGCCTACAGCCCCGACAATATCGGCCATTTCGGGCTGGCGCTGCCGCGCTACGCGCATTTCACCAGCCCGATCCGCCGCTACGCCGACCTGCTGGTGCATCGCGCGCTGATCGCCGGGCTCGGGCTCGGCAAGGGCCCCTCGGCGGGCGCGCTGACGGATGACGAGGCAGCGCGCTTCCCCGACACGGCGGAGCACATCACCCAGACCGAGCGCCGCGCCGCGGCGGCGGAACGCGACGCGGTGGACCGCTACCTCGCGGCCTACATGGCGGACCGCGTCGGGAACATGTTCGATGCGCGGATTTCCGGCGTGACACGCTTCGGCCTCTTCGTGACACTGGACGAGAACGGGGCCAGCGGAATCGTGCCGCTCGGGTCCCTGCCGGACGACAGATGGCAGTTGGACGAGGCCGGGCATCGCGTGACCGGCCGCAGCACCGGGTTGACGTTTGCCCTCGCCCAGCCGGTCGAGGTGCAGCTGGTCGAGGCGACGCCGCGCACCGGCGGCATGGTTTTCCGCCTGATGCAGGAAGACCCGCGGGCCCGCCGCGGCGGGCGGCCACCCGCGGCTGGCGCATCCTCGCGCGGCTTCTCCTCCCGCTCCGCGCGGCGGCGCTGATCCTGGGCGCGCTGGCGGCGGACACCGCCGCGGCGCAGGAACCGCCCTTCCCCCGCCAGATGGCCGAGCGCGTGCTGGCGGAAGCTCATCGCCTGGTGCTGGAACGCCACCTGGACGCCGCGGCGCCGGCCGACCTCGCGCTGTGGTCGCTGCGCGGGCTGACCGTGCTCGATCCGCGGCTGGCGGCGGAGGTGCGGCGCGGCGAATTGGTGCTGCTGCTGGACGAGCGGGTGCTGGGCACCGCGCCGCTCGCCCCGCTCGGTGCCCGCGGCCCGCCGGAAGCAGGGCAGGCCATCGGCGCGGCGCTGGCGGGGCTCTACGAGAAGGCCTGGCGCGCCTCCCCCGCCGCGCGGCGGGGCGGGCTGGAACGGCTGGTCGCCTCCGGCTTCGAGGAGGTGTTCAACCACCTCGACCCCTACAGCCGCTACGTGACGCCGGCCGAGGCACGGGCGGCGCGGGAAAGGCGGGTCGGGCAGTCCGGCCTCGGCCTGCGCGTCGCGGCGCAGGGCAGCGGGCTGGCGATCGTGGAGGTCACGCCGGGCGGGCCGGCGGCGCTGGCCGGGGTGCGGCGCGGCGACGCGCTGCTGGCGGTGGATGGCCGCGCGCTCGGGCCGCGCGACCCGGGCCTGGCGGCGACGCTGCTGGAAGGGCCGGAAGGCTCGGAGGTGCAGCTGACCCTGTCCCGCGGCGGGCGCCGGCGCGACGTGGCGCTGGTGCGGGAGCTGGTGGTGCCGGAGACGGTCTTCGCCGAGGCGCGGGACGGCATCCTGTGGCTGCGCATCGCCGGCTTCTCGGCGGCGACCGAACGGCGCCTGCTGGCCGAGCTGGTGGACGGGCTGTCGCCCACCACGCCCGAAGGCGCGCCGCGCGCCACGCCGGGGGCGGTGGTGCTGGACCTGCGGGGCAACCGCGGCGGGCTGCTGGACCAGGCGGTGGCGGTGGCCGACCTGTTCCTGGCGCGCGGCGAGGTGGCGCGCACCCAGGGCCGCCACCCGGAGGCGGTGCGCCGCTACCTCGCCGGCGGGCGGGACCTGGCGGAAGGCCGGCCGCTGGTGGTGCTGATCGATGGCCGCACCGCCTCGGCCGCCGAGATCGTGGCGATGGCGCTGGCCGAGCGCGGAAGGGCCGCCATCCTCGGCAGCACCAGCATGGGCAAGGGGCTGATCCAGCTGCTCGGGGAGTTGCCGGACGGCGGCGAGATCCTGGTCACCTGGTCGCAGGTGCTGGCGCCCTCGGGCTGGCCGATCCAGGGGCTCGGGGTGCTGCCGGCGCTCTGCACCAGCCTCGGCCCGGAGGCGGTGGCGCAGGGCATCGCCCGGCTGGCGGGCGGCGAGCCGCCGATGGCGCGCGCGCTGGATCGCCAGCGCCAGGCGCGGGTGCCGCTGCTGGCCAGCGAGGCGGCGGCGCTGCGCGGCGCCTGCCCGCCGGCGGAAGGACGCGCGGCGGACCTGCTGGCGGCGCGCGCGCTGCTGGCCAACCCGGCGGCCCATGCGGCGGCGCTGCGCGCGGTCCAGCCTTGACCGGCGCGGCCGGGCGGCTATGGTGCCGCCCTTGCCGGGCCGCCACTGGGTGCGCGCGGCCCGTTATCGTTTGCGTCAGCTGACCGTTGCCGCGTCACATCCCGCTGGAACCTGACCCATGGCGAAGGCCAATACCGTCCTCATCAAGCTCGTGAGCACCGCCGAGACCGGGTATTTCTACGTGACGAAAAAGAACACGCGGAACGCCACCGGCAAGCTCGAGCTCAAGAAGTACGACCCCGTCGCGCGCAAGCACGTCGTCTTCCGCGAATCCAAGATCAAGTGATCCCGCGCCGCGCCAGGCCGGGGGCCTGACGCGCGGAGGGTTGCCGGCGGCGCGACGGGCGCGTCGGCGCGGGCGGTGATGCTTGCGCATGCGGGGGCACCGCTGCGGTGTCGCCTGTGCGCCGGGCCCCGGTGGCGTGCGCGAGGGATGCCTGGCCCGTGCCGGCGGGCCGCGCCTGCGGCCCGGCTCAGCTTCGCGCCTGCGGCCCCGCTCAGCTCCGCGCCGCGGTCTCCACCCGGTTCCGGCCTTCCCGCTTGGCGCGGTACAGCGCGGCGTCCGCCGCCGCGATCAGGGCGTCGGCGGTCGAGCCGGCCTCACCCGCCGCGACGCCGACGCTCGCGGTGATGCGCAGGGCGCCGCCCTCGATCACCACCGGCGCGCCGGCGATCGCGCTGCGCAGGCGCTCGGCGACCATGCTGGCGTCCTCGGCCGCGGCGCCGGTCATCACCACCATGAATTCCTCGCCGCCATAGCGCGCCACCACGTCGGCGGCGCGCAGATGGCCGCGCACGCGCTCCGCCACTTCCCGCAGCACCACGTCGCCGGCGGGGTGCCCATGGGTGTCGTTCACCGCCTTGAAGCGATCGACGTCCAGCATCAGCACCGCGGCGCGGCCGGTGCGCAGCACGCCTTCCAGGTGGCGGCGGACATAGCGGCGGTTGCGCAGCCCGGTCAGCGGGTCGGTCACCGCCATCTCCAGCGACCGGTCGAGGTCGGCGCGCAGCCTTTCCTGGTAGCGCTTGCGGCGGATCTGGTTGCGCACCCGGGCGCGCAGCTCGTTGGGGTCCACCGGGCGCAGCAGGTGGTCGTTGGCGCCCAGTTCGAAGCCGCGCAGCACCAGCGGCTTCTGCGCCGGGTCGGCGACCAGCACCACCGGCAGGTCGCGCGTCGGCGCCTGCGCCCGCAGGCGGGAGGCCAGCCGCAGCGCATCGCCGCCATCGGCCGAGAGGCTGAGCAGGACGATGTCGTGGTCGCCCTCCACCAGCTCGTCCCAGGCCGCGGCCATGTCGGCGCAGCGCGTCACCTCGAGCCCGTCGGCCACCAGCACGGCGGCCAGCGCCGCGGCATCCTGCGCATCCTCGTCCACCAGCAGGGCGCGGGCGCCGGCGATCGAGGCCGAAGGGCCGGCCGGCGGTTCGAAGCCCAGGTCGCGCGCCGTCTCCGCCCGCAGCCGCCAGGCATCCAGCACCTGCTTCATGCGCAGCAGCGCGCGCAGCCGGGCGAACAGCGTGGCGTCGTCCACCGGCTTGGAGAGGAAGTCGTCCGCGCCGGCTTCCAGGCCCCGCACGCGCTCGGCCTGGTCGGTCAGCGCGGTGACCATGACGATGGGGACGTGGGCGGTGGCAGGCTGCGCCTTCAGCCGGCGGCAGACCTCGTAGCCATCCATGCCCGGCATCATGACATCGAGCAGCACGACGTCGGGCGACCAGCTCTGCGCAACCGAGAGCGCCTCCGCCCCCGAGGAGGCGACGGAGACCTCGTAGTACTCGTGCAGGAGCTTGGCTTCGAGCAGCCGCAGGTTCGCGGCGATGTCGTCGACCACCAGGATCCGGGCGGTCATGCCGGGCCTCGCGATGGCGTGAGTGCAACGGACCGAACGGAAAGCCGCCATCGCGCCTTCCCGGTTTTGCAGCATCGCGATGAACGGGGTATGACGACCCCCGGACAGCAAACGCACACTGTCATCATTCTGTCAAGGAGCTGAGTATGTCGGATCTCGCAGCGGAACCCCGGGGGTCGCACACCGAAGTCCGCAATGCCGGACTTTTCTTCCGCCGCTGGCTCGCCAACCCGCTGCAGATGGGATCGATCATCCCCTCCTCGCCCGCGCTCTGCGCGAAGATCGCGAAGCTGGTGACGCTGGCCGAGGACGAGGTGGTGGTGGAACTCGGCGCCGGCACCGGCGTGATCAGCCGCGCCCTGCTGGCGCATGGCGTGCCGCCGGAGCGGCTGGTGGTGGTCGAGATCGTGCGCGACATGGCCGATCACCTTCGCAGCGTTCTGCCCGGTGTCAACGTGATCTGCGGCGACGCCTTCGAACTCTCCCGCGCGCTGCCGGAGCGGCTGCACGGCAAGGTGGGCACCGCGATCTGCGGCATTCCGCTGGTGATGCTGCCGCTGGAGCAGCAGCAGCGCTTCGTCGACGCGGTCGAGTCGGTGGCGCCCGGCCGCGGCTTCCTGCTCTACACCTACTGCATCACCTCGCCGCTGCCCTACGGGAAGCTCAACCTGACGGCGAAGCGCGAGGCCTGGACGCCGCTGAACTTCCCGCCGGCCAGCGTCTGGCGCTATCGCCCGGCGCACTGACCGGACCCCGCCGTTCCGCATCGCCACCTTCCCACCTCGTGCCGCGGCCCGCCGGGGGCACTACCCCGGCGCGGTCGCCCAACGGCGCGCCGCACCTAAGCGAATTTCCCTTCCATTCGCCATCGTCAATCCGTCAGCAGGGCAGTGCCCCGCCGCCGCGTCAGGCGGAGCTTAGCGGGACCTCGGTGCCGTCGCGCCGCACCAGCCGCGCGACCAGCCTTGCATGCGGCGACCGGCGCAGCCGCACCGCTTCGTCGAGGCCGCGGCGGGCGAGCGCATCGCGCAGCGCGTCCACCTCCGGGTGCTCGGCTTCCAGCGCGACAAGCCGGATCCCGCTGTCGGCCAGCCGCGTGGCGGCCGACATGCCCCCGTCCCACTGGATCAGCGCGGGGATCAGGTTGTCCATGTCCTGCCGCTGCGGCGGCAGCGCCATCCGCCAGGACAGGTCGCCGCGCCGCATCGACCGGATCTCCCCCGCCTGGGAGGCGCCGAGCCGCGCCACCACCGCATCCAGCCCCGGCGTGCGCGCGACCCAGGCGATCAGCCGCGGCTCGGCTTCCAGCATCATGCGCATGCCGGGATCGTCCAGGTCGAAGGGGCGCGGATGCGGCGGCTCCGGCTGGGCGGGATCGGGGGCGATGACCTCCAGGTAGCAATCGGGCCCGAGGCCGAGCAGCAGGTTGTGCGTGCCGACGCCGTCATGCACCCCGCCCGGGCCGGGCTCGGCGCCGAGATGCGCGCGGACGAAGGCGGCGCCTTCCTCCAGCGTGCGTGCCCCGATGACGATGTGGTCGATCTCGGCCATGTCAGCGTGCCCGGAACTGGTTGCTGCCGAACAGGTTATCCCGCTCCGCGTCGGAGAGCGGGCCGCGGCGCTGGTGCTCCGCCAGAACCGCGACGCCGCGCGCGACGGCGGGGCGGGCGGCGATCGCATCATGCCAGCGGCGCAGGGCGGGGAATTGATCCAGGTCGATCCCGCGCCGCTCGGGGAAGCGGATCCACGGGAAGGTCGCGATGTCGGCGATGGAATACGCGCCGCCCGCCAGCCATTCGGCCTGGTTCAGCCTGGTCTCCAGCACCCGGTGCAGGCGCTGCACCTCCTTCGCGTAGCGGTCGCGGGCATAGGGGATCGGCTCGGGCGCGTAGGTGTGGAAATGCCCGTACTGGCCGAACATCGGGCCGACGCCGCCCATCTGGAACATCAGCCATTGCAGGCAGGCGAGGCGCTCGGCGGGCGGCTCCGGGATCAGCCCGCCGGCCTTCTCGGCCAAGTAGATCAGGATGGCGCCCGATTCGAACAGCCGCACCGCCTGCCCGCCCGGGCCGTCCGGATCGACGATCGCGGGGATGCGGTGGTTCGGCGTGATGGCCAGGAAGTCAGGCCGGAATTGCTCGCCAGCGCCGATGTTCACCGGCACCACGGTGTAGGGCAGGCCGAGCTCCTCCAGCGCGATGTGCACCTTGTGGCCGTTCGGCGTCGGCCAGGTCCAGACTTCGATGGCCACGCTGTCCCCCTTTGATCGCCGCCCCGAGCATGGGCCCCGCCGCGCGGCGGCGTCCAGTGCGGAGGCCATGGCAGCCGCGCGCGGCCGGCCGGGGCGCCAGGCCGTGCGCAAGCCTGCCATGCCGGGGGCCGCTTCGGGCCGCGCGCCGGCACGGCTTGCCGCGCGCTTGCCGCGTCGCGCCGAAGGCCGGCCGGTCGTCGTTCAGTCGCCCGGCCCGCCCGCGCGGGAGACCGCCACGCCGCGACCTGCTCGGCGCGGCGCGGCCGGCGGCGGCCCGGCGGCGTCCAGCGCGGCCAGCCGTCGCGGCAGCGCCGGATGGGTCGGCAGCCGGCCCGCGCCGCCGGCGGGGTCGAGCAGCCAGAGCGGCCGCAGCGCATCGGCGGTCCCGGCCGGTCCGGGCCGCGCGGCAGCCAGGCGCAGCGCCTCGATCAACGCCGGGGCGTCGCGCGCCAGCGCCGCGGCGGCGGCATCGGCGGCCAGCAGCCGGCGCGGCGGCACTGCACGGCGCAGCGGCCAGGCGAAGGCCCGTCCGAGCGCGGCCACCGCCAGAACCGGCGCCAGCACCACCAGCGACGGCACGGCGCTGCCATCGCGGGGCGGCAAGGCTGGCGGGCAGGCGGCCGCCTTGCGCCCGCGCGGCGCCGGGGGCGCGGCCGGGCGGGCCGGCGGCGTCACCTCCCGCCCCAACTCCTGGGCGATGCGCCAGGGCGCGTCGGTGGCCAGCGCCAGCGGCGCCGCCAGCACCCCGCCGACCAGGGCCAGCCGGGCCGAGCCATCGGCGATCCTGGCCATGCCCGTTGCCAGGGCCGCCGACAGCTCGCGGTCCGGCAGCGCGTCCAGCAGCCCGGTGGTGACGGCGATGCCGCCCCGGCCGGGGCCGAGCTGCCAGGCCAGCAGGTTGCGCGACCGCGCCTCGATCACCGCCAGGCGCGGCATATGCATGTCGGCCCGCACCGAGAGTTCCGCCGCCAGCAGCCAGAGGCGCGGGGCCTGCTCCGGCACGGTGACCGGGAAGGCGCCGATCGCCGCTTCGAGCAGGCGGCGATGCAGCGCGGCGGCGAGCAGGTACCACGCGCCGGCGGCGGCCAGCGCGCCGGCCAGGATGGCCAGCAGGTCGCGCGCCGCGACCTGCAGGCTGCGCCGCAGGCTGTCGGCGTCCAGCGCCACCACCAGCACCGTCGCCGCATAGGCCAGCAGCGCGAGCAGCACCGGCAGCGGCGCCAGCAGCAGCACGAGGCGCGGCAGGTCGCGCAGCAGCCGGCCGAAGGCACGCCAGCGCGGCGGGGTCACGGCGATTCTCCGGCATCGGCGGGCCTGTCGGGTGGCCGGCCGGTGACGGCAGCCTATCGAGGCGCCCGCCCGCCCGTCCAGGCGCCGCGAAGGCCTGCACGCCCGCCGCCGATGCCGTCGGGGCGTGGCCGGCCCGCCCTGGCAGGGGTTGGCCGAAGCCGGCTCAGCGCGGCGTCCGGCGCAGGCGCTCGGCGACGAGCGTGGCGAGCACCGCCAGCGCCGCCGTCGCCGCGAGCCAGAGCAGCACCAGCGCGAAGCCCAGCTGCAGCAGCCTCGCCGTGATCGCCAGCAGGGCGAACAGCACGGCAAGGCCCATCACGCGTTCCGCCATCACGGGACACCTCCGCAAGACCGGCCAACGCGCGGCGGCGGCGGGGCGTTCTGCGGGCGATGTGCCGGCCGTGCCGGCGCCCGGGCCGAAGGCGGGCGGGCCGCGACCGGGCGCCGCTCAGCCCTCCAGGAAGGCCCCGACCTCGGTAAGGAAGGCCTGCGGGTTCTCGGCATGCAGCCAGTGCCCGGCCGGGATGGCCGCGAAGCGCGCGGCGGGGAACAGCGCCAGGAAGGCCGGGCGGTGTTCCGGCAGGACATAGTCCGAGCGGTCGCCGGACAGCACCAGCACCTTCCCCGCGTAGCGCCCCGCAAGGCCCGGCCAGCCGCCGATCACCGCCAGTTCCTGCCACAGGACGTCGAGCGCCACGCGCCAGCGCGGCGGGTCCTCGGCGAAGAGCAGGTTCTGCAGCAGGAAGCCGCGCAGGGCCGGGTTCGGCACGGCGGCCGCCAGCGCCGCATCGGCCTCCCGCCGCGCCAGGCCGGGGCGCAGCGGGATGGCGCGCATCGCCGCCAGATAGGCGGTGAAGAGCGGCGTCGGGTAGGCGACCGGGGCGATGTCGGCCACCACCAGCCGCTCCACGCCCGCGGGCTCGGCCAGCGCCAGCGCCATGGCGACCTTGCCGCCCATGGAATGGCCGACCACGGCGGCAGGCCAGGCGCCTTCCGCGCGCAGCGTCCCGGCGACGTCCGCCGCCATCTCCGGATAGGCCATGGTCCCGGCGTGCGGGGAGGCGCCGTGGTTGCGCAGGTCGAGCGCCAGCACCCGCCGCCCCCGCGCCGCCAGCGCCTTCTGGACCGCGCCGAAATTCTGCCCGGCGCCGAGCAGCCCGTGCAGCAGCGCGACGGGGGGGCCTTCGCCGGCCTCGGTCACCGCCAGCCGCATCGTGCCGCCTCCCCCGCCGTCATCCGCGCGCCGCCAGCACCACCGAGACGACGATCAGCGCCCCGCCCAGGATCACGTCCCAGCCGATCGGCTCGCCGAGCCAGAGCGCGGAGACGACGACGCCGAAGGCCGGCACCATCAGGAACCCGACCGAGGAGACCGCGCCCGGCAGCCGCCGCCCCGCCTCGATGACGCACCAGGTGCCGATCGGCGCCGCGACCAGGCCGATGAAGGCCATGTGCGGCCAGGCGCCGGGGCCGATGCCGCCGCCCGGCTCCAGCAGCAGGGCGAAGGGCGCGATGACCAGCACGCCGAGCGCGAAGCACCAGGGCAGCAGGTCCAGCATCGGGCTTTCCGGCGGCCATCTGCGGGAGGCGACGATGGCGATCGACCACAGCAGCCCGGCGCCCACCAGCATCAGGTGGCCGGCCAGCAGCCGCAGGTCCGACCAGTCCACCGCCCAGGGCCCGACCAGCACCGCCGCCCCCGCCAGCCCGAGCCCCGCCGCCAGCCAGCGCTGCCGCGACACCTGCTCCCCCAGCACGAGGACGGAAAGCGGGATCAGCCAGTAGGTCACGACGTTGGACAGCACCGCCGTCCGCCCCGCCGGCACCAGCGCCACCGCCAGGTGCGTCAGCGCGAAGAAGCCGCCCAACTGGAACAGGCCGAGGAACAGCACCGCCCGCCGGTCCTGCCGCCGCGGCAGGCGCAGCCGGCCGAGGAAGGCCAGCAGCAGCGCCACCACCAGCGCGGCCAGCCCGACCCGGAAGGTGCCGAACCACAGCGGCGTGGCATCCGCTAGCGCGGCCTTGGTCACCGGCCAGGCGCCGCCGAACAGGAAGACCGCGGCGAAGAGCAGACGGTAGGCGGAAGCGTCTTGCATGTGACCGGAGGCTGTAATCCCGGCTGTATGACAAAGTAAGGCGCAGCGGTGTCTCAATCCAAGGAAAATGTCGCGAGTTCCGCGCGCATCGCCAGCGCCTCGGCCGCCGGGCCGCCGGCCGGGCGGGGCGCCAAATCGGCCTCCGTCACAAAGCCGCCTGCCGCGACGTCCCGCGCCAGCGCCACGCCATGCGCCAGCCCGATCGGCACCGCGCCCATCGCGGCCGACCGCGCCGCCGGGATGCACTTGCCCCAGACCAGCGCGCCGCCTTCCCCGTCCAGCACCTCGCCCCGGCGCAGCGGCCGCTTGGCCACCGCGACGCAATCGGCCGACCAGCTGGTGGAACAGCCCGTCGGCTCCGCCCTGAGCGCGGCGGAGGCGACCGAGACGCCGAGTTCCAGCCCGATGAAGTGGTAGGGCCGCCACAGCGCCGCATAGCGGCCGGAAGGATCGGTCGCGACGCCGTATTCGCGGAAGCAGCGGCGGGCATAGTCTGTCTCGCCCTCGAACACCGCATAGACGCCCCAGCGGAGGTTGTCGGCGATCTCCTCCCCCTCCCGCGTCAGGGAGGAGACGACCTCCACCACGCCCTTGCGCGCCAGGATCCCGCCCTCGTTGTGCGGGCGGAGCAGGGTGGTCAGCGCGGAGGTGCCGGCGGGCGGGAAGGCCAGCCCGTCCTCAGGCGGGAACAGGCCGGTGGCATTGGCGATCGCCGCCATCTCGATTCCCGACTTGGTGCCGTCGAGGAAGGAGTTGAACATGCGCGGGTTCATGCCCCCCTCGGCTGCGTCCGCCGCGCCCAGCCCGTAGAAGCCCCAGACCGTCTCGGGGGTGGAGGCGTGGTATTCGGGCAGGTATTTCGTGCCCTTGCCGGCGGCGATCACGCTGAAACCCGCGGCGCGCAGCGTGTCCACCATCTCCACCACCAGGGCGGGCTGGTCGCCATAGGCCATGGAATAGACCACGCCGGCCGCCACGGCCTCGGCCGCCAGCACGGGGCCGGCCAGCACATCGGCCTCGACGTTCACCATCACCACATGCTTGCGTTGGCGGATGGCGTGGCGGGCATGGCGCAGGCCGGCGGCGGGGTCGCCGGTGGCCTCCACCACCACCTCCACGCGGGGGTCGGCGATCAGCGCCAGGCTGTCCTCGGTGACCCAGGTGGCGCCGGTCCGCGCGGCGGCCTCGGCATCCGGGGCGGCGGAGGCGTCCGCCGGCCAGCCGATGCGGGCCAGCGCGGCGCGGGCGCGGGGCACGGACAGGTCGCCGATCCCCAGCACATGCAGCCCCGGCGTGCGCGGCGCCTGGTGCAGGAACATCGAGCCGAACTTGCCGGCGCCGATCACGGCGACGCGGACCGGGCGGCCCTCGGCGGCGCGGGCGGCAAGCTTGCGGTGCAGGTTCACGGTCGGGGCATCCTCAGGGTTGGTGCCAGCGGCGCGGGCCATAGCCCGGCAGGTGAAGCGCCGAGCCCGGCCGGCGCAGCAGCAGGATGACGCCGAGCGCCAGCGCCAGCACGCCTCCGCCCTGCGCAAGACCGCGCGCGCCGCGGGGGCCGATGCGCGCCGCGCCGGCCAGGACGGCGACGCCGAGGAGGAGGAGGAGCCAGGCCAGCATGGGATCAGGCAGGACGCGGGAGGCGCGAGGCGCCGGCAGCGGCGCCGCCCCTGCGCGCCGCCAGGGGCCGGCGTGCCGCCGGGACCCCGGGCCCGTGACGCCGGCCCGAGGCACTGCCCCATGCCGGCGTCATCGCCCGGCCCGACGCGTCCATCACCGACGCCCTCACCCCGGCGTCAGCATGATCTTGCCGACATGCGTGCTGCTTTCCATCAGCCGGTGCGCCTCCGCCGCCCGGGCCAGCGGGAAGGTGGCATGGATCACCGGACCCGCGCGGCCGGCTGCCAGCAGCGGCCAGACCTTCGCCTCCAGCGCCGCGGCGATCTCGCCCTTCTGCGCGGTGCTGCGCGGGCGCATGGTGCTGCCGGTCACCGTCAGGCGCTTCAGCATGATCGGGCGCAGGTCGGCCTGCTCCGCCACATGCCCGCCCAGGAAGGCGATCAGCACCAGCCGGCCATCCATGCCCAGGCAGCGGATGTTGCGGGCGAAATAGGGCGCGCCGACCATGTCGAGCACCACATGCACCCCGCGCCCGGCGGTCAGCGCCTTCACCGCCTCGGCGAAGTCCTGGGCGCGGTAGTCGATCGCGGCATCGGCGCCGAGGCCGACGCAGGCCTCCACCTTCGCCGCGCTGCCCGCCGTCGCGTACACCGTCGCGCCGAAGGCCTTGGCCAGCTGGATCGCGGTGACGCCGATGCCGGACGTGCCGCCATGCACCAGCACCGTCTCCCCGGCGGCGAGCCGACCATGGCCGAACAGGTTGGCCCAGACGGTGAAGTAGGTCTCGGGCAGCGCGGCGGCGCGCAGCGCGTCGTAGCCGGCGGGAAAGGGCAGCGCCTGCGCCTCGGGCGCCGTGCAGTATTCGGCATAGGCGCCGCCATTGGTCAGCGCCGCGACCCGGTCGCCCACGCGATACCGCCGGACCTCGGCGCCCAGCGCCACCACCTCGCCCGCGCATTCCAGCCCGATGACCGGGGAGGCGCCGGGCGGCGGCGGATAGCTGCCGCTGCGCTGGGCGACGTCCGGGCGGTTCACGCCCACCGCTTCCGTGCGGATCAGCACCTCGTCCGGCTTCGGCACCGGGACCGGGCCGCGGGCCGGGCGCAGCACCTCGGGCGGGCCGCCCGCGCCATGCTCGATCAGCGTCATCTCCGCCGGGATTGCCGCCATGCCACGCATCCTTGCCCGTCTCGCCCAGCGCCGAGAGGGACCACCGACGCGGCGCAGGGTCAAGCAGGCGGGTGGCGGGGTTGCGCGCCCGCCGCGCGGCGTGAGACTTCTCTCACCCCCCTTGCACCCGGGACGGACAGGCATGCAGCGGATCGGCCGTCGGGCCGTGGCAGCAGCGGCGATCGCGGCCGCGACAGCGCCCCTTGGGGCACCGGCGCGCGCCCAGGCGCCGGCCGAGCTGCGGCTGGGCGCCATCTTCCCGCTGTCGGGGCCCCTCGCCCCGCTCGGCGACGAGAGCTTCCGCGGGCTGGAACTGGCGGTGGAGGAACGCAACGCCGCCGGCGGCGTGCTCGGCCGGCAGGTGCGGCTGCAGCGCGCCGACGCCCCGGACGAGGCGGCGGCGGCGACCGAGGCGCGGCGCCTCTGCACCGGGCCCGAGCGGGTGGCCGCGCTGTTCGGCAGCTTCTCCTCCGTCGTCGCGCTGCCGGCCTCCCAGGTGGCGGAAGGCGCGGGCGTGCCCTTCCTCGAACTCGGCGCGATCGCCGACGCCTTCATCGAGCGCGGCTTCCGCTGGTGCTTCCGCGCCAGTCCCCGCGCGACGGACTTCGCCCAGCTGGCCGTCGCCGCGGTGGCGGAGGTGCTGGCCCCCGCCATGACGACGGCGCCGGAGGCGCTGCGGATCGCCATCGCGCATGAGGAAGCCCCGGGCGGGCAATCCGTCGGCGCCGCGCAGGAGGCGGAGCTGCGCGTCCGCGGCCTGCAGCCGGTGGAGCGGCTGGCCTATGCCTCCCGCGCCGCCGACCTGACGGCGGCGGTGCAGCGGCTCAGGGGGCTCGAGACGCAGCTGCTGCTGCACACCGGCGCGCCGGGCGACGAGGCGCTGCTGTTCCGCGCGATGCGGGAAGCCGGCTGGCGGCCGCGCATGGTGATCGGCACCGCCGGCGGCTACGGCTTCACCGAGACGGCGCGCAGCATCGGCCATGGCTTCGCCGGGGCGATGAGCGCGGACCTGACGCCCTTTGCGGTGAACGAGCGCGTGGCCCCCGGCGCGCGCGCCTTCGCGGAGGCCTATCTGCGCCGCTACGGGGCGGAGCCGCGCAGCGCGCACGGGCTGGCCACCTTCGTCGGCGCGCGGCTGTTCCTGGAGGCGCTGCACCGCGCCGGCGGCACCGAGAAGGAGAGGCTGCGCGCCGCCATCCTGGCGCTCGACGTGGCGGAGGGCACGACGCCCACCGGCTGGGGCGCGCGCTTCGACGAGCGCGGCCAGAACCAGCGCGCCCGGCCGGTGCTGTGCCAGTGGCAGGCCGGGCCGCAGGGGCTGCGCCAGGTGGCGGTCTGGCCGCGCGAGGCGGCGGTGGCCGACCCGGTGGCGCGGCTGGGCTGACGGCGCCCCGCGCCGCCGGCCCCCAGCCGGGGGGCAGGTGGCGCCGGGCCGGCGTCCGTCCGGCGCTGCCCGGCCGCGGCGCGTCACTCCGCCCGGATGTTCGCCGCGCGCACCAGCGGCTCCCACACCGCGATCTCGCTGCGCAGATACTCGGCGGCCGAGGCCGGCGTGCTGTCGCGCACCACCTGCATCGCCAGGCCGGTCAGGCGTTCCTGCACCGCCGGCAGGTTCACCGCGGCGTTCACCGCGCGGTTGATCGCCTCCACCACGGGCGCCAGCGTGCCCGATCGCACCAGCACCATGTGCCAGGTGTAGGTCTCGAAGCCCGGCAGGCCCTGTTCCTGGAAGGTCGGGATGTTGGGCGCGAGCGACGAACGCTCCTTCGTCGAGATGCCGAGCGCGCGCAGCTCCCCCGACCGCGCATAGGGCAGGGCGGAGGCGGCGATGTCGAAGATCATCGGGATGCGGCCCGCGATCACTTCCGGGATGGCCTGGGAGGAGCCGCGGAAGGGGATGTGGTTGGCGCGCAGGCCGCCGGCGGCGTGCAGCAGCAGCTCCGTCCCCAGATGCACCGCGCCCCCGTTGCCGGAGGAGGCGTAGTCGAACCGCCCCGGATTGGCGCGCAGCTGCTGGACGAATTCGGGGAAGGTGCGGGCGGGGAAGTTGTTGTTCACCAGCAGCACCAGCGGCACCTGGCCGACCAGCGCGACGGGCTGGAAATCCGCCACCGGGTCGAAGGGCAGGCGCGGGAACAGCGCCCGCGTCACCGCATGCGCGACCGTGGTGTAGAGCACGGTGGAGCCGTCCTGCGGCCCCTTGGCGACCAGGTCGGTGCCGATGACGACGCCCGAGCCGGTGCGGTTCTCCACGATGACCCGCTGCGGCAGGGCGTTCGACATCTGCTCGGCGAGCAGGCGCGCCGGCACGTCGGTCGGGCCGCCGGCGGCGAAGGGGACCACCATGCGGACCGGCTGCGTCGGCCAGGCGGCCTGCGCGGATGCCGGGCGCAGCCCGAGCGCCGGCGCGGCCAGCGCGCCGGCGGAGAGCGCGATCAGGCCACGGCGCCGGATGGGCGGGGCGGAGACGGACATGGAACCTCCCGTGGGCGCTTGGCGGCCCGTCGTGTCGCTCGGTGTCGTCACGCTTTGCGCGACACGGCGCGGCGCTGTCAACCTCCACGCGCGCCGCGCGCCGGCCCCCCTGGCGCGGCGCGCCCGGCGCAGGCCCGTCACTCCACGCGGATGTCGGCCTCGCGGATCAGGCCTTCCCACTTCGTGGTCTCGGCGCGCAGCCAGGCGGCCGCGCTCTCCGGCGTGCTGTCGGAGACGAGCCGCATCGCCAGCTCCGAAAGCCGCGCCTGCACCGCCGGCTCCGCCGCCACCCGGTTGAAGGCGGCGTTCGCGGCGCGGATCACCGGCTCCGGCGTGCCGGAAGGCGCCATCACCATGTGCCAGGTATAGGCTTCGAGGTCCGGGAAGCCGGCCTCGGCGGTGGTCGGCACGTCCGGCAGCTGCGGCAGGCGGGTTCCGTCCATCACCGCAAGCGCCCGCGTCTCGCCGCGCTGGACGAAGGGCAGCGCGCTGGTCGCGACATCCACGATCAGCGGGATGGTGCCGTTCAGCACGTCCGGCATGGCCGACGCGGTGCCGCGATAGGGGATGTGGTTCGCGCGCACCTCCATCCGGCGCAGCAGCAGCTCGGTGGCCAGGTGCAGCGCGCCGCCATTGCCGGAGGAGGCATAGTCGATCCCGCCTTGCGTCGCGCGCGCCAGCGCCCGGAGGTCCTGCAGGGTGCGCGCCGGCACCTCGCGCCCCACCGTGACGATCATCGGGATGACGCCGACGAGCGCGACCGGCACCAGGTCCGCCGCCGGGTCGAAGGGCAGGCGCGGGAACAGCGCGCGCAGCGAGGCCTGGGCGACCGTGGTGTAGAGCAGCGTATGGCCGTCCTTCGGCGCCTTGGCGACCACGTCGGTGCCGACGACGACGCCGGCGCCGGTGCGGTTCTCCACGATCATGCGATGCGGCAGCGCCTCCCCGATGCGTTCGGCGAAAAGGCGCGCCGGGATGTCGGTCGGGCCGCCGGCGGCGAAGGGCACCACGAGGCGCGGCGGCTGGGTGGGCCAGGCAGGCTGCGCAAGGGCGGGGCGGGCCAGCGTGGCGGACATGCCAGCGGCGGACAGGCCGGCGGCGCCGAGCAGGTGGCGGCGGAACATGGGATGCTCTCCTGGGTCTGTCGCGCGCCGGGCGCGGGCCGATGGGCACCACGCCAAGCGCGCCAGGAGGCAGCGGGTTCAGGCCGGATGGGCGCCGGACGGAACCGCCGCGGTCACGCCGCCGCGCCGGTCAGCCGGGCGTAGAGGGCGGGGTCGGTCGCGCCTTCGGTGCCGAACAGCAGCACGCGGCTGTCCGCGTCCAGGCCCAGCATGGCGCGCGACAGCGGGTCGGACGCCGCCAGCAGGAAGGCGGCGAGCCCGGCCACCGCGCTCTCCCCGGCCACCAGCGGCGGCGCGCGCCGGGCCAGCAGGCGCATGGCGTCCACCGCGCTGTCGTCGGCGACGGCGGCGAAGGCGAAGGCGCCGCGCTCCAGCTCCTGCCAGGCGAGCAGGCTCGGCTCCCCGCAGGCGAGGCCGGCCATCAGCGTGTCGAGCTCGCCGCGCACGGGGACGGGGCGGCCGGCCTCGGCGCTGGCCAGCAGGCAGGCGGCCTTCTCGGGCTCGGCCACCACCAGCCGCGGCGCGGCGCCGAACCGGGCGCGCAGCTGGACGGAGACCGCGGCCGCGACCCCGCCGACGCCGCCCGGCACGAAGGCATGGGTCGGCGGGGCGGGAAGCTGCCCGGCCGCTTCCTCCGCCATCAGCCGGTAGCCCTGCATCACGTCGCGCGGGATCTCCGTGTAGCCTTCCCAGGACGTGTCGGAGACGACGAACCAGGCCTCGCGCTCCGCCGTGCGGGCGCATTCGCGCACGGCATCGTCATAGGTGCCGGGGACCACGCGGATCTCGGCGCCGTATTTCGCGATGGCGTCGCGGCGGCCCTGGGACACGGCTTCGTGGACGAAGATCACGCAGGCGCAGCCGAAGCGCCGCGCGCCCCAGGCGACGGAACGGCCATGGTTGCCATCCGTCGCGCAGGTGACGGTGATGGCCTGCGCGGCGTGGCGATGCGCGCCGGCCTCGAGTTCCGCCGTGCTGGCGTGGGGCGCGATATCGCGGCGCGCGAGTTCGCCGATCAGCAGCTTCGCCACCGCATAGGCCCCGCCCAGCGCCTTGAAGGACCCGAGGCCGAAGCGCGGCGCTTCGTCCTTCCAATGGACGGCGGCGACGCGCGCCGCCTTCGCGATGTCGTCCAGCGCCAGCAGCGGCGTGGGTTCGTAGCCGGGCCAGGACGTGATCTCGGCGCGCGCGCGGCGGAAGCCGCCTTCCGGCAGGACGACGATGCCGGGGGTGCCGTGGTGGCGGTTGAGCAGCAGTCGGAAGGGCCGGGTCTGGATCATGGGGCGGAGCTTCGCGCGGCGCGGCGCGGCCGTCCATGATCGAGATCAGCCCTCCACGGCGCCCTCCGCCGCCAGCCTGGCGCGCAGTTCGGGCCAGAGCGGCACCTTCTCCCCGGTGTCCTGGCGCGTCACCACCAGCACGATCCGCGCCGTGCAGCAGGGCTCGCCCGCCTTCAGCATCGCGTAATCGTGCACCAGCGAGGTGCGGCGGAAGCTGACGGGGCGGATCGCCAGCGTCACCTCGTCGCCGAAGCCGGCGGCGCGCAGATACCGCGCCTCGATCTGCGCGACGACGGGGCCGGGGCGGTCGGGCGAGACGGGGTGGCCGGTCAGCGCTTCCCAATGCGCGATGCGCATGTCCTCGAACAGCGTCAGGTAGGCGGCGTGGTTCACATGCCCGTAGAGGTCGCATTCGGCCCAGCGGATGCGGTGCGGGCGCAGGATGGTCCAGGGCTGGTCGCTCATGGCGCGGGCACCGTGCCGGAGGGGACGGCGCGCGGCCGCCGCGCCGCATCGATGGCGACGAAGGTGAAGACCGCCTCGGTCACCAGGTTCGCCGCATCGTCGGCGCGCTCGCGGCGCCAGGCCTCGATCTCGATCTTCATGGAGCTGCGCCCGACCGCGGTGATGCGCCCGTAGATCGAGACCTCGTCGCCGACCAGCACGGGCGAGTGGAAGACCATCGCATCCACCGCGACGGTGGCCACGCGCCCGCGCGCGCGACGCCCCGCGGCGTTGCCGGCGGCCAGGTCCATCAGCCCCATCAGCCAGCCGCCGAAGATGTCGCCATTGGGGTTGGCGTCGGCCGGCATCGCGATGGTGCGCAGCAGCGGCGGCTCGTCCGGCGGCGCGGCGCGGCGGGGCTTGCGCGCGGTGTCGGCCATGCGGGTCAGATCCCGGCTGCGTCGAGGCGGAGGATGGCGCGCGCCAGCGCCTGCGCGCGCGGCACCAGGCTGTCGATCTCCAGGTATTCCTCCGGGCTGTGCGCGCGGCCGCCGACGGGCCCGACGGCGCAGAGCGTCGGCGCGCCCATCGCCGCGGTGAAGCCGCTGTCGGCGCAGCCGCCGGAGAATTCGCCGGCCGTCTCGAAGCCGCTGTCGCGCGCGGCATCCCTGTACAGATCGAAGACCTTCGCCGAGGCGTCGGATTGCGTCAGGGGCAGGAACTCGCCCTTGATCGTCAGCTTGGCGCTGGTGCCGGGGATGACGCTGCGCGCGACGATGGCGCCGATCGCCGCCACCACCTCGTCGCGATCCGCGGGTGCCACGTAGCGCAGGTCGATCTCGCCGGTCGCGTGCGGGGCCACCGTGTTCACGCTCTGCCCGCCGGAAACCAGGCCCACGTTCAGCGTGATGCCGCGCGCCAGGTCCGTGAGCGCGTGGATCGCGGTGATCTTGTGCGCGAGCTCGCCGATCGCGCTGATGCCCTGTTCGAAGTTGCCGCCGGAATGCGCGGCCTTGCCGGTGATCTCCATCGCCATGAAGACGCCGCCCTTGCGGCCGGTGACGATCCCGCCCGTCGGCCGCCCGGGTTCGGAATTGAACACCACGCGCGCGGCCTTCGCCTCCGCCTCGATGACCGGGCGGCCTTCGGGGGAGCCGATCTCCTCGTCGCCGGTGAACAGCCCGACCAGCGGGCCGGGCGCGCCGCCGAAGCGCGCGAAGGCAGCCAGCAAGAACATGTTCATCACGACGCCGGCCTTCATGTCGGCGACGCCGGGGCCGTGGGCGCGGCCGCCCTCGATGGTGAAGGGCCGGCGCTGCGGCTCGCCCTTGGGGAAGACGGTGTCGCGATGGCCCATCAGCACGATGTTGGGGCGCGCATTGCCGCCGCCGGGCGCCGCGGCGGGTCCGAGGGTGGCGCGCAGGCAGTCGCCGAACCGCGCGCCGGGGATGGTCTCGACGGCGATCCCGTGCGCGCCGAGGAACCGCGCGACCTGGGCGCCGACGGCGTCCACGCCCGCCTTGTCGTAGCTGCCGCCATCGGTGTCGACCATCGCGCGCAGCGCCGCGAGCATGGCGTCGCGCTGGCCGGCCAGCCAATCGGTGACGAGGGTCTCGGTGTCGGTCATGGCGCGCAGGCTGCCATCGGGCGCGGGGAAGGAAAAGGTTGAAGGGGCGCTGCCCCTTCAAACTACCCCGCCAGGAGGCCGCGGCCTCCTGGACCTCTTGTTCTGGGGCGCGCCCGGCCGAAGGGGGTTCAAAGGGGCCGCTGCCCCTTTGCAGGGGGGGTATCGGGGGAACGCAGTTCCCCCCGGGCCGCCTCAATCCACCCTCCCGATCCTCTGCACCGCCGCCACCAGCCGCGCGCTGTCCTCCGCGAAGAAGCGCGCGAATTCCGGCGCGTCCAGGTAGCTCACCGGCGCGCCCGCCGCCGTGAAGGCGCGCACCAGGTCCGGGTCGGCCACCGCCTGGCGCATCGCCTCCCGCAGCCGCTGCTGCACCGGCGCCGGCGTCGCGGCGGGCGCGAAGAGGCCCGCCCAGATGTAGAATTCCACGTCGCGGAACCCGCGTTCCATGAAGGTCGGCACCTCGGGGAAGGCCGGCACGCGCTCCCGTCCCCAGCAGCCCAGCACGCGGATGCGCCCTTCGCGGGCATGCTGCGTCAGCGTCCCGGGCGCCGAGGCCAGCGCCTGGATCTGCCCGCCGAGCAGCGCCGTGATGGCCGGCCCGGCGCCCTGGAAGGGCACGTGCAGCAGGCGGATGCCGGCACTCGCCGCCAGCATCTCCATCGCGACATGCAGCGTGCCGTAGGTGCCCGAGGAGCCATAGGGGATCGCCCCCGGCGCCGCCCGCGCGGCGGAGACGAAATCCTCCAGCGTCCGCCAGGGCGTCACGGCCGGCACCGCCAGCATGGTGGGGTCGGCATTCACCAGCGCGATCGGCGCCAGCTGGTCCACCGTGTAGGGCGGCTGCCGGCCGAACAGCCGCTCGGCTTCCGGGATCACGGCCAGCGAGGACAGCGCCATCAGCAGCGTGTAGCCATCGGGCTGCGCGCGGGCGACGAAGCCGTTGCCGATGGCCCCCGCCGCGCCGCCGCGGTTCTGCACCACCACGGGCTGGCGCAGGATCCTTTCGAGTGCCGCGGCGGTCGGGCGCGCCGCCAGATCCGCCTGGCCACCGGGCGGGAAGGGCACGACCAGGGTGATCGGGCGCGACGGATAGTCGGATTGCGCCCGCGCGGTGCCGGCGAAGGGCAGCGCGGCGCCGGCGCCGAGCAGCAGGCGGCGATGCAGGCTCATCTGACGTCTCCCGGTTCCCGGCGCGACCGCCGCGCCGGGTTCTTCCGTTGGTTGTGCGCCGGCGGCCCGGCGGCGTTCAGGCGACCGGGTTTTCCAGAACCCCGATGCCCGGCACCTCGACCCGCACCACATCGCCCTTCGCGAGGAATTTCGGCGGGTTGAAGCCGATGCCGACGCCGACCGGCGTGCCGGTGGCGATCACGTCGCCGGGCTCGAGCGTGATGGCGGCGCTGATCGCCTCGATCAGGGTCGGGATGTCGAAGATCAGGTCGGCCACGGAGACATGCTGGCGCCGTTCGCCGTTGACGAAGGTGGACAGCATCAGCGCGGTCGGGTCCGGCGCCTCGTCCGCGGTCAGGATGGCCGGGCCCATCGGGCAGAAGCTGTCGAGCCCCTTGCCCAGGATCCACTGGCTGTGCCGCTTCTGCAGGTGCCGGGCGGTGACGTCGTTGACGATGGTGTAGCCGAAGACGTGGTGCAGCGCGGCCGCCTTGGCGATGCCGCGGCCGCCCTTGCCGATCACCACCGCGAGTTCGCCTTCGTAGTCCAGCCCGCCGGTGGGATCGAGCTCCGACAGGATCGGCTCGCCGGTCGCGACGATGCTGGTGTGCGGCTTGGAGAACACCACCGGGAAGGGCGGCACCACGTCCTTCGCACCGCCGTCGAAGCCCGATCCGGCGAATTCCTTCGCGTGCTCGTGGTAGTTCTTGCCGACGCAGAACACGTTCTTCGGCGGGCGCGGGATGGGCGCCAGCAGGCGCGCGCCCGCGACCGCCGGCGCATGCGCCAGCGCGGCGCGCGCCTTGTCGAGCAGCCCGGGCCCGGCCGCGGCCAGCGCCCGCATGGTCTGGCCGGCCAGCAGCGGCTCGGCCGCCGCCAGGTCCAGCACCGCGCCCTGGGGAGAGAGGGCGCCGACCTCCTCCCGCACCTGTCCGGGCCGCGCAAAGGTCACCAGCCGCATCGTCGTCTCCGCCCCGCTCAGTTCAGCTTGGCGCGCTGTGGCCCGGATGCGGGCGGCTCGGCAAGGGGCAGGCTGGCCGCACGCTCGATCGCGCGCGCCGCGCGGAAGGCCAGATCGTCGCGGTAGAGCGCGGCCGCCACCTGCACGCCGCGCGGCATGCCCTGCTCGTCGAGGCCGATGGGCACGGCGATGGCGGGCTGGCGCGTCAGGTTGAAGGCGAAGGTCCAGGGCGCCCAGTCGCGCCAGAGCGATTCGAGGGGACGCAGCGTCGGCGCAGCGGCGTCGAAGGCGGCGGTCGGCGTGGCGGCCGTCAGCACCAGGTCGTAGCGCTGGTGGAAGCGGGCCATGGCGTGGCCGCATTCCACGCGCAGCAGGTCGGCGGCGAGGAAATCGGTCGCCGGCGTCTCCGCCATGCGCCGCGCCACCTCCTCGATCCCGGCATCCAGCAGGGGGCGCTTGTCCTCCGCCGTCGCGGCGAACAGCCGCGCGAGCGCGACACCCCAGACGCGGGAGAAGATGGCGCGCGTGTCCGGCAGGCCGGGATCGGCTTCCTCCACGATGGCGCCGGCTTCCTCCAGCAGCCTGGCCGCGACCTGCAACGCGGCCGCGCCTTCCTCGTCGAGCGGCGGTTCGAAGCCCATGCGGCGGACCAGCGCCACGCGGAGCCCGGCGACGCCGGCATCCATCCCCTGCCGCCAGTCGCGCGGCGCATCGGGCAGGGACACCGGGTCGCGCAGGTCGTGGCGCGCCATGGCGGAGAACATCAGCGCCGCATCGCCGACGCTGCGCGTCATCGGCCCCGCGACGGCCACGGCGGAGAAAGCGCCATGCGGCCATTGCGGGATGCGCCCGTAGCTCGGCTTCACGCCCACGAGCCCGCAATAGGCCGCCGGGATGCGGATGGAGCCCCCCGCATCGGTGCCGATGTGCAGCGGCCCGAAGCAGGCCGCGCCCGCCGCGCCGGCGCCGGAGGACGATCCGCCCGGCGTGCGGCTCGGGTTCCACGGGTTGCGCGTGATGCCGTGCAGCGGGCAGTCGCCGGGCGTCTTCCAGCCGAACTCGGTGGTGGTCGCCTTGCCGATGATGACGGCGCCTTCCGCCTTCAGGCCGAGCACGGCGGGCGCGTCCTCGGTGGCCGGTGTCGCATCCGTGCTGCGGCTGCCGCGGCGGGTCGGGAAGCCCGCCATGTTGAGCAGGTCCTTGACCGTGCAGGGCACGCCGTCCAGCAGGCCGATCGGGCGGCCGGCCGCCCAGCGCGCCTCGCTCTCGCCGGCCTGCTGCAGGGCGCGCGGGTTCATCGCGGCGAAGGCGTTGACCCAGGGATTGAAGCGCGCGATCCGCTCCGTCACCGCCTTCAGCGCCTCGACCGGCGACAGGGCGCGGCGGGCGTAGAGCGCCAGCAGCTGCTCCGCCGTCATCTGCGCGGGGTCGGTGGGGTGGCTCATGCGGGCGTCCGGCGGCGGTGGCGTCCGCGCCAGCATGGCGGCATCGGCGCGGCAGGGAAACCCTGGCGAGGCGCCGGCCACGGCGCGACGGACACGATCCGCGGCGCGGAGGCGCGCGCCCCGCGCCCCGGCGCGGGCGCGGGGCGCGGCTCGGGGTTCAGCCCACCACGATGTTGAACTGCCGCGCCACGGCGGTCCATTCGGCGATCTCCTGGCGGATGATCTGCACGAAGGCATCGCCGGTCGGCGCCGGGCTGCGCGGCATGGTCTGCAGCGACACGAAGCGCTCCATCAGCTCCGGCCGCTGCAGGATCGGCGGCACGATCTCCGTCAGCCGCGCGGCGATCGGCGCCGGCAGGCCCTTCGGCGCCGACAGCCCGAGCCACTGGCCGGAGGTGAGCTTGGGGAAGCCCAGCTCGGCGAAGGTCGGGATGTTCGGGAAGGCCGGCAGGCGCTGCGGGGTGGAGACCGCCAGCGCGCGGAGAGACCCGTCGCGCAGCTGCTGCACGTTGGTGGTGATCGGGTCGATCATGCTCTCGATGTTGCGCGCCAGCAGGTCCTGCATGGCCGGCGCGCTGCCCGCATAGGGGATGTGGTCCAGCTGCGGCGCGCGGGCCTCGGCGGAGAGCATCGCGCCCAGCAGGTGCGGCGCCGAGCCGATGCCGGAGGAGCCGAAGCGCACCGCGCGGGTTCGCGCGGCGGTGACGTACTGCTCCAGCGTCTGGAACGGGCTGTCGGCGCGCACCAGGATGATGTTCGGCGCCTCGACCAGGTGCACCATGTGGGTGAAGTCGCCGATCGGGTCGAAGGGCAGGGTCGGGCGGGTCGCGGTGGCGAAGACATGCACCGAGGCATGGCTGACCAGCAGCGTGTAGCCATCGGCCGGCGCCTTGGCGACGACATCGGTGCCGATCACCCCGCCCGCGCCGGCGCGGTTCTCGACCACCACGGACTGGCCGAGCGCCGCGGCCAGCTGCGGCGCCAGCAGGCGGGAGACGGTGTCCACCAGCCCGCCCGGCGGGAACTGGGCGACCAGGCGGATCGGCCGGTTCGGCCAGGCGCCCTGGGCGAGCGCCAGGCCAGGGGTGGCGAGGGCCGCGGCCGAGAGGCCGAGGAGGTGGCGGCGGTTCAGCATGGTGGGCGTGCGCTCCGGATGGTCAGTCGAGAGGCAGGTCTGCCCGGATTCCGTGCAGGATGATCGGAACCTTGGCGAAATCGCGCCCCTTGCCCGAGACGTTTGCAATGACCGTGCCAGGCAATGATCACGGTGGGAAATGATCGAGTAAGGTCATGATCATGCTGGGCAATGACCGTGCCGCACCGGCTGCGGGCCTCACCCGCCCCGCAGCGCCGCCACCGCCTCGCCGAGCGACCGGTTCAGGCTCTCGATCCGGGTGACGATGCCGAGCCAGCGCTGCAGCCGCGCCAGTTCCTCGGTCGAGAAGACCAGCGGCAGCAATCCGGCGGTGCGCGCAGCGCCCAGCAGCAGGGCGTCGCGCGGCTCCGGGATCTCCTCGGCCAGCAGCGTGGCGCGCAGCCGCGCCCGCGCATCCGCCGTCTCGGCGCGGCCCGGCGCCTTGGGATGGCGGCGGTCGGCGAGCACCCAGAGCCACCGGTCTTCCTCGCGACGCAGGATGCCGCGCCCGACCAGCCGGTCCAGCAGCACCGCCCGCCAGGCCGGCGCATCGCGCGCCAGCAGCAGGATGGCGCCGCGCGCATCCTTTGGCGCGCCCGGCGCGGCCAGCCGCGCCAGCGCCGCGTCGGCGACCGCATCGCCGGTCGGCGCGGGGTCGGCCAGGATCAGCCGGTCGCGGTCGGTGTCGACCCGGCGGGCGAGCGAGAGGTCCATCAGCAGCGCGCCGGCCAGCGCCAGGTCGGGCGCCATCCCCGCGCGGCCGACCGGCCGCCCGGTCGCGTCGTCGAGGGAGAGCAGGACGATCTCCTCGGCCAGGGACAGCATCGCGCTCTCCTGTCGGGTTGGCCGATCCAGGCCGAGCCTACGGCCGGGCGATCAGCCGGCGCCGGCCTGCGCCAGCGCCGCCGACCAGGGCGACATCACGTCGGTGATGCCGCTGCGCATCCCGTCCGGCCCGATCGCGATCAGGTTCGGGCAGGCGAAGTTCACCGGCAGCACGGCGTGCTCCACCACCTCGACCGGCCCGGCCGCCTCCAGCGCCAGCAGCGTTGCCTCGGGCAGGCGGCCATCGGCGGTGACGCCGGCGGGGCCGCTGACATCGATGCGCGGGTGGTGCGCCGCGCGGCCCACCTCCATCCCGAAGCCGGCGACCAGCGCCAGCATCTGGTAGACCGCGGCCAGGATGCGCCGCCCGCCGGAGGCACCGAGCGCAAGGACCGGCACGCCCGCCGCATCGGTGGCCACCACCGGGCACATGTTGCAGAGCGGCCGCTTGCCCGGCCCGATGGCGTTCGGCGTGCCCGGCGCGGGGTCGAACCACATCACCCCGTTGTTCATCAGCACGCCGGTGGCCGGCAGCACCACCCGGCTGCCCATCGAGGACAGCAGCGTGGTGGTCATCGCGACCATGGCGCCGTCCGCGTCGCAGACGGTCAGGTGGGTGGTGCAGCTGTCCGCGCCGGCCGGTTCCGCGTCGCCGAGGCCCGCGAGGCGCTCCGCATAGGCGGCCTGCATGGCGCGGGCGAAGCCGAGATACCAGGCGGCGGAGGGCTCGGCGCCGGACCAGTCGGCACCCTCCATCAGCTCGGCCACGCGGCGGAAGGTGGGGGCGGCGGTCAGCCCGGCGGCGAGATGCAGCACGCGCCCGCGCCAGGGCATGGCCAGCGCCGGGCGCCAGCGCGCCTGGCAGCCGGCGAGGTCGGCGGCCGAGAGCACGCCGCCCATCGCCGCGACGTCGCCGGCGATGGCGGCCGCCACCTCGCCCTCGTAGAAGTCGCGGAAGCCGGCCGCGGCCAGGCGTTCCAGCGTCTCCGCCAGGCGCCCGAGGCGGAAGAAGCCGGGCGTGCCCTGGTAGGGCGCCACGGGCGGCAGCCCGCCGGGCAGGTAGATGCGCGCCGATTCGGCGTAGTGCCGCAGCGTCGCCGCGGCATTGGCCACCTTCAGCGTGGTGAACCAGTCCTGGGGCAGGCCGCGGCGGGCGAGTGCCAGGGCCGGCGCCAGCACCTCGGCCGCCGGCAGGCGCCCATGCGCGGCGTGCAGCGCGGCATAGCCCGCGACGGCCGAGGGGATGACGAAGGACAGCGCCCCGTGGATGTTGCGGTCGCCCTCCACCTCCGGCCAGGCGAAGAGGTCCTGCTTCATCCGCCCGGTTAGCGGGAAGGCGGCGGGGTCGAGGCCGGCGGGCGAGACGGGGCCGAAATCCAGCGTGCGCACCGGCTGGCCGGGCAGCGCGACCTGCGCGAAGCCGATGCCGCCCAGGCCCGAGTTCCAGGGCTCGACGGCGGCCAGCGCGAAGGCGGCGGCGCAGGCGGCATCCGCCGCGTTGCCGCCGGCCTCGAGCACCGCGATCCCGGCCTCGGCGGCGTCGCGGGACTGGCTGGCGACCATCCCGCGCCGGCCCTGCGCGGCCGGCTTGGTGACGTGCCAGTGCTGGCTGACATGGCGCGGCGGTGTCGCGATCTGCATGGCGGTCCCCCTCCGCGCCAGCTTCGGCCGGGGCGCGATCCGCGGCAACCCGACCAGGGGGGGCGGAATCGGGCCGTCAGCGCTTCCCGGCGCCGCGGCGGTCGCGCAGCATCTGCTCGAAATCCACGTCGACATGCCAGGCAAGGTGGACATCGAGCGCGGCCTGCGCGGCGACGCCGTCGCCGCGCTCCAGGCAATCCAGGATGCGGGCGTGCTCCTCCGCGATGCGCGGCTTGCCGCGCACGTCATGGCCGAGCCCCCAGACCACGGAGAGCTGCCGCGCCAGGCCGAGCCAGATGCCGTGCAGCACGGCATTGCCGGAGGCGCGGCAGAACTCGCCATGGAAGGCTTCGTCGGCGGCGATGATGGCGGCCGGGTCGCTGCCCCGCGCCGCGGTCTCATAGGCGACGGAGGCGCGGCGCGCGCCGGCCAGCCGCGCCGGGCCGCCGCCGCGGGCCACCAGTTCGCGCAGCGCCAGGGATTCCAGCGCGGTGCGCACGCGCATCAGCTCGGCGACGCCCTTGTTGGTCACCTGCATCAGCCGCATGCCCTTGTAGGGCGTGCTGACGACGATGCCCTGGCTTTCCAGCAGGCGCAGCGCTTCGCGGACGGGGACGCGGGAGATGCCGAGGTCACGGGCGATCTCGGCCTCCACCAGCCGGTCGCCGGGCAGGAAGGCGCCGCGGGCGGCGGCGGCGACAATCGCCTCCGCGGCCTGCTCGACCATGGTGCGGGGCTGCACGGGAGAGAGGCGCCGGAACGGCGCGTCCTCGGGCGCGTCCGCCTCGGCGGGCGGGGGAGGGGTGAGCATCACGAGGCGATTCCGGCTGGCTGTAGGCACTATAAATTCAATCTATTGGTTTCCGCAGTGGCATCCCGCGCGGTCGTGACGAGAAGCGACGAATGTGACTTTCATGCCACACTCTGGGGCGGGCAGCGTGAATCCAGCGTGATTGCCAATTGAGATGAATTCTGGTTCATGCAGCGCGCCGCGCCCACCGGGCCGGTCCGCCACGCCAGCCGGGACAAAGCCATGTTCAACCTGTTCAAGTCGCAGGCGCCTGCCTTCGACCTCACGCCCCGCAACAGCCTGCTCGCCGCCCTGCTCTACAGCATGGCTTCCGATGGCGAAATGGACGAGGAGGAGATCGGCCACCTCCTCTCCGTCATGGGGCCCTCCGCCACGCGCGACCAGCTGAACACCGCGCTGAAGTACTGCCGCGCCACGCCGGCCGAGCAGTTCGCCGCCGCCGCCGCGCCGAAGCTGCGCGCCGACCAGAAGCTCTGCATCGTGCTGAACATGATCGACAGCGCGATGTCCGACGGCGAGGCCGAGCCGCAGGAGCAGCAGCTGGTGATGAATATCGTGCGCGCCTGGGGCCTGTCCGAGGCCGAGCTCGAGCCGCATTTCCGCTCGCTCACCGCGAAGAACGACCGCTCCGTCCTCGATCGCTGATCGCGGACGCTGACATTGCCGGAAGGGGCGGCGCCGGCGCGATTCGGTGCCGCCCCCCTTGCCTCCCGCGCCCGGATTGCCCAATGACCGCGGCGTGCTGCACCGCCGCATCGTCGCGGCGCGCGAGCGGGAGAACATCTGTGGCGAACACGGTCAGGATCGGCGGCCTCGGCGTGGCCGCCGTGCTGCGCGACTTCATCGAGACCGAGGCGCTGCCGGGCACCGGCGTCGAGCCGGCGCGCTTCTGGTCCGCCTTCGAGGCCATCCTGCGCGACTGGGCGCCCCGCAACGCCGAGCTGCTGGCCAAGCGCGACGCGCTGCAGGCGCAGATCGACGCCTGGCACCGCCAGAACCCGGCCCGCCCCGTCGACATCGACGCCTACAAGGCGTTCCTCGCGGAGATCGGCTACCTGGCGCCGGAGCCGTCGGATTTCGTCGTCGGCACCACCGGCGTCGATCCCGAGATCGCGACCATCGCCGGCCCGCAGCTCGTGGTTCCCGTCTCCAACGCGCGCTACGCGCTGAACGCGGCGAATGCCCGCTGGGGCAGCCTGTACGACGCGCTCTACGGCACCGATGCGATCCCCGAGGCGGACGGCGCGGGGCGCGGCGGCGGCTACAACCCGGCGCGCGGCGCCAAGGTGATCGCCTTCGCGCGCGCCGTGCTCGACAAGGCCGCGCCGCTGGCGGGCAGCACCAGCCATGCGGAGGCGACGGCCTACGCGATCGAGGCCGGCGCGCTGACCGCGACGCTGGCCGATGGCCGCAAGGTCGGGCTGGCGCGGCCCGGCCAATGCGTCGGCTACCAGGGCGAGCCCTGGGCGCCCGCCGCCGTGCTGCTGGTGAACCACGGCCTGCACATCGAGATCCGCATCGACCGCAGCAGCGCGATCGGCAGGACCGATGCGGCCGGCATCGCCGACCTGGTGATGGAAGCCGCCGTCACGACCATCATGGATTGCGAGGACAGCGTGGCCGCGGTGGACGCGGCGGACAAGGTCGCGGTCTATCGCAGCTGGCTCGGCCTGATGAAGGGCGACCTGACGGCGGAGCTGGAGAAGGGCGGCAAGGTCGTCACCCGCCGCCTGAACGCCGACCGCAGCTGGCTGACGCCCGGCGGCGGCGCGGTGACGCTGCACGGGCGCTCCGTGATGCTGGTGCGCAACGTGGGCCACCACATGATGACCGATGCGGTGACGCTCGACGGCCCCACGGGACCCGAGTTGATCCCGGAGACCGCGCTGGACGCGATGTGCACGGTCGCCATCGCGCTGCACGACATCCGCGGCAAGCGCCTGAACAGCCGCGCCGGCAGCGTCTACATCGTCAAGCCCAAGATGCACGGGCCGGAGGAGGTGGCGCATGCCGACCTGCTCTTCGCCCGCGTCGAGGACGCGCTCGGCCTGCCGCGCGCGACGCTCAAGATGGGCATCATGGATGAGGAGCGGCGCACCACCGTCAACCTCAAGGCCTGCATCCGCGCCGCGCGCGACCGCGTGGTGTTCATCAACACGGGCTTCCTCGACCGCACCGGCGACGAGATCCACACCTCCATGGAAGCCGGCGCGGTGGTGCGCAAGAACGACATGAAGGGGCTGGCCTGGATCCGCGCCTATGAGGATTGGAACGTCGATGTCGGCATCGCCTGCGGCCTGCGCGGGCGCGCGCAGATCGGCAAGGGCATGTGGGCGATGCCCGACATGATGGCGGCGATGCTGGCCCAGAAGGTCGGCCATCCGAAGGCCGGCGCCAACACCGCCTGGGTCCCCTCCCCCACCGCGGCGACGCTGCACGCGCTGCACTACCATGAGGTGGACGTCGCGGCGCGGCAGGCGGAGATCGCGGCGCAGGGCCGCCGCGCGAAGCTGGACGACATCCTGAGCGTGCCGCTGGCCGAGAACACCAACTGGGCGCCGGCCGAGGTGCAGGCCGAGCTCGACAACAACGCGCAGGGCATCCTGGGCTATGTCGTGCGCTGGATCGACCAGGGGGTCGGCTGTTCCAAGGTGCCGGACATCAACGATGTCGGGCTGATGGAGGACCGCGCGACGCTGCGCATCTCCTCGCAGCACATCGCCAACTGGCTGCGCCACGGCATCGTGACGCAGGCGCAGGTGATGGAGACGATGCGGCGCATGGCCGCCGTGGTGGACCGGCAGAACGCGGGCGACCCGCTCTACGTGCCGATGGCGCCGGGCTTCGACGGGCCGGCCTTCCAGGCGGCCTGCGACCTGGTGTTCGAGGGCGCGGCGCAGCCGAACGGGTACACGGAGTTCGTGCTGCACCGGCGGCGGCGGGAAGCCAAGGCGGCGTGAGGGCGTCGCGGGGGCGCCGGGGCGCGGCCTCGCGGGGGCGCGGCCCCCGCACCCCCGCCGGGGGGCGTGGCGCCCCCCGGACCCCGCCAGGGGTTTTTCAGTCGTGGCTTGGGGAGGAGGCCTGTCGCGCCACTGCCAACGGCACGCCAGTGAGGCCCCCTCCCCAAGCCACGACCAAACCGATGGGGTCCAGGGGCCCACTGGCCCCTGGCAGGTGGGGTATCGGGGAGGGCAGCGCCCTCCCCGGGCCACCCGCGCCTACCTCCGCTGCGGCAGCACCTCCGAGACCCGCACCGTCGCGCGCTGCGTCGGCCCCGCTTCCAGCGTGCCGATCCAGATGTTGTAGTTGCCGTGCAGCGGCTGCTGGAACACCACGCCGGGGTTCAGCCCCTCGAAATCGTCGTTGCAGTGCCAGCGCCCCTGCGGGTCGTTGATGACAATGGTGGTGTCCGCCTGCGACACGGCGGAGATGTAGAGCGGATACTGCCCCTGCCCCGGTGAGTAGTTCAGGTCGACATCGGGGCGCGAGAAGTCGATCCAGCCCGCGCAGTCCGGCGCCAGGCCGGAGACGGGGCGGTCGCCGCCCGCATCCACCTCGACCGTGCGCGGATCGGGCTCGAAGCCGACAGTCAGGTTCAGCGTCGCGTAGCGCGGCTCGGCGCGCCAGTCGGGCTGGGTGCTGCCGGCGACCGCCTTGGGCGGGAAGCGCGACTGCGCCGCGGCGGGCGGCGCGGCCGGCGCGCCCTTCTGCTGGGCCACGGCGTGGGTGGCGCCGAGCGCGATCAGCGCGGCGGCGGCGGTCAGAAGGGGCGTCCTCATCGGCGTTGCGCTCCTTGGCGGGGCCCCGATCCGACGCCCGAAGCCCTGCCGGCGCAAGTCACGTCGCGTTTCGCCTGCTTTACGGCCGGATCAGCGTCCCCGCCCCGCCATCCGTGAAGAGTTCGAGAAGCACGGCATGCGGCACCCGGCCATCCAGGATCACCGCGCCCTTCACGCCGCGCTCGACCGCGTAGATGCAGGTCTCGACCTTCGGGATCATGCCGCCCGAGATCCAGCCATCGGCGATGCCCTGCTTGACCTCGGCGACCGTCATCTCCGGGATCAGGTTGCCGTCGGGGCCGAGCACGCCGCGCACGTCGGTCAGCATCAGCAGCCGCTCGGCCGAGAGCGCGCCGGCGATCGCGCCGGCCACCGTGTCGGCGTTGATGTTGAAGGTCTGGCCATCGGCGCCGACGCCGACGGGCGCGACGACGGGCACGATCTCCGCGCCGATCAGCAGGCGCAGGATCTTCGGGTTGATCTCGTCGGGCTCGCCGACGAAGCCCAGGTCGATCTCCTTCATCGCGCCCGTCGCCTCGTCCTTCACCTGGCCGAGCAGCTTGCGCGCGCGGATCAGACCGCCATCCTTGCCGGAGATGCCGACGGCCATGGCGCCGGCCCGCGTGATGGCTTCCGCGACCTGCTTGTTGACCGGGCCGGCCAGGACCATTTCCACGACGTCCAGCGTCTGCTCGTCGGTGACGCGCCGGCCCATGACGAAGGTGGACGTCACGTCGAGCCGCTTGAGCATGGCGTTGATCTGCGGCCCGCCGCCATGGACGACGACCGGGTTTACTCCGACCTGCTCCAGCAGCGCGATGTCGCGGCCGAAGCGCAGCGCCGTCTCCTCCTCGCCCATCGCGTGGCCGCCGTATTTCACCACCACGGTCTGGTCATCGTAGCGCTTCAGGAAGGGCAGCGCGCCGGCGAGGATCGCCATCTGGTCGAGCGCTTCGTTGGTCATGGCGCGGTCGTGTCCCCTGGGCCGAGCGCGGGCGTGGTGCGGCGGCGGGGCCGCGCGGTCAAGGGTGCGGAAGGTTGCGGTTCAGCCGGCGGCCGCCAGCGCCGCGATCTCGGCCCGCACCTCGTTGATGCCGAAGCCGGTCTCGCTGCTGGTGGCCAGCACCAGCGGGTGGGCGGCGGTGCGGCGGCGGGCGATCGCCTCCAGCTCGGCCAGGCGCTTGGCGAACTGGGCGGGCTTCACCTGGTCCGCCTTGGTCAGGACGATCTGATGGGAGACCGCGGCCTCCCCCAGCAGGTCCATCGCGGCGCGGTCGGCGGGCTTGGTCTCGACGCGGGCATCCATCAGCAGGAAGACGCGGCGCAGGCTCGGCCGGCCGCGCAGGAAGTCGAACATCAGGCCCTGCCAGTCGGCCTTCACCTCCTTCGACGCCTGGGCGTAGCCATAGCCCGGCATGTCGACCAGCGTCAGCCAGGTGCCGATGGCGAAGAAGTTGAGCTGCCTGGTGCGCCCCGGCGTGTGGGAGACGCGGGCCAGCGCCTTCTGGCCGGTGAGTGCGTTCATCAGCGACGACTTGCCGACATTGGACCGGCCGCAGAGCGCGACTTCCGGCACCTCGGTCACCGGCGGCAGCTGGTCGATGCGCTGGGCGGCGTAGAAGAACTCGCAGGGCCGGGCGAAGAGCAGCCGGCCGGCTTCCAGCAGCGCCGCGCGCTGCTCGTCGGTGGTCGCCTCGATCAGGCCGCCGGGCGGCAGGCCACCATCCGGCAGCCAGGGTGGGGGCGGCGGGGTCGTCATGCGCGGCGGAAGGGGCGGCTCACCCCTTCTTCACCGCCTTCTGCGGCTTGGGCGGCGGCACGAAAGTGCCGGCCTTGATCTGCTGCTTCTGGTCGAGCCGCAGGATGTACCATTGCTGCGCGATCGAGAGCAGGTTGTTCCAGGTCCAGTAGATGACCAGGCCCGCCGGGAAGGAGGCCAGCATGAAGGTGAAGATCAGCGGCATCCAGGCGAAGATCTTGGCCTGGATGGGGTCCGGCGGCGTCGGGTTCAGCTTGAACTGCAGGAACATCGT
>JAIYDD010000188.1 GCA_027487675.1 Acetobacteraceae bacterium | reverse complement strand
GCGGGGCTCGCCTTCTCCAACAGCTCGGTCGCGCTGGTGCATGGCATGTCGCGGCCGGTCGGCGCGCATTTCCACGTGCCGCACGGGCTGTCCAACGCGATGCTGCTGCCCGCCGTCACCGCCTTCGGGCTGCACGCGGGCCTCGCCCGCTATGCCGAGGCCGCGCGGGTGATGGGCGTCGCGCGCGACGACGAAGGCGACCAGGCCGCCGGTGCGAAGCTTGTGGACGAATTGTCCGCGTTGAACCGCGACCTTCAGGTGCCGTCGCCCGCGCGCTGGGGCATCGATGCGGCGAAGTGGGACCCGCTGCTGCCGACCATGGCCGCGCAGGCGCTGGCCTCCGGCAGTCCCGGCAACAACCCGCGCGTGCCGACGGCCGAGGAGATCGTCGCCCTCTACCGCGAGACCTACGGCGCCTGAGGACAGCCCATGACCATCCCCGTGGCCGACGCCTTCCTGACGCTGCATGAATTCGTCAAGGAGGCGAAGGCGCGCCTCAGCCCCGGCAACTGGGACTACCTGGTCGGCGGCACCGAGACGGAGACGACGCTGGCGCGCAACCGCCTGGCGCTGGACAGCGTGGCCTTCCGGCCGCGCGTGCTGCGCGACGTGTCGTCCATCGACCTGTCGGGGCGCATGCTCGGGCGACGCATCGCGCTGCCGGTGATGCTCGCCCCCGTCGGCGGGCTGGAGAACTTCCACCCGGAGGGTGGCGCCCCCGCGGCGCGCGCGGCGGGCGGCTTCGGCGTGCCCGTGATGGTGTCGTCGGTGTCCCTGCCCGGCCTCGAAGGCATGGCGGAGGCGACCGAGGGCCCCAAGGTGTTCCAGCTGTATGTCCGCGGCGACCGCGCCTGGGTGGACGAGATCGCGCGCCGCGCCATCGGCGCCGGCTACGACGCCTTCTGCCTGACGGTGGACACCGCGATCTACAGCCGGCGCGAACGCGACATCGCCAAGCGATTCGTCAAGCCCTGGCGGGAACGCGCGACGGGCCAGCACTTCCAGGCCGCGCTGAATTGGGACGACGTCAGGCGCTTCAAGGACACGCACGCGATCCCGCTGGTGCTGAAGGGCATCGCCACCGCCGAGGACGCGGCGATCGCGGTCGGGCACGGCGTCGAGGTCGTCTATGTCTCCAACCATGGCGGGCGGCAGCTCGACCATGGCCGCGGCGCGCTGGACGTGCTGCCGGAGGTGGTGCGGGCGGTCGATGGCCGCGCCAGGGTCTGGATCGATGGCGGCTTCTCGCGCGGGTCCGATGTGGTGAAGGCCATCGCGATGGGGGCGGAGCTGGTCGGGCTCGGCCGGCTCTACTGCTACGCGCTCGCCGCGGCGGGGGAGGCCGGGGTCGCGCGGATGCTGGAGATCCTTGCGGCCGAGGTGCACGAGGTGCTGGGCCTGCTCGGCGCGACGGGGTTCGGGCAGCTGGATGGCAGCTACCTGCACCCGGCGCTGCCGGTGGTGACGCCCCACGTCCACAGCGCCTTCCCGCTGACCAACCTGGCCGATCCGGGCTATCGTTGAGGCAGGCCGAGCGCGCCCCTCGGCGCGCCTGATCGTGGGAAGGGCGCCCGGGGCCCTCAGCCGCCGCTGCGCCAGGCGGAGATCCAGGCCGGCAGGGCGGAGGGCGGCAGCGGACGGCCGACGCCGAAACCCTGCGCCAGGTCGCAGCCGGCGCCGGCGGCGGCGCGCCAGATGCGGGCATCGGTCACGCCCTCCGCGATCACGGCGCGGCCGCGGGCGCGGCTGTCGCGCACCAGGCGTTCCACCAGGGCGCGGGCGCGGCGTTCCCGCGGCAGCAGCGCCACCAGGCTGCGGTCGAGCTTGACGCCGGCGAAGGGCAGCTCCAGCAGGTCGCGCCGCGGGTCGTCCAGGCCGAGATCGTCCAGCAGCACCCGGAAGCCGCTGCGGCGCAGCCGCAGCAGCGCGCGGCGCAGCAGGGCGGTGTCGCGCACCACGGTGCTTTCCGTCAGCTCCAGCAGCAGGTCCTCGGCCGAGAGGCCGGCGCCGGCGGCCACGGGCAGCAGCCAGGCGGGCAGGTCCGGCTCGAGCAGCACGGCGAGCGGCACGTTGAAGGACAGCCGCAGCCGCGGCCGCGGCCGCACCGCGGCGAACTCCGGCAGGGCACGGCGCGCGACGGCGAGGGTGAGGCGCGCCGCCAGCCCCGCCTGCTCGGCCAGCGCGACGAAGGCGGCGGCCCCCAGCGCGGCGGCGGGGCGTTCCCAGCGGGCCAGCGCCTCCACCATCACCGGCCGGCCATCGGACATGCGGACGATGGGCTGGAAGCGCACGGTGATCTCCCCGCGCTCCAGCCCGGCGGCCAGCGCGGCGGCGTCGACCTCCGGCAGGTGGTCGGTGCGCTCGGCGGTGGCGAGCGCGCGGGCGAGGGCCACTCCCTCGGCGGGGGAGGTGGGCAGGCCCTCGGGCACCACGTCGCCGGGGCGGGCGACGACGACGATGCCGCTGGCGGCGAAGCGGTCGCGGGCGGCGGCGAGCAGCGGGCCATCGGCGGCACCGCCCTGCAGCACCAGGTGGCGGGGCGGCGTGCCGGGGCCGAGCAGGCTCGACAGCGCCTCGGGGCCGGAGACGACGTGGATCGGCCGGTGGCCGTGCAGATGCGCCGAGGCTTCCCGCGCCGCCGCGATCACCTGCGGGTCGTCGCCCACCAGCAAGAGGCCGGCGGGGTCCCGGAGGCTGCGGCTGCGCCGCCGGCGCACGGCGTCAGCCGCCCATGAGACCCCGCCAGGCACGGCCGTCTCGAGGGGCGCGCCTTGGGCGGGGCTCACCGCGCAGGGTGTAGACATTGATCACGAAGACAATCCGACATGTCTCAAATTGGTAAACGACGCGCGGGTTTCGCGCAAGCATTTCGAGTCAGGCCCGGCGCGGCAGCCAGGGCTCGTCCTGCCACCGGCGGCGCAGCTCCTCCTCCGACCGTGCCAGCAGCTCGGCCCAGGGCAGCGGGGCGAGGAAGCGCGGCACCTGGCCGAGGCCGGCACCGTGCTCGGCGAAGTCGCGGTCGGCGGCCAGCGCCTCGAGCCCGGCGGCCAGCGCATCCCGCCAGCCCGCGGGCGCGGCCGGGGAGATGCCGAAGCCGCGCCGCCCGACCGCCAGCAGGTCGAGCCCGATCTCGCGCAGCGTCGGCGTCTCCGGAGCCAGGGGGCTGCGGCGGCTGGCCGCGACGCCGAGGGCGAGCAACCGACCTTCCCGCAGCGCGCCGATCGCGTCCGGCAGGCTCAGCATCGCCGCCGCGACATGGCCGGCGATGGCGGCCTGGCGGGCGGCGGCGGCGGAGGGGAAGGTGACGCGGCCGAGGCCGAGCCGCGCTTCCAGCCGCAGCGAGGCGAGGTGGCCGGCGGTGCCGGGCGGCGGGGTGCCGAGGGTGGCCTGGCCGGCCAGCGCCTCCAGCGCGCCGAGATCGGCCGGGCCGCCGGCGCCGGTCGCGAGCACCACCGGCTCCTCGACCAGGGCGGCCAGCGGGGCGATGCGGGTGCCGAGGGCGGGTTCGGCGGCCTCCACCCCGCGGGCGAGCAGCAGGGGCGTGCTGATGACGCCGATCACGCGGCGTTCCGCCGGCGCGGCGGCGAGCTCGGCAAGCGCATCGAGGCCGCCGCGGTCGGGCTGGTTGCGCACGCCGACGCTGCGTCGCGGCCAGGCGCGTTCCAGGAAGGGCGCGACGCCGCGCGCCCAGCGATCCGCCGCCGAACCGGGCGGGCTGCCGACCAGCAGCTCGACCGAGGGCGATCGCATGGCCAGCGCCGGCCGCGCCAGCAGCGGCGCGAGGGCGGCGCCGAGCAGCGCGCGGCGGGGCAGGGCGGTGGCGCGCCTCATCCCGCCGGGGCGCCGGCGGCGGGCGCCGGATCCGTCCGCCGCAGCGACTTCTCGCCGGTGAACAGCACGATCGGCGCGGCGATGAAGGTGGAGGAGGAGGTGGCGATGATGATCCCCGCGATCATGATCCAGGCGAAGCCCGACAGCGCATCGCCGCCGAACAGCGCCAGCGGCAGCGCCGAGAGCAGCAGCGTCATCGAGGTGCCGATCGAGCGGTTCAGCGTCTCGTTGATGGAAAGGTCGACCAGGTCGCGCAGCGGCATCTGCTTGTACTTGCGCAGGTTCTCCCGCATCCGGTCGAACACCACGACCTTGTCGTTGGCGCCGAAGCCGATCACCGTCAGGATGGCGGCGACCGTGGTCAGGTTGAACTCGATCCCCGTCACCACCATCAGGCCGACCACCTTGGTGGTGTCCAGCAGCAGGGTGGCGACGCCGGCGATGGCGAACTGCCATTCGAAGCGGAACCAGATGTAGAGCAGCATCGCGGCGAAGGAGACGCCGAGGGCGATCAGCCCGGCCTGGAAGAGCTCGCCCGAGATGCGGTTGCCGACGGCCTCCACGCGCAGGATGCGGGTGCCGGGGACGGCCTGTTCCAGGGCGGCACGCACGCCGGCCACCGCGCGCTGGGTGCCGGGCTCGTCGGACTGGGCGGGCAGGCGGATCAGCACGGCATCCGGGGCGCCGAAGCTCTGCAGGCCCACCTCGCCGAAGCCGAGATTGCCGGTCGCGGCGCGCAGCTGGCCGAGATCGGCGGGCGCCGGGGTGCGCACCTCCATCACGATGCCGCCGCGGAAGTCGATGCCCTTCTCGAGGCCCGGATTGACCGCCAGCACAAGGGCGAGCGTGGACAGCAAGGCGGAGGTGGCGAGCCCGATCCGCGCGCCCTTCATGAAGCGGAACTTCGTGCCGTCCGGCACCAGGCGGAACAGCGGGCGGCCGAGGCGCTGGAACAGCGACAGGCCCGGGCGTTCCAGCACCGGCAGCTCCTTCGGCCGGCGGGCGCGGTACCACCAGGAGATCATCAGCCGGGTCAGCACCGTCGCGGTCCACATCTGGACCACGGTGCCGACGGCCACCGTGACGGCGAAGCCGCGAACCGGCCCGCTGCCCAGGCCATAGAGGCAGGCCATGGCGATCAGGTTGGTGAGGTTGCTGTCCAGGATGGTGCCGGAGGCCTTGGTGTAGCCGATCTCCAGCGCGTTGATCGGACTTCGACCCTGCTTGATCTCCTCCCGGATGCGTTCGTTGATCAGGATGTTCGCATCGAGCGCGGTGCCGAGCGTCAGCACGATGCCGGCGATGCCGGGCAGCGTGAGCGTGGCGCCCATCACGCTGAGCACGCCCATCATGAAGACGATGTTGACCAGCAGGGCGACGTTGGCCAGCCAGCCGAAGAAGCCGTAGGCGAGGCCCATGTAGAGGAAGACGAAGGCGGTGCCGACGGCCAGCGCCAGGATGCCCGCCCGGATGGCGTCCGCGCCGAGCTCCGGCCCGACCGTGCGTTCCTCCACCACCGTCAGCGGCGCGGGCAGCGCGCCGGCGCGCAGCAGCACGGCGAGGTCGTTGGCGGATTGCGCGTTGAAGCTGCCGCTGATCTGGCCTCGGCCGCCGGTGATCGGCTCGCGGATCACCGGGGCGGTGACCACGCGGTCGTCGAGGACGATGGCGAAGGGGCGGCCGACATTGGCGCGCGTGACGTCTGCGAAGCGGCGGGTGCCGGTGGCGTCGAAGGTGAAGTTCACCACCCATTCGCCGGTGCGGCCATCCTGCCCGGCGCGGGCGTCGGAGAGGTTGGCGCCGTCCACCGCGATGCCGCGGCGGACCACGTAGCGGTCCTCGCCGCGGTCGGCGCGCAGGATCATCGCGCCCGGGGGCGCGGTGGGCGCGCGGGGGTCGGCGGTCTCGTCCAGCAGATGGAAGGTCATCCGCGCGGTCTTGCCGAGCAGGTCCTTGATGCGGGCAGGGTCCTCGACGCCCGGCAGCTGGACCAGGATGCGGTTCTGGCCCTGTCGGGCGATCAGGGCTTCGACCAGGCCGCTTTCGTCGATCCGCCGCCGGACGATCTCCAGCGACTGCTCGACGGCGTTGGTCGCCTTGGCGCGCAGCGCCACCTCGGTCAGGGTGGCGGTGACGGTGCCGTCGGGGGTGGTGGCCACTTCGATATCCGGCTGCTGGCTGCCGGCGCCGGCATTCACCTGGACCGCGGCCTCCCGCAGGATGCGCGCGACATCGGCGGCGCGGGCGGGGTCCGAGACGCGGAGGCTGACGCGGCGGGCATCCTGGTTCGCGTTGAGGCCGGTGTAGAGGATGCGCGGATTGGCGCTGGCGGTGCCGCGGCGGGTGGCGTCCACCACGGCTTCGAGGCGTTCGCGCACCATGGCGGAGGTATCGACCTCCAGCAGCAGGTAGGAGCCGCCGCGGAGATCGAGGCCAAGGCTGATCTGGCGGGCCCAGGAGGGGATGCTGTCGCGCGGCAGCAGGTTGGGCACGCAGAGCAGCACGCCGAGGAGGCAGACGCCGAGGATCGCGAGCTGCTTCCAGCGGGCGAAATACATCATGGAAAGGCGCAGCCCCTGGACAATGGCGGCCGGGCGCGCGGCTTGCGGCCGGCGCGGCCCGTCGGGGCGGAAGATGCGCGGCGGGCAGGGGCGTTGCAAGTCCGTGGCCGGACGGGCGGGGGCGGGGCGGGGGCCGGCATCAGCGGGTGCGCCAGTTCCGGTACTGGCCGCCGCAATCCAGGCAGATCTTTCGGAGCGTCCGCAGGAAGGGGATGCGGGTCTGCGGGCGGAGCGTGGGGATCAGGCGCGACATCTTCATGATCAAACCGGACAAACCGGGCCTGGGCAGGTCGAGGGGGTGGCAGGGCAGGGCGCTCTGCATGCCGAGGCGGACGGCGAGCGCGAGCTGGGCCCAGGAAGCCTTGCGGGAGACGCGGCGCCAGGCGCGGACGATGCGCCAGGCCATGCCGTCCAGGCCGTCTCCGTTGGCGAGCGGGTGGGGGGAGATGGCGAGGAGCAGCCTGTCCAGGACGCCTTGCCGTTGGAGGCGGCGGAGGGTGCGGGAGGCGGTGTCGGGCTTGCCGAATTCGGCGGGCATGGCGTGCCAGGGGTGGCGGCCGGAGACGACCCAGAAGATGCCGTCCCAGAGACGGCGGGAGTTCCTGGGGGGGCGGCCGCCGCGGGGGCGGAGGGGAAGGACGAAGGCGGCGAGGGCTTCCCACTGGGCGTCGGTCATGGGGGACCAGGGCGTGGGGCGGGTGGGGCGGAGGGGGTAGGTGGTGGGGGGCATGCTGGGGGTGGCCTCCGGCGCTGGGGGAGCGGGGACGGGGGAGGATAGCGTGGGGTTCGGGAAGATAGGAATAAAAACGTGTTCTGCGGGAGGGGAATCGCGTGGGGGTGTGGTGGGGGTGACACGGGGCGGCCAGGGCCGGGCGGGGGTTGGGCGATGCCAGCGCTCGCGCGTGTCGCCCTTCATTTGGTCTGGGGCGCGCCCTGCTGCTACCTGGACAGTCGCGCAGCCCCGGCAATGGGCCAAGCCCGAACGAACGCGCCGCGCCCAGGGTTAGCCGACTGCATGACAGAGCGGCGTTAGTGACGTATCGTTCCGCTTAGTCCTTGGAGTCGGTGGGCGGCGATGACGCTTCGGGAACAGCTTGTGACCCTTCGCGCACGGGCAGAGCGCAGCGCAGAATTGCTGACCGAAGAAGCGACAAAAAATGCCCTAATTATGCCAGCTCTGAAGGCTTTAGGATACGATGTATTCGATCCCTCTATTGTCATTCCAGAGTTCACGGCAGATTTCGGCGTCAAGAAAGGAGAGAAAGTCGATTATGCCCTGCGTATCGGAGGAGAAATTCAAATTCTTATCGAATGTAAGCCAGTCCAGGCAGATCTTTCCACTTCTCATGCATCGCAACTGTATCGATATTTCTCTGTCACAAAGGCCCGTTTTGGAATTTTGACGAATGGCCGGGAATGGCGTTTCTTCACAGACCTGGACTCTCCCAACAAAATGGATGATAAGCCATTTTTTATCTTTTCCATCAATGATTACAACGATCAAGATTTGTTGGAATTTGAGAAATTTTCTGCTGGATCGTTCTCTGTCGACGGTATCATCGCTGCAGCAAGCGATCTCAAGCTTAAGTCACTCATTTCAGAAACGCTTAGGAAGGAGTTCTCTGCCCCGAGTGATGAGTTTGCTCGAATGATTGCGCGTCGTATCCACGGCGGTAACTTGACTGCGGAAGTTAGAACTCGGTTCGCGTCACTGATTGTGGCCTGCGTCGCCGATATCCTTCGCGACCAAGCTAATCAGCGACTAAAAGATGCTATTGACCGTCCGTCAAGCGCAACCGTCAGCGTAGCCATTCCCGCTTCTTTGCCTCCAGTGGCCGTGGTCAACACTGCCGAAGCAGTAGGCCAGCCGGAGGGCATAAAGACAACTGAAGAGGAACTTGAAGCTTTTCGGATCATTCGAGCGATACTGCGAAAGGATGTTGATTTCAAACGTATCGCGATCCGTGATGCGGCATCTTATTGCGCTGTGCTTCTGGATGACAACAACAGAAAGCCGATCGCTCGTCTATATCTTGAAGGGAAGAGAAAACGTGTAGGTATTTTCCGGGATAAAACTGAAACGAGGCATGATATTGAGGGAGTTGATGATCTTTATAGTCTTGCAGACGCATTGGTGGCAGCAGTGAGAACTTATGCGCAGTCAGATAGCTAGCTCTACTACATCTTTTGGTCGGCGGTCTATGCGCCTTTTTGGCTTAGCGGCTGCTGGCGGTTTGAGTATGTGAACTGACGGGAGCGGTGTCCGCTGCGAGTCAGACCGGGACGTCGCCGTGCGTCAGAACGTCAGCGCATCAACCCCGAAGCACCAACCCAAACCCCTGGGTTCCCAAGGGGCCGCTGCCCCTTGGCGGGGAGAGCCCGAGAGGGGCGGCGCCCCTCTCGGAGACACTGCGGTCGCGCAGTCTGCATCCACCGCAGGCGTGAACCCGCGCGAGCACGTCGAATGCAGGCATCGGCGTGGCGCGTCTTGCCTCGGCGGGGTCGGAGCGCCCAAATGACCATTGTGGTCACGGCGGAGCGGCGCCCGATGCGGGAAATCCAGTTGCGGGATGCGAAGGCCGGTTTCTCGGCCGTGGTGGACCAGGCGGCCAGGGGCGAGGCGACGGTGGTGACGCGGCGGGGCGCGCCGGTGGCGGTGGTGCTCGGCTATGAGGAATGGCAGCGGCTGACCCAGGCACGGCCGGGGCTGGCGGCGCTGCTGCTGGCCTTCCCGGAGGGCGGCGAGCCGCGCCGGGACCCCGCCCGGGCGCGCGATCCCGGGCTGTGACGGAAGGCTGGCTGGTCGATACCAACGTCATCTCCGCCGCCGCGCCCGACCGGCGGGAGGTGCTGCCGCCGGCGAAGCAGGCCGCGCGGGCCTGGCTGCTGGCGCATGAGTCGCGGCTGTTCCTGCCGGTCACCGCGGTGGCCGAGATCGCCGCCGGCATCGGCGAGCGGGAGGGCAGCGGCGCGGTCCGCCATGCGCGCGACCTGGCGGCCTGGCTGGCCGGGCTGCTGGCGGCCTATCCGGAGCGGGTGCTGGCCTTCGACACCGCGGCGGCGCTGCATGCCAGGTACTTGCAGCGCGAGGCGCGCCGGCATGGCATCGCGCCCGGCTTCGCGGACCTGACCATTGCCTGCATCGCGCGCGCCCATGGGCTGGCGGTGGCGACGCGGAATCTCCGCGACTTCGCGCCGATGGGCGTCGCGCTGGTCGATCCCTTCGCGGGCTGAACGGCCGGTCCTGGCGGGGGGCCGCGCCCGGCGGCTTGCGCAGCCCGCCCGGGCCGGCGCATCCCAGGGCCAGGATCGGATTCGGGAAGACCAGGGACATGACGTTGCGGGTCGCCGTGCTCGGCGTGGGGCACTTTGGGCGTTTCCATGCGCTGAAGGTCGCGGCTTCCGCGCGCATGACGCTGGTCGGGGTCGCGGATGCCGATGCGGCGCGGGCGGCGGCGGTGGCGCAGGAAACCAATGCGCCGGTGCTGTCGGTTGACGCTGCCATCGAGGCGGCGGAGGCGGTGATCGTCGCGGCGCCGACGCGCTTCCATGGCGGTCTCGGGCGGCGGGTGCTGGAGGCGGGGCGGCATCTCTTCGTCGAGAAGCCGATCGCGGCGACGCTGGAGGACGCCGATGCGCTGGCCGGGCTCACCGCTGCGCGGGGGCGCGTGCTGCAGGTCGGGCATATCGAGCGGTTCTCGGCGGCCTTCCGGGCGGTGCGGGAGGCGAGCGCGGGCAGCCGGGCGACCAGCTGGGAGGCGGTGCGGGCGGCGCCGTTCCGGCCGCGCAGCCTCGATATCTCGGTCGTGCTGGACCTGATGATCCATGACATCGACCTGGTGCTGGCGCTGGCGGGCGAGGCGCCGGTGGAGGTGCAGGCGGTCGGCGCGCGGGTGGTGTCCGACCATCCGGATTTCGCGGTGGCGCGGCTGCGCTTCGGCTCGGGGCGGGCGGCGGTGATCACGGCGTCGCGCGTTTCCGTCGCGCTGGAGCGGCGGCTGCGGGTGCTGGGGGCGGAGGGCGAGATGGCGGTGGATTTCGTCGGCCGCAGCCTGGTGGCGCTGCGGCGCGGGGGGGCGGAGCCGGTCGCGACCATGCCGGGGCACGGGCTGGATCGCGCCACCTGGACCGACCATGACAGCCTGGAGGCGGAGCTGGCGGGGTTCGCGGCGGCGTGCCTGGACGGGGTGGCGCCGGAGGTGGGGGCGGCCGAGGGGATCGCGGCGCTGCGCGTGGCGCTGGCGGTGGAGGCGGCGATCGCGGCGGGGGCGGGCTGAGCGCGGCCGGGGCGCGTCAGCCTTCCAGTTCCTCGCGCAGAAGTTCCAGGCGCAGCCATTCTTCCTCCGCCGCGTCGCGCTCGGCCTGCTTCTTGCCGAGCAGGCTGGTGCGGGCGGCGAAGCCGGCGGGGTCGCGGGTGTAGAGGCCCGGGTCGGCGATGGCGGCTTGCAGGATGGCGATCTCCTTCTCGAGCACGGCGATGCGCTCGGGCAGGGATTGCAGGGCGTGGCGGTCCTTGGGCGAGAGCTTTGGGCGGGCGGCTTGCGTCTCGCGCGGGGCGGCAGTGGGGGCAGGGGCGCGGGGGGATTCGGCGGGCGGGGCGTCGGCGGTGCGCGCCTGCACGCCGCGGCCGCGCTGGGCGACCATGTCGGCATAGCCGCCGGCGTATTCCTGCCAGCTTCCGGGGCCTTCCCAGGCGATGACGCTGGTGCAGACGCGGTCGAGGAAGTCGCGGTCGTGGCTGACCACGATCACCGTGCCGGGGTAGTCGGCGACGAGTTCCTGGAGGAGGTCCAGGGTTTCGAGGTCGAGGTCGTTGGTCGGCTCGTCCAGCACCAGCAGGTTCGAGGGGCGGGCGAAGGCGCGGGCGAGCATGAGGCGGGCGCGCTCGCCGCCCGAGAGGGTGCCCACCGGGGAACGGGCCTGGTCGGCGACGAACAGGAAATCCTTCAGGTAGGCCAGCACGTGCTTGACCTCGCCGCCGACGCGGACGGTCTCGCCGGAGCCGCCGGTCAGCGCGGCCTGGACGGTCACGCCAGGGTCGATGCCGTCGCGCATCTGGTCGAGGCTGGCCATCTCGATCCCCGTCCCGAGGCGGACGGTGCCGGCATCGGGCGCCAGGCGGCCGGTCAGCATGTTCAGCAGCGTGGTCTTGCCGGCGCCGTT
>JAIYDD010000228.1 GCA_027487675.1 Acetobacteraceae bacterium | reverse complement strand
CGGGGATGTCGCGGCCACGCCGCGCGGGGATGTCGCGGCCACGCCGCGCGGGGATGTCGCGGCCACGCCGCGCGGGGATGTCGCGGCCACGCCGCGCGGGGATGTCTCCGGCCCCGGTGACGACACTGCAAAAATCCTCGCCGCCGGCGAGGCCTGGGCCACGCCCGCGCCCTGGGCGGCGATCCGCGCGGCCGGCGGGCCCATCGGCGACCTGAAGCTGCTCGCCGCGCTCGACCTGAAGCGCGACGCCGCCGGCGACATCGTCCAGGCGCCGCCGGACCAGCGCCTCTACCGCGACGTGCTGGCGCGCACGCTCTGGATCTCGGTGCTGGCGACGCTCATCTGCCTCGCGCTCGGCTATCCGCTGGCCTGGGCGATCGCCACCGTACCGGCGCGCTGGCAGCCCTGGCTGCTGGGGGCGGTGCTGCTGCCCTTCTGGACCAGCCTGATCGTCCGCACCGCCGCATGGATGGTGCTGCTGCAGCGCGAAGGGGTGGTGAACGCCGCGCTGCTCGGCCTCGGCGTCACCGACGCGCCGCTGCCGCTGCTGCTCAACCGCTTCGCCGTGCTGGTCGGCATGGTGCACATCCTGCTGCCCTTCATGGTGCTGCCGATCCTGGCCGTGGTGCGGGAGATCGACCCGCGCCTGCCGCGCGCCGCCGCCTCGCTCGGCGCCGCGCCGCCGCGGGTCTTCGCGCGCGTGCTGCTGCCGCTGTCGCTGCCGGGCATCGGCGCGGGCTGCCTGCTGGTCTTCGTGCAGGGCTTGGGCTTCTACGTCACGCCGGCGCTGCTCGGCGGGCCCGGCGACCAGATGCTCGCCTGGTTCATCGGCTTCCACGCCAACCGCACGGTGGATTGGGGCATGGCGGCGGCGCTGTCGCTGCTGCTGCTGGCGGCGGTGGCCGTGCTGGTCGGGACCTATGCGAAGCTCGTCGGGCTCGAGCGGGTGCGCACGGCATGATCCGCGCGGCGCTTATGGGCTTCGGGCTGCTCGTGATCGGCTTCCTGCTGGCGCCGATGGCGGTGGTGCTGCCGCTGTCGGTCTCCGCCGGCAGCTTCCTGACCTATCCGCTGCCGGGCCTGTCGCTGCGCTGGTATGCCGACTTCTTCACCTCGGAGTTCTGGCTCCCGGCGCTCTGGAACTCGCTGGTGGTGGGCGGCGCCTCGGCCGCGGTCGCCACGCTGCTCGGCACGCCGGCGGCCTTCGGGCTGTGGCGCGGCGGCTTCCCCGGCCGGCGCATCGCCATGGCGGTGATCCTGGCGCCCGCCGTGGTGCCGGCCATCGTGGTGGCGGTGGCGCTGCTGCTGGCCTTCGGGCCGATCGGGCTGGCGGGCAGCTTCGCGGGGCTGGTGATCGCGCATGCGATGCTCGGCGTGCCCTTCGTGGTGATCACGGTGCTCGCCAGCCTGTCGCGCTTCGACCCGGCGCTGCTGCGCGCCGCCTCCTCCTGCGGGGCGGGGCCGTGGCTCGCCTTCCGGCGCGTCACGCTGCCGCGCATCGCGCCGGGCGTCGCGGCGGGCGCGGTCTTCGCCTTCGCCACCTCGCTCGACGAGACGGTGGTGGTGCTGTTCCTGGCCGGCCCCGGCCAGCGCACCCTGCCGCGGCAGATGTTTTCCGGCCTCAACGACCAGATCAGCCTGACCATCATGGCGGCCGCCACGGTGATGGTGGTGCTGTCCGTGCTGCTGCTGGCCGCCGTGGCCTGGCTGCGGCGGGACCGATAGGGGCTTCCGTCGCGCGGCATCCGTGCCATCTTCCGCGCAACCGCCAAAGGGGAGAGACACCAGCATGACCGCCCTCAGCCGCCGCGCCCTGTTCGGGGGGGCCGCCGCCCTCGCCACCGTCTGGGCCGCCCCCCGCGCCGCCCTGGCGCAGGCCGCGCCGCCCACCGGCCCGCACCGGCTGGCCGACCTGCCCTATGCCTTCGACGCGAACGAGGCGGCGATCGACGCGCGCACCATGGAACTGCATTGGCGCTTCCACCACGGCGCGCAGGTCAACAACCTGAACAACGCGCTGCGCGAGCACACCGCCCTGCACGACATGCCGCTCGACCGGCTGCTCATGAACCTCGGCCAGGTGCCGGAGGGCGTGCGCACGGCCGTGCGCAACAATGGCGGCGGGCACGCCAACCACACGATGTTCTGGGCGATCATGGGCGGCCGCGGCGGCGAGCCGGGCGGCGACCTGGCCGCGGCCATCGCGCGCGACTTCGGCGATTTTTCGACGTTACGCACCCGCTTCAACCAGGCGGCGAACGGCGTCTTCGGCAGCGGCTGGGCCTTCGTGACGGTGACGGGGGAGGGCCGGCTGGCGATCGCGACGCGGCCGAACCAGGACAACCCGCTGATGGACGGGCAGCGTGTGCTGATCGGCAACGACGTGTGGGAACACGCCTACTACCTGCGCTACCAGAACCGCCGCGCCGAATACACGGCGGCCTGGTGGAACGTGCTGGACTGGAACCGCATCGGCGAGCGGTTTGCGGCGGCGCGGGCGGGGACGCTCGGGGTCTGAACGGCGTCCGGCCCGGCGGCGCATGCCGCCGGGCCGGGCCCGCCTACAGGATGAAGGTCGCCGCGGTCAGCGCATGGCTGCCGGCGAGCAGCATGGCCATATCCGCCGCCCCGTCGCCGTCCAGGTCCGCCAGCAGCAGCGTGTCGGCACCCTCCGCCTGCCGGCGCAGCTCGCCCGCCATGCCGGTGAAGGCCGCGTCCCCTAGCCAGGCGAAGCCCTGGTCGCCCGCCGCCAGCACATCGGTGTCGATGGCCGAGAGGTCGATGCGGTCGGCGCCGAGCTCGAAGCCGCCGATCGTGTCGCGCAGCGCGCCCGTGCTGTCGGCGGCGGAGAGATAGCGGAACACATCCGCCCCCGCCCCGCCGAGCAGGCTGTCGGCACCCACCCCGCCCACCAGCGTATCGTCGCCCGCTACGCCGCGCAGCGTGTCGTCGCCGCTGCCGCCGGTCATCAGGTTGTCGAGCCCGTTGCCGGTGCCGCTGGCCCCGGTCGCGCCCTGGATCAGCAGCTTCTCGACATGGGCGCCGAGGGTGTAGGTGCCGGCGGTGCGCACCACCGTGTCGATGCCGCCGCCGGCCTCCTCGATCACCGCGTTGGCGGCGACCGGCACGAAGTACCAGTCGTCGCCCGCGCCACCAACCAGCGTGTCGGCCGTCGTCCCGCCGCGCAGCGTGTCGTCGCCCGCGCCGCCTTCCAGCCGGTCGAGCCCGGCATCGCCGCGCAGACTGTCGTTCCCGCCGCCGCCGCGCAGCGTGTCGTCGCCTGCCGCGCCGCCCAGCGTGTCGTCGCCGCGGCCGCCGGTCATCAGGTTGTCGAGCGCATTGCCGGTGCCCCGCGCGCCGGTGCCGCCGCGGATCTCCAGGTTCTCGACATGGTCGCCGAGCGTGTAGGCGCCGCCGGTGCGCACCACCGTGTCGATGCCGCCGGCCGCCTCCTCGACCACCTGGTTGAGCCAGCTCGCGACGAAATACAGGTCGTCGCCCGCCCCGCCGATCAGCGTGTCGGCCTCCGCCCCGCCGCGCAGCGTGTCGTTCCCGTCCTCGCCCAGAAGGCGGTCCGTGCCGGGCCCGCCATCGAGGCTGTCATTGTCCGCGCCGCCGGAGAGCTGGTCGTCGTTGACCTCGCCCGTCAGCGTGTCGTTGCCGGCGCGGCCGAAGATGGCATCGTCGCCGGGCCCGCCCGCGAGGCGGTCGTTACCGTTGGTGCCGACCTGCACCTCCGGCCGGTTGGTCACGGTGATGGTGACGGCAAAGGGGGCGGAAGACAGGGCGCCGTCGAAGGCCGTCAGCGTGATGTCATAGACATTGTCCCGCCCCTCATCGAGCGGCCACTCGAAGTCCGGCGGCACCCGGAACGCCAGCACCCCGGTCAGGGGCTCCAGCACGAACCGCCCGGCATCGATCCCGCCGAGCGTCCAGGTGATGGTGTCGCCCTCGGCGTCGCTGGCGCCGGCGATGTAGAGGACGCCGCCCGCACCTTCCTGGGTACGGACGATGGAGGTCGAGGTGACGACGGGCGCGGTGCCGGCCGACGGGGCGCCGTCCCAGCTGCTGCCGTTCCAGACGAAGACGCGCCCCGAGCCCTGTCCGGGCTTGCCGTCGACCGTGTCGCCGAAGCCGCCGACCAGGGCGGTCTGCCCATCGGCCGACAGTGCAACGGACCAGCCGAAGCGGTCGCCGGCTTCGCCATCGACGGGGGTCAGCAGCGCGCCGCGCTGCACCCAGTCGCTGCCGTCCCAGTCGAAGACGCGCGCCGAGCCCTGGTTGGCCTTGCCGCCGACATCGTCCAGCCAACCGCCGACGATGGCGGTCAGCCCATCCGCGGACAGCGCGACGGATTGGCCGAACCGGTCCCCCTCCGCGCCATCGGCCGGGGTCAGCGCGCCGCCCCGCTGCGCCCAGGCGCTGCCGTCCCACACGAAGACCCGCGCCGAGCCCTGGTCGCGGTTCGCGCCGACATCGTCCCCGTCTCCGCCGACGATGGCGGTCAGGCCGTCCGCGGACAGCGCGACGGACAGGCCGAAGCCATCGCCGCCCTCGCCGTCGGCAGGCGTCAGGGCGCCGCCGCGCTGCGACCAGTCGCTGCCGTCCCACACGAAGACCCGCGCGGAGCCTTGGGCGAAGTTATCGCCGACCTGGTCGAACACCCCGCCGAGGATGGCGGTCCGGCCATTCGCCGACAGCGCGACGGAATAGCCGAAGAAGTCGCCGGCCTCGCCATCCGCCGGGGTCAGGTCCGCGCCACGCTGCGCCCAGTCCCTGCCGTCCCAGGTGAAGACGCGCGCCGAGCCCTGGTCCGGGTTTACGCCGACATCGTCGCCATAGCCGCCGACGATGGCGGTCAGCCCATCGGCGGACAGTGCGACGGCCGTGCCGAAATAGTCCTCGGGCTCGCCATCGCCGGCGGTCAGGGGCGCGCCGCGCTCCACCCAGGCGCTGCCATCCCATGCGAAGATCCGCGCCGAGCCCTGCGACACGTTCGAGCCGACATAGTCGATCCCGCCGACGATCGCGATCAGGCCATCGGCGGAGAGCGCGACGGCGTAGCCGAACCAGTCGCCCTCCTCGCCATCCGCAGGGGTCACGGCCTCGCCGCGCTGGACCCAGTCGCTGCCGTCCCAGTCGAGGACCCGGCCCGATCCCTGGTCAAAGAAGTCGCCGACGTCGTCCTGGAACCCCCCGAGGATGGCGGTCCGGCCATCCGCCGACAGCGCGACGGAGTAGCCGAAGAGGTCGCCGGGCTCGCCATCGGCGGGCGTCAGCAGGAAGCGGTTCGGGATGGTGGTCGACACGGTCTCATCTCCGGCGGTGGGCCGCGCCGGCGGGCCTCGGTCGTGCCCTTGCCGGCTGCGTTGGCCGGTCAGCGCGGCCCGTCGGCGATCAATCTACCATCGAAACGCAAGGGGTCGCCAGCCGACGTCCGTGTACTGCCCCGCCCGCGCCCCCGCCTGTCTCATCCCCCCGCCAGGCGCCAGACCAGCCGCGCCGCGATCGCCACCATGCAGCCGGCAAAGATCTGCCGCAGCAGCCCGACCGGCAGCCGCCCCGCCAGCCGCGCCGCCGCCGGCGCCACCGCCATCGCCGGCACCGCCAGCAGCAGCAGCGGCACCATCGCCACGTAGCCCAGGCTCCCCGCCGGCCGCCCCGCCGCGCCGAGCCCCGCCACCACGAAGGCCGCCAGCGCCGGCGCCGACACCACCAGGTTGAACACCGCCCCCGCCGCGATCGCCCGGTGCAGCCCGACGCCGAGCAGCGCCAGCACCGGCCCCCCCAGCGTGCCGCCCCCGATGCCCAGCGCCGAGGCCAGCAGCCCGACCCCGGCCGGCGCCGCCACCCCGCCCGGCCGCGCCCCGGCCGGCGCCGCGCCCCGCCGCAGCCTCTCCCCCAGCAGCAGCAACACCGCCAGCACCGTCGAGACCACGGCGAACCCGGCCACCAGCGCCCCCGCCGGCGCCGCCCAGGCGACGACCAGCCCGGCCACCGTCCCCGCCGCCAGCCCCGGCAGCCAGGCGCCCAGCAGCCCCCGGTCCACCCGCCCCGCCCGCGCATGCGCCGCCGCCGCGGGCAGGGACGCCAGCAGCACCGCCGCATGCGCCGTGCCGATGGCAAGCCTGGTCGCGGCATCCGGCGCGACGCCCGCCGCCGGCAGCACCTCCAGCAGCACCGGCACCACCACCACGCCGCCGCCGATGCCGAGCAGGCCGGAGAGCAGCCCCGTCGCCACCCCCGCCGCGAGCAGGATGGCGACCAGCCCGGGCCCCAGATCGATCAGCATGTCCGGCATCGCACTGACTTAACAGGCTGCGGAAATTCGCCTCGGGAAGCAAAGGGAAAGGTCGAGGGGCTCCGCCCCTCGAGCACCCCGGCAGGAACCTGATGTTCCTGCACCTCCCCTTAGTTATTGATATATCTCGTTAACTTCGGGAAGGTCCAGGAAACTCAGTTTCCTGGCGGGTGGGTACGGGAGGGCAGCGCCCTCCCGCTGCCTTCTTCAGCCGGCGAATTTCCGCAGCCTGTTAAGCCTTCCATGCGCCGGGGTGCGGCGGAACCCGGGGCGCGCGCCGCGGTTGCCCGCTGCTCCACACCGCGGAACGCCAGCGCCATGACGTCTTCCCCCAGGACGCAACCTGCCAGCACGCCGGCGCGCGGCGGCCCCAGGCCGCTGTCGCAGCAGGTCATCGTGATCACCGGCGCTTCCTCCGGCATCGGGCTCGCCACCGCGCGCATGGCCGCCGCGCGCGGCGCCGCGGTGGTGCTGGTGGCGCGCGACGAGGCCTCGCTGCGCGACGCCGCCCAGGGCATCGAGGCCGCGGGCGGACGCTGCGCCGTCCATGTCGCCGACGTCGCCGACCGCGCGGCGCTGGAGGCCGCGGCGGAACTCGCGGTGGCGCGCTTCGGCGGCCTCGATTCCTGGGTGAACGATGCCGGCGTCAGCACCTACGGCACGCTGGAGAACACGCCGATCGAGGACCAGCGCCGGCTGTTCGAGACGAACTACTGGGGCGTGGTCAACGGCAGCCTGGTCGCCGCGGCGCGGCTGCGCGCGCAAGGCGGGACGATCGTCAATGTCGGCTCGGTGCTGTCGGACCGGGCGATGATCTACCAGGGCACCTATTCGGCGACGAAGCACGCGGTGAAGGCGTTCAGCGACGCGCTGCGGATGGAACTCGCGGCGGAAGGGGCGCCGGTCTCGGTCACGCTGGTCAAGCCGGCGGGCATCGACACGCCCTTCCAGGAACACGCGAAGATCCTGATGGACACGCCGGGCGTGAAGGTGCCGCCGCCCAGCTACGACCCGCGGCTGGTGGCGCGCGCCATCCTGTTCGCCTGCACGACGAAGCGGCGGGACATCTATGTGGGCGCCGGGGGTGCTGCGATCTCGCTGCTCGGCACGCTGTTCCCGCGCGGGACCGACCTGGCGATGCAGGCCGTCGGCCGCGCGGCGCAGGTGACGCGCGAGACCGGCAACCCGGCGATGCGCGACAACCTGCACCAGGGCCGGCCGGGGGGGCGCGAACGCTCCTCCCTCGCCGGCCGGCCGCGCAAGTCGAGCCTGCTGCTGGAGGCGCAGCTCAACCCGATCGCCACCGCGGCGACGGTGCTGGGGGTGGGGACGCTGGCGCTGGCGGCGCTGGCGACGCGGCGGCGGTAGCGAGGGCGGGCAGGCAGGCCCGGTCACCCCGCCACGATGTTCTCCGCCCGCGCGATCGCCACCCAGCGGTCGCGGAACTCCGCCACGAAGGCCTGGAAGGCCGGGCCCATCGGGGTCGGCACGCGCGGCGGCGATGCCAGGTCTTCCAGCCGCGACGCCACCTCGGGCCGGGCCAGCACGCCGGGGATGGCCGCGGTGATGCGCGCGGCGATCGGGGCGGGCAGGCCGCGCGGCGCGCTGACGCCGATCCACTGCGTCATCGTCGCGCGGCCATAGCCGAGCTCGGCCAGGGTCGGCACATCCGGGAAGGCGGGCAGCCGCGCCTCGGTGGAGACGGCGAGCGCCCGCAGCGTGCCGTCGCGCAGCTGGCCGACCAGCGTGGTGATCGGCGCGTTGATCGCCTCCACCTGGCCGGCCAGCAGGTCCTGCAGCGCCGGCGGGGTGCCGCGATAGGGGACGTGGTCGAGGTTCGCCGCGCGTGCCTCCCGCGCCACCACCGCGCCCATGATGTGCTCGGCCGAGCCGACGCCGGAGGAGCCGTAGCGGATCGGCCGCGTCCGTGCCGCCTCCAGCAGCGCCGGCAGGCCGGGGAAGGGGGAGCGCGCGGTGGTGACCATCACCGTCGGCGCCTCGGCCAGCATGCCGAGATGGGTGAAATCCGCGACCGGGTCGTAGGGGATGGCGGGCAGCACGCCGGGGGCGAAGCCGAAGGGGATGGCGTGGCTGACCGCCAGCGTCAGCCCGTCCGGCGCGCTCTTCGCCACCGCGTCGGCGGCGATGGTGCCGGAGGCGCCGGAGCGGTTCTCCACCACCAGGTTGGCGCCCAGCGCCTCGCCGAGCGGCCCGGCGACCAGGCGCGCCACCACGTCGGCGAGGCCGCCGGCGGGGAAGCCGGCGATGAAGCGAATGGTCGGCCGCGCGCCCTGCGCCAGGGAAGGGCGGGCGAGGGGGAAGGCGAGGAGCGCGCTGGCGAGCAGCAGCTGGCGGCGGATCATGCGGAGGTCTCTGTCCCGGGCTTTGGCGTTGGCGCGCCCGGCTGCCTGCTGCGTGTGCAGCCGGGCGCCCTGGCGGCGTGTGGCGCCCCGAGGTGAGCAAGCCGCATGCCGCGTGTCCGGCTTGCGGACGCTAGGACGATATTGCTAGGATGCGGTAGCCCCTCGCACGCCCTGCCGGTCCCAGCGCGCCGGGCCGCATGCGTCGGATAAAGTGCCAAAACGCCAACGTGACAAAAAATCCATGTCGGTGTTCGTGGGCTTTCCGCCTGTATCCACCCGGTCCTTTCTGAGGAATGGCGGGCGCGCCGGCGCCGACAAGGCACGGTCCCGAGCCCACTCCCCCGGACCCGCGCCCAAACGGAGGGGGTTCCAAGGGGCCGCTGCCCCTTGGCGGGGTGCAGGGGCAGCGCCCCTGCCGGAGCGCGAGGCGGAGCCTCGCACCTCCCTTCGCCGCCATTCCCATGGTCGCCAAGCCAAGCGTAGCGCCCATGGGGCAGAGCCGCCGGCCGGAGCGCGAGGCAGCGCCCCGCATCCCCCTTCCGCCTACAGGAACCGCGTCCGCAGGTCGAAGCTGCTTTCCTTGCCGAGCTTGTCGAAATGCTCCGCCAGCCACTTGTCCGCCGCCTCGTAGCCGTAGCGGCGCAGCGTGGTCAGGAATTCCCAGTCGCCGTTGAGCTTGGTCGAGAGCTTGAACTTCTGCATGCGCTCCTCGTCCTCGATGATGTGCAGGAACAGCCGCCGGTAGCGCGGCTGTTCCAGGCGTCCCGCGTCCAGCAGGCGCTGCACGAAGTCGATCGCGCGCATCTCCGCCATCAGGCTGGCGTTGAAGCTGATCTCGTTCAGCCGGTTCATGATCTCGGTCGGCCGCGTCGGCAGCTCGTCGCGCACGATCGGGTTCAGCTGCACCAGCATGATGTCCGGCGCGCCGCCCTGCTCATACAGCGGCCACAGCGCCGGGTTGCCGAGGTAGCCGCCATCCCAGAAGGGCTCGCCATCGATCTCCACCGCCTTGAAGAATTGCGGCAGGCAGGCGGAGGCCAGCACGACGTCGACGGTGACTTCCTGCCGCGTGAAGACGCGCGGCTTGCCGGTGCGGACGGAGGTGGCAGAGATGTAGAGCTTCGGCCCCTTCCCGTCGCGCAGGATGGAATGGTCGATCACCTCCTCCAGCACGGTGCGGAGGGGATTCCAGTCATAAGGGGTGGGGTTGATCTGGTAGGGCGAGAGGATACGCGTCATCGTCTCGAAGGTCTGGTAGGCCACCGACCAGGTCAGGTCGTAGCCCCACAGCGCCTTCTCGAAGGGCGTGTTCTGCAAGGGCGAGACGGCGAGCCGCGACGCCGCGTTGTGCCACAGCCGGTCGAGCGCCGCGCGCGCGCCCGCGGGCCCGCCTTCGCAGAGGCCCTGCACCAGCACCGCGGCGTTGACCGCGCCGGCCGAGGTGCCGGAGACCGCCTCGATCTCCAGCCGGTCATCCTCCAGCAGCCGGTCCAGCGCGCCCCAGGTGAAGGCGCCATGCGTGCCGCCGCCTTGCAGCGCCAGGTTCACGCGGCGCTTGCCGTTGCCCGGCCGCGCGACGGCGGGGCGGGAGAGCGGGGCCGAGCCGTTGCCCAGCGTCTCCGCGGCTTCCTTGAGGAATTCCTCCTCGATCATGGCGCGGAGCCGTGGCGGCCTGCGCAGCAGGCCGAGGCCGCGAATGCGGCCCGCGCCCAGACCGACAGCGATGCGAAGCGCGACAGTGGCCGGCGCGAAGCCAAGCGCGCGGATGCGCGCGCCGGCGTCTGAGGCACGAAAAGACCCCTCACTGCGCCACCCAGCCGCCGTCGACGGACAGCGCGGTGCCGTTGATCGACCCGCTCGCCGGGCCGCAGAGGAACAGCGCCGCCTCCGCGATCTCCTCCACCTCCACCCATTTCTTGGTGGGCTGGCGTTCCAGCAGGAAGTCGGTCAGTGCGCGCTCCTCGCTGACGCCGTGCTTCTCGGCCAGCGGCTGCACCTGGGCCTCGGCCAGCGGCGTGCGGACGAAGCCCGGGCAGATCGCGTTGCAGGTCACGCCCGTCCGCGCGACTTCCAGCGCGACGGACTTGGTCAGCCCCAGCACGCCATGCTTGGCGGCGACATAGGCCGTCTTGAAGGGGCTCGCGACCAGGCCGTGGGCGGAGGCGACGTTGATGATGCGTCCAAAACCCTTCGCCTTCATGCCCGGCAGCGCCGCCTTGATGGCGTGGAAGTTGGACGAGAGGTTGATCGCGATGATGCGGTCCCATTGCGCGTCGGGGAAATCCTCGACCGGGCTCACATGCTGCACGCCGGCATTGTCCACCAGGATGTCGCAGCCGCCGAGGTCGGCGATGCAGCCCTCGACCATCGCGCGCACCTGCGCCGGGTCGGCCATGTCGGCGGCGGAGTAGGGCGCCTCCGCGACCCCCATCGCCGCGCCCACCGTCGCGCGCGCCTTCGCGATCTCCTCGGGCCTGCCGAAGCCGTTCAGCATGACCTTCGCACCTTCCTGCGCATGGCGCAGCGCGATCGCGAGCCCGATGCCGGAGGTGGAGCCGGTGACGAGCGCGACGCGCCCGGCGAGCAAGCTGCCCATGATCCTCTGCCTTTCCTAACCTTGGCCGCGCCCGGGGCGCGGGGCCTTGGCCGCGTTCGGGGCACGGGGCCGCGCGTAGCGGCCCGCGCTGCAATGCAGCGGCGGCGTCAGGGTTGCTCAGGGCAGGCGGTTGAGCAAGCCGACCAGGCGTTTCGAGAAGGTTGAGAGAAGTTTGGGTGCGTAGAACTCGCCCGCCGCGCGCTTCGCCGCCTCGGCCAGCGTGGGGTAGGGCAGCACCAGGCCTGCCAATGCGGAAAGCTTCATGCGCTTGGCGATCATCAGCCCGAACAGGCCGGCCATCTCGCCCGCATGCGGCGCCAGGATCCCCGCGCCGAGCAGCCGCCCGTCCTTCGTCGCCACCAGCTTGACCAGGCCTTCCTCCAGCCCCTCCGCCGCGGCGCGGTCGGTATCGGCGATCGGCAGGCGCAGCAGCCGCACCTCGTGGCCGGCCTCGCGCGCCTCGGCTTCCGTCATGCCGATCTGGGCGAGTTCCGGGTCGCAATAGGTCACGCGCGGCAGGGCGGCGTAGTCCACGCGCGCGGGCAGGCGGAACAGCATCCGCCGCGCCAGCACGCCGGCATGCTGCCCGCCCACATGGGTGAAGGCGCGCGGCCCGATCCCTTCCGGGTCGGCGATGTCGCCCGCCGCCCAGACCCGGCGGTTGGAGACGCTGCGCAGCCCGCGATCCGTCACGATGCCGCGCGCCGAGGCCTTCACCCCCGCCGCCACCAGGTCGAGCCCCGCCAGGCGTGGCGCGCGCCCGAGCGCCAGCAGCAGGTGCGACGCGCCGATGCGCCCCCCATCCTCCAGCACCGCGACCAGGCCGCCCGCGCCGTCCGGCTCCACGGCCCGGACCTTGGCGCCCTCGCGCAGCTCCACGCCCTCCCGCGCCAGCGCCCGGCGCAGCCCGTCCGCCAGTTCCGGGTCTTCGCGCCCCGCGATGCGCCCGGCCTCCACCACCGTGACCGGCACGCCGAGCCGGCGATGCGCCTGTGCCAGTTCCAGCCCGATCGGCCCGCCGCCCAGGATCAGCAGATGCGCGGCCGGCGCCTCCAGGCCCCAGATCGTGTCGCTGGTGAGGTAGGGCACCTCGCCGAGGCCGGGCAGGGAAGGGACCACGGGCGCGCCGCCGGCGGCGATCACGCAGCGGCGGAAGGTGAAGCGCCGGCCGCCCGCCTCGATCTCGTCGGGGCCGGTGAAATGGGCGGAGGCGCGGATCACCTCCACCCCCATGCCGCGGTAGCGCGCCTCGGAATCCACCGGCGCGATGCGGGCGATGGCGGCCTGGACATGGGCGCGCATCGCGGCCCAGTCGATCTCGGGCTCGCCGACCCGCACGCCGAAGGCCGGCGCGCGGCGGGCGGCGGCGGCGGCATGGGCAGCGGCCAGCATGGCCTTGGAAGGGACGCAGCCGCGGTTGAGGCAATCGCCCCCCATCGCGTCGCGCTCCACCAGCGCCACCTTCAGGCCGAGCGCGGCGGAGATGGCGGCGGTGGACAGGCCGGCGGCGCCGGCGCCGATCACCACGAGGTCGAAATCGGGCATGTCGTCTCCATCGCCGGCGGGGCGGCTGCTTCGATGGCCCGTCCGGCCGGGCTCGGCAAGGTTGACGGCGGGGCGGGGCGGTCCCTATAGGTGGCCGCCTTCGCCGGGGTCGGCGCGCGGCTTGTGCTGCGCGCGGGGCCGGCGAGCCATTTGTCCGATCCGGTTCCACAGCTTCGGTTGCCAGGACGGACCGCCGTGCCCTCCGCCGCGATGCGGGGCGGACGGCGCGGTCCAGGCCCCGCGGGAGAGTGTCGTGAAGCGTACCTACCAGCCCTCCAAGCTCGTCCGGAAGCGCCGGCACGGCTTCTTCGCCCGTACCGCGACGGTCGGCGGCCGCAAGGTGCTGGCGAATCGCCGCGCCAAGGGCCGGAAGCGCCTCTCCGCCTGATCGCGGGCGCGGGTCCAGGCGTGCCATGCCCGCGCGTCCCCCGCGGCTGAAGCAGCGCCGGGAATTCCAGCGCCTTTCCGCGAAGGGCGTGCGGGTGGCGCGCCCCGGCATGGCGGTGCAGGTGCTGCCCGCGCCGGGCCAGACGCTGCGCATCGGCTTCACCGTGACCAAGAAGATCGGCAACGCCGTCACCCGCAACCGCGCCAAGCGCCGGCTGCGCGAAGCGGCGCGGCTGCTGCTGGCCCCGCCCGGCGCGCCCCTTCCCACGGGGCACGAGCTGGTGCTGATCGGGCGCGACGCCACCGCCACCCGCGACTTCGCGACGCTGATGGGCGACCTGCGCGGCGCGCTGAAACAGGCGGGCGTCGCGCTGCCGGACCGGGCGCGCGCGGCGCCGGCGCCGGCCCTCCCGGCAGCGGCACCCGCGCCATGACCCCCCAGCAGCACCTGCTGCGGGGCGCCATCCGCACCTATCAGCTGACGCTCCGCCCGATCATCGGCTGCAATTGCCGCTTCTACCCGCATTGCAGCGAATACGGGCTGGAAGCGGTCGCCACCCATGGCGCGCTGCGCGGCGCCTGGCTCACCGGCCGGCGCATCCTGCGCTGCAACCCCTGGCACCCGGGCGGCTACGACCCGGTGCCCCTTCCCTCCACGCCCGGCGAGGCCGGGCCGAAAGGCCAGACCGTCCCGTGATGGACCAGAAGCGCCTCTTTGCCGCGATCGCCCTCTCGATCGGCATCCTGCTGCTGTTCGACATGTGGAACCGCCCGGCGCGGGAGGCCGAGCGCCAGCGCGCCGAGCAGGCCCGGCAGGAACAGCAGGTCGCGCCCGCCGAGGTGCCGCTGCCCGCCGCCCCCGCCGGCGCCCCCGCCGCATCCGGTGCCGCCGTCGCCGCCGCCCCGGAAGGCACCGCGCCCGCCGCCCGCGCGCCCGAACAGCGCGTCCGCCTGGAGAACCCCCGCGTCGAGGGCAGCCTGAACCTGCGCGGCGCGCGGCTCGATGACCTGGTGCTGAAGGGCTACCACGAGACGGTCGATCGCACCTCGCCCCTGGTCCGCCTGCTGGCGCCGCGCGGCAACGAGCACCCCTATTTCGCGCAATGGGGCTGGACCGCCGCCGATGGCCGCACCCGCGTGCCCGACGCGGAGACCGACTGGACCGCCGAGGGCGGCCCGCTGGCCCCCGGCCGCCCCGTCACGCTGCGCTGGGACAATGGCGAGGGCGTGGAGTTCCGCATCCAGATCGAGCTCGACGCCGAATACATGGTCACCGCCCGCCAATCGGTGGCGAACCGCGGGGCGGAGGCGATCGCCGTCCTGCCCTGGGCGCGCGTGCGGCGCGAGCGAACGCCGCAGGTCGCCGGCTTCTTCATCCTGCACGAGGGCTTCACCGGCGTCCTCGACGGCCGCCTGCACGAATGGACCTATTCCGACGCGAAGGAGGAGGCACAGCGCCGCCGCGGCCCGGCCTTCGAACAGGAAAGCACCGGCGGCTGGATCGGCTTCACCGACAAGTACTGGCTGGCCGCGCTGACGCCGGTGGAGCAGTCCACCCGCGTCCGCGCCGCCTATCGCCACATCCAGGACGGCACCCAGGACCGCTGGCAGATCGACATGGCCGCCGCCGCGCCGATCTCCGTCGCGGCGGGTGCGGAAGGCACGCTGGCCACGCGGCTCTTCGCCGGGGCGAAGGAAGTCAGCATCCTGGACGGCTACCGCGACCGGCTGGGCATCTTCGACTTCGACAAGGCGATCGACTTCGGCTGGTTCTACTTCCTGACCAAGCCGTTCTTCCACGTGCTGCACTTCTTCGGCGTGCTGTTCGGCAATTTTGGCGTGGCCATCCTGGTGTTCACGCTGGTCCTGAAGATCATCTTCTTCCCGCTGGCCAATAAGGCCTACAAGTCGATGGCGCGCATGAAGGTGATGGCGCCGAAGATGCAGGAGATCCGGGAGCGCCACAAGGACGACCCCGCCAAGGCCCAGGCCGAGATGATGGCGCTCTACAAGAGCGAGAAGATCAACCCCGCCTCCGGCTGCCTGCCGATCCTGATCCAGATCCCGGTCTTCTTCGCGCTCTACAAGGTGCTGTTCGTCACCATCGAGATGCGGCACGCGCCCTTCTTCGGCTGGATCCGCGACCTGTCGGCGATGGACCCGACCAACCTGTTCAACCTGTTCGGCCTGCTGCCCTTCGACCCGATGCAGTGGTCGGCGCTGCTGCACATGCCCGTCTGGGCCATCCTGATGGGCATCACGATGTTCCTGCAGTTCAAGCTGAACCCGACGCCGCCCGACCCGATCCAGGCCAAGATCTTCGCCTGGATGCCGCTGATCTTCACCTTCATGCTGGCCTCCTTCCCGGCGGGCCTGGTCATCTACTGGACCTGGAACAACCTGCTCTCGATCGCGCAGCAAT
>JAIYDD010000086.1 GCA_027487675.1 Acetobacteraceae bacterium | reverse complement strand
TCACTCGCCTATGGCGCATGGGTCTGCGCAAGGCTCGGCGGCTGGAACTGCTACTACGGCAAGCCAGGCCCCGCCGTCATGTACCAGGGCTGGAAGCACTTCCAGGCCATCAAGCACGGCGCAAACCTGCGCCTGCTCGGACATGTGTGAATCGGGTAGCCCCTGGGGGGAGAGGGAAGGATCCGTGCGGCGGGGCGGTGCTGGCGTGGCACGGGTGGTCGGCCTGGGGAGAGGGCCGATGGCCGGGCGGTGGTGGGCTGGGTGCGGCTGGCCCCCTCACCCTGACCCTTTCCCCCGGTGGGGGGAGAGGGGAGCATCCCTGCGGCGGGGCGGTGCTGGCGTGGCACGGGTGGTCGGCCTGGGGAGAGGGCCGATGGCCGGGCGGCGGTGGGCTGGGTGGGGCTGGCCCCCCTCACCCTGACCCTCTCCCCCCGTGGGGGGAGAGGGAAGGATCCTTGCCGCAGGCGGTCGCGGCGGGGGACGGGTGGTCGCCCTGCGAGGCGGGCGGGCTACAGGCCGCGGGCGATGGCGGTGACGTCCTCGGCGGCGGGGCTGGCCGGGTGGCGGGTGAGGAGGGGCATCTGGGCGCGGATCGCCTCCGGCACCTTGGGGTCGCGGCGCACCACGCCGGCCAGCGCCAGGTCGCGCGACAGGAAGCGCGCCATCGCCTGCGCCAGCGTCGCATGGGTGCGGTGGCCGGCGGCGGCGCTCTCGGCCAGGTTCACCACCAGGCGCGGCGCGCGGCCCGGCGCGTCCTGCGCCAGCAGCTTGAGGACCGCATAGGCGTCGGTCAGGCTGGTGGGCTCGCCGGTCGCCAGCACCAGGGCGAGGTCGGCCTCCGCCACCAGCCGCCGCTGCGCCTCGCCGATTCCCGCGCCGACATCCAGCACCACCGCGTCATGCCCGCGCGCCAGCTGCCGCGGCAGGGCGAGCACCGCCTCCAGCGCCGCGCCGCCCAGGCTGGCCAGCGCGCCCGAGCCCGACCGGCCGGGCAGCAGGCGGAAGCCGGCGGGATGCGCCAGCACCGCGGCCTCCGCCGTCGCGCGCCCGGCCAGCACCGCGCCCAGGTCGAGGCGCGGCGCCAGCCCCAGCTGCACATCGGCGTTCGCCAGGCCGAAATCGGCATCCACCAGCAGCGCCCGCCGCCCGGCGCGGGCCAGCGCATGCGCCAGCGTGATGGCGAACCAGGTCTTGCCGACGCCGCCCTTGCCGGAGGCGACGGCGATCACCCGGCCCTCGGCCGCCCCGCCCACCGGCGCCCCCGGCGCTTCCGGACCCGCGATGCTCACGCGCCAAACCCCTGTTCCAGGCGGGCCGCCAGCCAGGCGGCGGTGATCGGCGTGAGGCCGGCGGCGGCGTCGGGGCCGGTGCCGGCCTCGGTCAGCGCCAGGCCCTCCGCGGCGGCGGCCAGCACGCCGCCCAGCCGCCGCGCCGCGTCGAGGCGCGTCGGCAGCAGGTGCCGGCAGCCGGCGGCGTGGAAGGCGCGCGCCAGGTCGGCGGCTTCCTCGGCGTCCAGCCCCGCCGGCAGCACCAGCACCGGCGCGCCCCGGGCGGCGGCCAGCAGCGCCGCCAGCCGGTCGCGGGAGGCGGCGCAGAAGGCGTCGCAGCCCGGCAGGTCGACGATCGCCGCCTGGCCCTCCGCGCGGCGGGACAGCGCCTTGCCGAGCGCGCCCGGCGTGCCGGCCACCGCCAGCGGCAGGCCGAGGACCCGGGCGAAGGCGGCCAGCTGTTCGGTGGCGCCGGCGCGCCTGCCATCGGCCGAGACCAGCAGCGGCGCGCCGCCCGCCATCACCAGCCGCGTGGCGAGTTTTGCGGCTGCCAGCGTCTTGCCCGCACCGGGCGGGCCGGCCAGCAGCAGCGGCGTCGGGCCGGCGGGCAGCGGGGCGAAGGCGAAGGCGGCTTCCAGCGCCGCGGCCAGCGGCCGGACGGTGAGGCGCATGGCGAGGGTGGCGGGGATGTTGTGCCGCTTCAGCGCGGGCGGCGTGGCGGGCGGGCGCGGCGGATCGGGGGCGATCAGCAGCGGCTCGTCCTCCGGCTCGGCGGCGGCGGTCAGCTCCACCTCCGCGCCGACGCGGCGGGTGGAGAGGATCACCGCATCCTCGCCGAGTTCCGCGCGCAGGGTCGCCATGGCGTCCGACATGCGGGCGGCGCGGATGGTGCGCAGCCGCATCAGGCGGCCACCACGCCGACGGTGCGGATGCGCGCCCGAGCATGGATCTCGGCATGCGCCAGCACCTGCGTCGAGGGGCGGAAGCGTTCCACCACCGCGCGCACATGCGCGCGGATGCCGCCCGAGCAGACCAGCACGGCGGGTTCACCAGCGGCCGCCGCCGCATCGAAGGCGTCCCGCAGCGCGCCCATGAAGGCCGAGAGGCGTGAGGGCGCCATGGCCAGCTGCTTCTCCTCGCCCGGGCCGACCAGGGCTTCGGCGAAGTCGCGTTCCCATTCGGCGGCGAGCGAGACGATCGGGATGGTGCCGTCCGGCCCGCGCGCCGCGTCGCTGATCTGCCGGGCGAGGCGGGCGCGCACCACGCCGACGATGCCGTGCAGGCCGCGCGTGCCGCCGGACGCGGCTTCCTGGATGCCTTCCAGGATGGTCGGCAGGTCGCGGATGGAGACGCGCTCGGCCAGCAGCGCCTGCAGCACGCGCTGCACGGTGCCCATGCCGGCCTGGGCGGGGATGACGTCGGAGACCAGGCGGCGATGCTCGGGCGGCAGCTCGTCCAGCAGCTTCTGGGTTTCTGCGAAGGACAGCAGCTCGGGCATGTTGTCGCGCACCACCTCGGTCAGGTGGGTGGCCAGCACGCCGGCGGCGTCCACCACCGTGCAGCCCATCGCCAGCGCCTCCTCCCGCAGGGCTTCCTCGATCCAGGCAGCCGGCAATCCAAAGGTGGGCTCGGTCACGCGCTCGCCGGGCACCGGCGGCGGGCGGCCGGACGGATCGATCGCGAGGTGCAGCGGCGGCTTCAGCACGCCGCGCCCGGCCTCGATCTCCTTCACGCGGATCACGTAGGTGTCGGGCGGCAGCTGGAGGTTGTCCTGGATGCGGACGCTGGGCAGGACGAAGCCCATCTCCTGCGCCGTGCCGCGGCGCAGGCTGCGGATCTGGTCGGTCAGCCGCGCCGCTTCCCCGGCCGCCAGGCTCAGCAGCCCGTAGCCGAGCTCGAGCCGCAGCAGGTCCATCTTCAGCGCCTCGGAGGGCGGGGGTTCGCCGGGCGGCGGCGGCGGCGCGGCGGCGAGTGCGGCGGCTTCCCGGTCCGCCTTGCGCTGCAGCCAGGCGCCGGCGCCGGCGGCGCCCGCCAGCGCCAGGAAGGGCAGCGCCGGCATCCCCGGCAGCAGCGCCATGACGGTGGCGGCGCCGGATGCGATCGCCAGCGGCTTGGCGCCGCCCATCTGGCTGGCCAGCGCCTCGTCCGCGCGGCCGTCGATGCCGGCCTTGGTGACGACGATGCCGGCCGCGACGGAGACCAGCAGCGCCGGCAGCTGCCCGACCAGCCCGTCGCCGACGGTGAGGAAGGAGAAGGTCGTCACCGCCTCGCCGAAGGGCAGGCCGTGGCGCAGCGTGCCGATGGCGATGCCGGCGAAGAGGTTGATCAGGGTGGTGACCAGGCCCGCGATGGCATCGCCGCGCACGAATTTCGCGGCACCGTCCATGGCGCCGAAGAAGCTGCTCTCATCCTCCAGCTCCTTGCGGCGGCGGCGGGCTTCCTTCTCGTCGATGATGCCGGCGGAGAGGTCGGCGTCGATCGCCATCTGCTTGCCCGGCATCGCATCCAGGCTGAACCGCGCCGCGACCTCCGCGATGCGGCCCGAGCCCTTCGAGACGACGATGAAGTTCACCACCAGCAGGATGGCGAAGACGATCAGCCCGACCAGCACGTCGCCGCCCATCAGGAAGCCGCCGAAGGCCGAGATCACGGCGCCCGCCGCGTTCGGCCCCTCATGCCCCGCCGTCAGGATGGCGCGCGTGGTGGCGACGTTGAGCGCAAGCCGCAGCAGGGTCACCAGCAGCAGCACGGTCGGGAAGGCGCTGAAGTCGAGCGGCTTCTTCATGAACAGCGCCACCATCAGCACCAGCACCGAGGCGGTGATGGAGATGGCGAGCCCGATGTCGAGCGCCCAGCCCGGCAGGGGGACCACCAGCACCGCGACCAGCAGCACCACGCCGAGCCCGAGCGCGACGTCGCCCGGGATGCGCAGCTGGCCGACCCAATGCGGCAGGACGATGGTGCGCAAGCCTCAGCCCCGGGCCGCGAAGGGCAGGCCGGCGGGCAGCTGCCCGGGCGCGGGCGGCACCGGAAGCCCCGCGGCGCGGTAGTCCTGCAGCTTGTTGCGCAGCGTGCGGATGGAGATGCCGAGGATTTCCGCCGCGCGGGTGCGGTTGCCGAGGCAGCGCGCCAGCGTCTCCAGGATCAGCTCGCGCTCGACCTCCTCCATGGTGCGCCCGACCAGCGCGGCGATGCCGGCCGGCGCGGCAGGCGCCGCGGCCTCGCCGCGCGCGGCATCCACGCCGGCGGCGGCGGGCACCGGCGCGGCCGCGGCCTCGCGCAGGCGGGGCGGCGTCAGCTCCACGGCTTCGGGCCCGATCTCCGTGCCCTCGGCCAGCAGCACGGCGCGGTGGATCGCGTTCTCCAGCTCCCGGACGTTGCCCGGCCAGGGATGCGCGAGAAGCCGCGCGCGGGCCAGCGGCGCGAAGCCGCGCGCGGGCAGGCCGTTGGCGCGGGCATAGCGGGCGGCGAAATGCTGGGCGAGGGTCAGGATGTCCTCCCGCCTTTCGCGCAAGGGGGGGATGTGCAGCGCCAGCACGTTCAGGCGGAAGAACAGATCCTCGCGGAAGCGGCCCTTCGCCACCTCGGCCGGCAGGTCGCGGTTGGTGGCTGCCAGGATGCGCACGTCGACCTTCACCGGCGCGCTGCCGCCGAGGCGGTCCACCTCGCGTTCCTGGATCACGCGCAGCAGCTTGGCCTGCAGGCGCGGGTCCATCTCGCCGATCTCGTCGAGCAGCAGCGTGCCGCCATCGGCCTGCTCGAAGCGGCCCTTGCGGGTGGCGAGCGCGCCGCTGAAGGCGCCCTTCTCGTGGCCGAACAGCTCGGATTCCAGCAGCGTCTCCGGCAGGGCGGCGCAGTTGATCGCGACGAAGGGCCCGCGCGCGCGGCGGCTGCGGGCATGCAGGTGGCGCGCGATCACCTCCTTGCCGGTGCCGCTCTCCCCGGTGATCAGCACGCTGGCGTCGGCGCGCGCGGCCTGCGCGGCGCGGCCGAGCAGCGCCAGCATGGCCGGGTCGCGCGCCACCGGCCCGTCCTCCTCCGGCGCTTCCGCGGCGCCGGCGGCTTCCAGCATGGCGATGATCAGGTCCGGGTCGGGCGGCAGCGGCAGGAAGTCCCGCGCGCCGGCCTCGATCGCGCGCACCGCCGCATCGGCCTGCGCCGGCCGGCCGCAGGCGACGATCGGGCAGGCGATGCGTTCGGCGGCCAGGGCGTGCACCAGCCAGGGGATGTCGTGGTCGAGATCGACCAGCGCGAGATCCGCACCTTCCGCCCGCAGCCGGACGAGCGCGGCGGCCGCGCCTTCCGCATGCGCCAGCTTCGCGCCGCGCGCGATCGCCACGCGCGCGGCCGCGCCCAGTTCGCCATCCAGCGCGCCGACGATCAGCAGCCGCGCCATCGCCCTCAGCCCCCGCCGCGATCCGACTTGACGATTTCCGTCATCGTCACGCCGAGCCGGTTGTCGTCCACCATCACCACCTCGCCGCGCGCGACGAGGCGGTTGTTGACGTAGATGTCCACCGCCTCGCCCAGCTTGCGGTCGAGTTCCACCACCGCGCCGCGGCCGAGCTTGAGAAGCTGGCTGACCTGCATCGTCGCGCGGCCGAGCACCGCGCTGACCTGCACGGGGATGTCGTAGACCGCGTCCAGGTCCTTGATGCCGGTGGTCGGCGCGCCGCCCGCCTGGGCCTGCGCGGCCGGCACCGGCTCGAAGCCGTCCTCGCTCATGCCGGCACCCACCGCGGGCGGATGCCGGCACGGGCTGCCCGGGCCCCAGGCGCCGGCGGGCCTTTCCGTGCCCATGGCTCGCCGCATCGGCGGCGGGCCGCATTCGCGGTCTCGGCCGGCATCCTCGGCCGCGGGTCGATCAACCGGGGCGGCTGCGTCATTCCTCATCCCCCTCCAGCACGAAGCCCGCGGAGCGCAGCGCGGCGCGCAGCGCGGCGCGGCGATCCCCGAGCGAGACAAGCTGCGCGCCGTCGCGCCATTCCAGCCGCGCATCGCCGGGGCGGATCGCGGCATCGCCCACCACCTCCGGCCCGCCCGGCGGCAGCCGCGCGGCGATGCCCTGCACCAGGGCGGGTGCGACGCGCAGCCGCGCCTCCGGCCGGTCGGCGATGGCGGGCAGCAGCGGGGCGATCACGCGCGGCAGCCGTTCCTCCGCGCCCGCCTCGGCGCTGCCGGGCAGCGCGGCATCCATCGCGGCCAGCAGCAGCCCGGCCAGCGCCTCCGCCGCGTCTTCCGCCGCGCGGCGGCCGGCCTCGGCGGCGCCGGAGAGCGCGGCGGCGGTCGCGGCCAGCGCCTCCGCGATGCGGGCTTCCTGCGCCGCCTGCTGGCGCCGCTGCCCCTCGGCGAGCCCTTCGGCGAAGCCGCGCGCATGGCCCGCCGCATCGCCGGCCGCGCGTTCGGCCGCCAGCAGCGCGGGATCGGGCGGCGGCGGCGGGGGCGGCGCGGCGGGGCGCGCGAGATCCGGCAGGTCGAGCGCGAACCTCACGAGATCATCTCCTCGTCGCGCCCGTCGGCCAGCTGGATCTGGCCCTGCGCGGCGAGTTCCTTCGCCTGCGCCACGATCTGCGCCTGCGCCTCGTCCACGTCGCGCAGCCGCACGGGGCCGAGCGCCGCCAGGTCGTCCTTCAGCAGCTTGGAGGCGCGCTCGGACAGGTTGCGGAAGAACAGGTCGCGCAGCGTCTCCGACGCGCCCTTCAGCGCCAGCGTCAGGCGGTCCTTCGGCACGGCGCGCAGCAGCGCCTGCACGCCCGCGCCGTCCAGGCGCTGGAGGTCCTCGAAGGTGAACATCAGCGCGCGGATCTTCTCCGCGCTCTCGCGGTTGCGGTCCTCGAGCGCGGCGAGGATGCGGCTCTCCGCGGCGCGGTCGAGGTTGTTGAAGATCTCCGCCATCACCTCATGCGCGTCGCGGCGCTGGCCGCGCGCCAGGTTCGACATGAATTCGCTGCGCAGCGTCTTCTCCAGCCCCTCCAGCGCCTCCTTCTGCACGGTCTCCATGCGCAGCATGCGCATGACGACCTCCATCGCGAAGCTTTCGGGCAGCAGGGCCAGCACGCGCGCGGCGTGTTCGGGGCGGATCTTGGACAGCACCACGGCGACGGTCTGCGGGTATTCGTTCTTCAGGTAGTTCGCCAGCACCAGCTCGTTCACGTTGCCCAGCTTGTCCCACATGGTGCGGCCCGCGGGGCCGCGGATCTCCTCCATGATCTGGGCCACGCGCTCGCGCGGCAGGGTCTTCAGCAGCAGCCGTTCCGTGCTCTCGAAGCTGCCGACCAGGTGGCCGGACTGGCCGATCTGCTCGATGAACTCGCGCACCACCTGCTCCACCGCGTCGGCGGTGACGGTGCCCAGCGCCGCCATCGCCAGCGACAGGTCGCGGATCTCGTCCTCGTGCAGCATGCCGAAGATCTTGGCCGCGTGTTCCTCGCCGATCGCGAGCATCAGGGTCGCGGCCTTCTGCGGGCCGGTCAGGCGCTGGCTCATCCCCTCTCCTCCGGCGTCAGCCAGCGGCGGATCACGGCGACCGTCGGCTCGGGGTTCTCGTCGATCAGGTCGATCAGCGCCTTCAGGGACGCCGCCCGCATCTGGCCTTCCACCCGCGCCAGGCTGACCAGGTCGCCCTCGCCCGGCGCCTCGCCGCCCGGCAGCGCCGCCGCCCCCGGCATGCCCGGCGCCGCCGATCCGCCCGGCAGCGCCGCCGCCGCCGGCCCGCCCTCCGCCGCGAGCGCCGCCGCGCCGCCGGGCAGCACGCCCGCGCCGGCCGCGGCCAGCGCCGGCGGCGGGGCGAGCGCGATGGCCAGCCGGCCCGCCACGGGGCGCCCGACCAGCAGGATGGCCGCGAGGGCGACCAGCGCCAGGATCGCCGTCTCGATCAGCCGGCCCATCAGCGCCGGCGGCACCGCCTGGCCGAGGATCACGAAGCCTTCCGGCGCGGCATCGCGCAGCGGCGGCTCGGCGAAGCGCAGGCTGACCACCTCGACCCGGTCGCCGCGCCGCTCGTCGAAGCCGACGGCGGAGCGCACCAGCGAGGCGATGCGCTGCATCTCCTCCGCGTTGCGTTCGCGGAAGCGCGGTTCCCCGCCGGCGGCCGCGGGCTCCCACACCCCGTCCACCAGCACCGCCACGGAGATGCGCCGCACGGCAGGCTGTTCGCGCAGCGTGTTGCGCGTCAGCCGGCCGATCTCGAAATTCGTCGTCTCGTCGCTGCGCGACTGTTCCTGCCGCGCGGCCCCCTGCGCGTCGCCGCCGCCGGGCAGCTGGTTCTGCACGCTGACATTGCCCGGTTCCGTGCTGCGGCTGGTCTCCGACGACGACTGGGTGCTGCGCGGCACCTGGTTCTCCGGGTCGAAGCGTTCCTCCACCGTCTGCACGCGGTCGAAATCCATCTCGACCGTGGCTTCCGCGCGCACGCGGCCGGGGCCGAGGCTGCGTTCCAGCAGGTCCTCCACCGCGCGGGCCAGGCGCAGCTCCTGCGCGCGGCGGATCTCCTCCGCCCCCTGCGCCGCCGCCGGGCCCGAGAGCGCCTGGCCGCCGCGCGCCAGCAATTCGCCCCGGCTGTCGACGATCGAGACGTTCTGCGGGCGCAGGCCCGGCACGGCGGCCGAGACCAGGTGCAGCACCGCCTGCACGCCTTCGCGGTCCAGCCGCTGCGCGCCGGCCATGGTCAGCACCACGCTCGCCTGCGCTTCCCCGCGCTCGCGCGAGAAGGGCTCGCGCCGCGGCAGCACCAGGTGCACGCGCGCCTGCCGCACGCCGGCGAGGCCGCGGATGGAGCGCGACAGCTCGCCCTCCAGCGCGCGCAGCCGGTTCATGTCCTGCTGGAAGGGCGTGGTGGTCAGCGATTCGCCGCGGTCGAAGATCTCGTAGCCGATCGAGCCGCCGGCCGGGATGCCGTCCCGCGCCAGCAGCAGGCGCAGCCGCGCCACCTCGGCTTCCGGCACCAGCACCTGGGTGCCGTTGCCGGCGATGCGGTGCGGCACGCGCTGGCGTTCCAGCGCCTGCACCACCTGCCCCGCATCGCGCGGGTCGAGATCGCCGTAGAGCAGCGACATCGGCGGTTCCGCCGCGCGCATCGCCAGCCAGGCCAGCAGCCCGAGCACGGCGAGCCCGACGCCGGCGAGCGCCGCCAGCCGCAGGGGCCCGAAGGCGCGCAGCTGGGCCATCATCCCGCCCATGCGCGACCCCGACCCGACACCGAGGCGCATCCTGCGCAGCCCAGCTTCCCGCCCACGACGCGATCCCCATTCCCGGCGCAGCCGCCGGGCACCGGCACTTATTGCCGGGTCGGGGTTGCGCCGGGGTTAAGGCGCCTGCGGCAGCTCGCGCAGCGTCTCGTAGCCCGCCGTCACCGCGCCCAGGCGCAGCTGCAGCGTCTCTCCCTCGCGCCGCGCGCCGGTGACGCGGCCGATCGCCTGCGCCTCGACCGGCACCGCGACGCCATCGGCGCTGCGGCCGGCCACCACCAGCCGATAGGCGCCGTCGGCGCGCTGGCGGCCGCGCGCGTCGACGCCGTCCCAGGCCCAGCGCGTGGCGCCGCTGCCGAGGCGCACATCGGCTGTCCGCACCAGGGCGTTGGCGGCATCGCGGATCTCGATGCGCGCGGTCGCGGCGCGGCCGGCGGCCGGCAGCGCCACCTGCGCCCTGCCGTCCTGCAGCGGCAGCCGGTCGGTGGCGATGGTGACGTCGCGGCCGATCAGCGCCGCCGCATCGGCCAGCTGGGTCGCCTGCTGCAGCTGCAGAAGCTGGCCGAGCGTCGCGTTGGTCTTCACCTGCTGCTCGACGGTGGAGAACTGCACCAGCTGCTGGGTCAGCGCATTGGCGTCCATCGGCTGCATCGGGTCCTGGTTGCGCAGCTGCGTCGTCAGCAGCGTCAGGAAGGTGTTGAAGTCGCCCGACAGCCGCGTGCCGTCGCGCCGCGCGGCGCCGGCGGTGGCGGGGGTGGTGGTGGGGGTTGTGGCGGGGCTGGCCGCGCCGATGCTGCCGCTCATCGCGGGTCTCCTCTCCGCCTGCGGTCAGGCGATGCGGGGTGGCGGGCGGCGCGGCATCCGGCCGCGCTCAGATCGCAAGGTCGAGCAGCCCGCGCGCGGTGGCGCGCGGCGCGGCGCCGGCGGCGCGCCAGCCCTCCGCGGCCGGGCCGCCCGATGCGGCGCGGCCGCCGCGCGCCTGGTCGCGGCCGGGCGGCTCGCGCCCGCCCTGGTCGCGCCGCTCGCGGCCCGCCGCCTCCCCGCCCAGCCCGAAGGAGAGCGTGGCGCCGCCGCGCTCGCCGAGGCCGGTCGAGGCCAGCGCGCGCTCCAGTTCCGCGCGGTCGCGCTGCAGCAGCGCCAGGGTCTCCGGCCGTTCGGCGACGAAGGTCACATGCGCCTCCCCGCCGCTGCGGGCGATCGAGACCTCCACCCGGCCGAGCTCGGCCGGATCGAGCGTGAGGCTCAGCTGCCTGTCGGGGCCGAGGGCGAGGGCCACGGCGAAGGGCGCCACCTGGCGGGCGGGCCAGGCGACGGGCGGGGCGGGCCGGGCGGCGGGCGGGGATGCGGCCTCGGCCGCCGGGGCGCGGGCGGCGTGCGGCTCGGCGGGCGGGGTGCCGGGCTCGGCGCGCGCGGCGGCGGGCGGGGGGGCGG
>JAIYDD010000238.1 GCA_027487675.1 Acetobacteraceae bacterium | reverse complement strand
TTCGTGCGCGCGACCGGGCGCACGCCGTCGAGCACCCAACCAAGTATCCTCCGATGAGCGCGAAGGGGCAGACCGTCTCGGGGCGAAACATCGGGCCCGACCGGGTCCGCGGTCTTCACCGCTTCAGGCGCCGTCGTGAAGCAGCCCCCATCCCCTCGACGCATTGCGAGGCCGCACAAGCCTTCGGCGCAAGCGTGCCTTCCGCAGAAACGGAGAGAGTGATCGCGTGGCGATGGGATCGGCGCCGGTTCCGGCTGGCGCGCCGGCATCGCGCCGGATTTCATTACTTACCCATTGCAAGCGCCGTTGCTTGCGACATCTCCGGCGCACGGACGGTCGCCGTCATCCGTCGATCCCTCAGCGCCGCGGCCCATGGCGCAGCCCGGGTGCCGTGGTATCCCTCGGGCATGCGTGTGCCGGCGAACTTCGACCAGGCGGCTGGCGAGGTCATCCAGGTCGAGACGTGGGAACCGGACGACGAATTCCCGGTGATGCCGGTCGGCCAGAAGCCCAAGCGCGTGCTGATCTGCCCGACGCCGGCGCCATGCCGATTCCTGATCGCCGGCCATCGGTACCTGTTCAAGGAACCCTTCGGCCACGCCGCGCAGCAGATTTGGTCCGAGGTCATCGCCTACAAGCTGGCCCGCGAGGTTGGCGTGGAGGTGCCGCCCGCCTTCCTGGGCTACGACGCCCGCCGCGATTCGCCCGGCGTACTGGTGGAGTTCTTCTTCGGCCATGCCGAGCGCGCCGATGCGCGCTTCGTCCACGCCCGCGAACGCTTCCAGGCGCTTGGCATGCCGCCGGACGAAAAGCGCGGCAGCCTGGCCGAGAACATCAAGCTCTCTCGCCTGCACTAGGTGCCCGACCCGCGTTCGTGGTGGGCGGAGACGCTCGCCTTCGACACGCTGATCGGCAACACCGACCGCCATTCGGAAAATTGGGGCTTCCTGATCCGTTGGGGGGCGGATGGCCGCCCCTCCTACGAGCTGGCGCCGGCCTTCGACAACGGCAGCAGCCTCGGCTGGATCGTGCGGGACGAGGACCTGCCGCGGCGCCTCGCCCCCGCCGCTCTCCAGCGCTTCGTGGACAAAGGGCGCCATCACTACGGCTGGCTGTCCTGGGACGACCAGAGCGCGCGCCATGTCGAGCTTGCCCGCCGCCTTGTCCTGGCGCATGGCGTCGCCCGGCCGACGATCGCTAGGATTGCCGCGGTGGCGGAGTCGAAGGTGGAGGCCGTGCTGCGGGCCTGTGAAGAATTTGACTTCCCGGTCCGGTTCTCAGACCAGCGCGCCGCGTTCGTGCTCGGGCAGATCAGGGCGCGCCGCGCCGCCCTGGAACACGCGCTGGGAGGCTGAGGTGGACCGTTCGATCGAACACCTGGCAGAGCCGCGGCGCCTTATCCTGGAATGGCGCCCGCCGGCGCACGTCGCCGATCGCGTGCGCTGGGCCGTGGGCGAGCTGCGCCGGACCGACGAAGGCGCCGAATTTTGCTACTTCGGCGCAGAGGAGCTGCGGGCCGCCAACAACGGCCGGACGCTGGAGGCGCTGCACGACGCCGGCTTCGCCGGCTACCCAGCCTTTCCCTGGAACGCGAAGCAGCCCGGCAGCGTGATCCGCGACCGCGCGCTGGAGCCCTTCCTGCGCCGCCTGCCATCGGCGCGGCGCAGCGACTTTCCGGCCTATCTCGAACGCTTCCTGCTGCGCGCCGGGCCGCCAATCCCGGCCTTCGCGCTGCTGGCCGCCACCGGCGCCGCGCTGCCGGGCGATGGCTTCTCCCTGGTGGACCCGCTGGATGGCGAGGCGCGCCTCCAGGACGTGCTGCTGGAGGTGAACGGCGTTCGGCATCACTGGCCCCGCCTGGCCGCGCCGCCGGCCATAGGCAGCCCCGTACTGCTGCGGCCGGAGCCAACCAACCCTTACGACCCCAGCGCCGTGCGCGTGGAGGTGGGGGGCGCGCTGCTCGGCTATGTCAGCCGCCTGCAATCGGCGGCGGTCTCGCGCTGGGTGGCCCGCGGCGTCGCCCAGGCATGGCTGGCGCGCATGAACGGCACCGCGACAAAGCCGCGGGCGCATATTCTGGCGCAGGTGCGCGACCGGGTGCTCCAGCCGGCCGCCTGAACGCCGCGGCCTGGTGCGTCAGTGCGCCTGCCGCTCGCGCCCCAGCACGCCTTCGATCGAAGCCAGCGCCAGCAGGGCCGCGAGGCACGGCGTGGTCCTGAAGACCAGCGGCGGGTCGGCAGGCCGGCGCGTCACGACGACCAGGCCGGTTCGCGTGCAGGCGTCGGCGGCGGCGGCGACATCCCCCGCGCTCGCGAAGGGATCGGGCACCAGCGCGCGGGTCAGCGCCGCCCGGGCCGGGTCTGAGAAGGCGCTTGGCCCGGAGCCGGGCGGCGGCTTCGCCTGCTCGATCCGGTGCAGCGTCGCGAGGAGGATCAACTCCTCCCGACGAAGCGTCGCGAGGATGTCGGCCCAGCCGAGGAACTCGTCCACCGCTGAGCCGCCGCGCGCGATCTGCCCGGCCGCGACGGCGGCGAAAAGGCGCAGGTTTAGCCGGGCCATGCCGTCGATGGCGGCTCGCCGGTAGCGGAACAGCAAGGCGGCAAATTCGTCCTACAGGCCAGCCTGGGAGAGGTCTTCCTCGCCGAGTGACCGGCATCGCGGCGGCGGCGGGCGTGGCGAGCAGTCGGCCGCCGGGCGCGGAGGTGATGCAGGCGGGGCTGCGCCGGACGGGGCAATCCTGGACCCGGGGTGAGCGGCGGCGGTGGGAGGATGCTCGGCGCGAAGGACATCCGGCTCTCCCGACCGGGTGGGGTCCGCCGGGCCGGCCAGGACGGAGCACAGCGCGCGGTGCGCGGTGCCGGCCGCGGCCCCGGCCAGGCGAGGCCGGGACCGCGCGCCCCAGGAGCCGCTACAGAATGAAGTCGCCGGCGGTGAGCGCGACGATGCCGGTGAGCTGGAGACGCCCCTCGGCGGCACCGCCATCGCCGATTTCGAACTCGACGATGGTATCCCCACCCTGTGTGAAGAAGCGGACCTGGGCGCCCGCAGTGAAGGCCGCCCCGGCCGTGGCGAGGAACGCGAAGGCCTGGTCTCCCGGCGCAGCGCTCGGGTCTATCGAGGAGAGGTCCATCCGGTCGATCCCGGCCACGAAGTCGGTGATCCGGTCGGCCGATGCCGGTCCGCTGTCGCCGAGCGCGGTGTAGCGGAAGATGTCTGCGCCGCCCCCGCCGCCGAGCGTATCGGCGCCGGCACCGCCGGTCAGGGTGTCGTTGCCGGTGCCGCCCGTCATCACGTTCGCGGAGGCATTGCCAGTACCGCCGGTGCCCGTCGCGCCTGTCACCACGAAGTTCTCGATGTTCGCCCCCAGCGTGTAAGTGCCGCTGGTGCGCGACACCGTGTCGATGCCGCCATCGGCCGCCTCGACGATCAGGTTGCTGACGCTTTCGATGACGTACCAATCGTCCCCAGCGCCGCCCGAAAGCGTGTCCGCCTCCGACCCGCCGCGCAGCGTGTCGGCACCGTCGTTGCCAGATAGGCTGTCCGCCCCCGTGCCGCCGGCCAAGCTGTCGTTGCCGCTGTTGCCGACAAGGGTGTCGTTCCCCGCGCCGCCGCTCAGCGTGTCGTTGAAGGCGCTGCCAGTCATCAAGTTGGCAAGCTCGTTGCCCGTCCCGCCGGCGCCCGTGCCTCCCTGCACGAGGAAGTTCTCAACATGCGCGCCGAGGGTGTAGGTCCCCGCCGTGCGCACCACCGTGTCGATGCCGCCATCGGCGGTCTCCACGACGACGTTGGCGACCGCCTCGATCATGTACCAGTCGTCGCCGACGCCGCCGGACAGGTTGTCGGCCTCCGCCCCGCCGCGCAGCGTGTCCGCGCCCTCGCCACCCGAGAGGCTGTCGAGTCCGGTGCCGCCGCTCAAGCTGTCATTGCCGCCGGCGCCCGTCAGCGTGTCGTTGCCCGCCGAGCCCGTCAGCGTGTCGTTGGCCGCCGCGCCGGTCAGCGCGTTGTCCAGCCCGTTGCCTGTCGCGTTCGCGGCACCGGCGCCCTGCACGACGAAGTTCTCGACATGCGCGCTCAGCGTGTAGGTGCCGCCGGTGCGCGCCACCGTGTCGATGCCGCCGTCCGCCAGTTCGATGACGGCGTTGCTGATGCTGTCCACGATGTACCAGTCGTCGCCAAGCCCGCCCGTCAGCGCATCCGCCTCCGACCCGCCGCGCAGCGTATCGGCGCCGTCGCCGCCGGCCAGGCTGTCGATGCCGAGCCCGCCCAGCAGGCTGTCCGCGCCGTCGCCGCCGGACAGGCTGTCCGCCCCGTCGCCGCCCGCCAGGGTGTCGTTGCCGCCGGCGCCCGAGAGCGTGTCCTGGCCGCCCAGGCCCTGCAGCAGGTTCGCCGCCTCGTTGCCGACCAGGCGGTTGTCGGCGTCGTTGCCGGTGGCGCCGATCGCTGCGAGGCCGGTCAGTTCCAGCACCTCGAAGGCGCTGAACTGCGCGGTCAGCGTCGTCGCGAAGGGTGTGCGCAGCGTGTCGAAGCCTTCGCCGGCCTGCTCGATCGCCAGGTCCGACGCGTCGTCGATTGTGTAGACGTCGTTGCCGAGCCCGCCGGCCAGGCTGTCGGCGCCGCCGCCGCCGGTCAGCGAATCCGCGCCTTCGCCGCCGACGAGGCTGTCGGCATCGTCGCCGCCCAGCAGCAGGTCGTTGCCCGCGTCGCCGAACAGCGTGTCGTTGCCGGCGCCGCCGTCCAGCGTATCCGCGGCGGCATCGGGCGGCGTCAGGTACTCGATCTCGACAATGTGGCCGTAACCCAGCCAGTAGGGCGCGTCGTTCCACAGCCCGCCGCCTGGCAACAGATGCACCTGGTGCTCCGCCCCAGAATTGTTGGGCTCGCCCGGCGCCCAGTTCGTGTAGCTGAGGGCGAGGCCCGTTTCAGGCCCGGTCCGCCAGGTCCAGCTTCCTTCCGCGCCCTCGTCGCTGCCGCCCAGCCAATGACCGGCGGCGGTGTTGCGGATCGACTGCACCAGCGCCTGCTCGCCGGCGGAGGTGATGGTGGCCAGGTAGGACACCGCGCCGAGCGGCGCCACGCCCTGCGCCGCCGACATCGCACTGTACCAGTCCGTGCCCGCTTCGACGGCCAGGTACCAGTGCCCGGTCTCCGCAAGGAATGTCGCGCCGGCGGCGAGGCCGAACTCACCGCCGCGCAGCAGGTCGTCGCCCGCGCCGCCGGCCAGCGAATCGGCACCGGCCTGCCCGGCCAGCGTGTCGGCATCGCTTCCGCCCGCCAGCGTGTCGTTGCCGCCGGCGCCCTGCAGCAGATCCGCGCCGTCGAGGCCCGAGAGCAGGTTGGCGCCGGCGTTCCCGGTCAGGAGGTTGGCCACGCCATTGCCGGTGGCGTCGATCGCGCCCGTGCCGGTCAGCACCAGGTTCTCGATGGCGCCTTCCAGCGTGCGGGAGGCGGCGGTGCGGATGGTGTCGAGCCCTTCATCGGCCAGTTCCACGATCACGTCCGAGACGCTGTCGATGTCGTAGGTGTCGTCGCCGATGCCGCCCACCAGCGTGTCGGCGCCGGTGCCACCGACCAGCGTGTCGGCCCCGTCCAGGCCGGTCAGCAGGTTCGCGCCGCTGTTGCCGGTCAGGCGGTTGTCCAGCTCGTTGCCGGTGCCCGCCGCGTCGGCGGTGCCGAAGAACTCCAGCGCCTCGAAATTCGCGCCGAGCGTGTAGTCGGCGCTGACCCGCACCAGGTCGAAGCCCGCGCCGGCATCCTCGGCCAGGTCGTCGGCCGGTGCGGCGATGTAGACGTCGTCGCCCGCGCCGCCCCGCACCACATCCGCGCCCGGGCCGGCATCCAACGTGTCGTTGCCGGTGCCGCCTTCAAGGTAATCCTCCCCGGCCCCGGCGGCGAGGCTGTCCGCCCCATCGCCGCCGTAGAGGCTGTCGCTGTCCACGCCCGCCGTCAGCGTGTCGTTCCCGTTGCCGCCTTCGAGGATGGAGCCGAGCGCGTCCACCGACAGAAGGTCGTTGCCGTCGCCGCCGCGAAGGATCTGCCAGTTTTCGGGCTGGCTGCCGTCGTTTCCGCCATGCAGCGTGTCGTTGCCGGCGCCGCCATCCAGCAGATCGGGTCCGTCGCCGCCGCGCAGGCTGTCGTTGCCGTCTTCGCCGAACAGTTCCTCGTAGTCCACATCGCCCAGCAGCGTGTCGTCGCCGGCGCCGCCGTATCCCCAGCCGGCATTCAGCCCCCACCATTCCGCGATGCCCGGGCCGAAGGTGACCAGGTCATCGCCCGCCCCGCCCAGCACGGAATCCCGCCCGCCGCCGGCCAGGATCGTGTCGTTGCCGGTGCCGCCCTCGAGCGAATCCTCGCCGAAGCCGCCGGCCATGCTGTCGGCACCAGCGCCGCCCCAGGCGTTGTCGCTGCCCTCGCCGAGATCCGCGGTATCGGCGCCACCGAGCCCGAGGAACCGGTCGTTCCCGCCGGTGCCCGTGAAGCTGTCCGCGCCCTCCGTGCCGAGCGTCACGCCGCTCAGCCCGGCGCCGCCGATCGCCGCGGCGGTCAGCGTCACGTTGTTGGCCGTGCTGCCGATGCGCAGGGCAAGGTCATCGGCGCCGACCAGGTTGTCGCGGTCGAAATCCACCACAAGCCAGCCGCCCGCGCCGACGCCGCCCTGCGTCGCGCCGATCCACCACAGTTGGTAGAAACCGCCCGCCTCAAGCGTGGTGCCCGGCAGGGCGAGCCCGGCGGTCAGCCCGGTTGCCACATCCACGCTGTAGCCGGTGGAGCCGCGCCAGACCGCCTCCCGCTGCCCGTAGACGCCGTGGGCGATCGTCCCCGTCGAGAAGCCGAGGAGGTTGATGACGTCGCCATCGGCCAGGCTGAAATCCGGCAGGCTTTCGATGGCGGAGAGCGAGGCGATGCCCGCGTAGCTCCACAGGTTATAGAAGAACTGGTCCGCGCCGGCGTCGCCGAACACGACGTTCGCGCCGTAGCCGCCTTCGAGCGTGTCGTTGCCGCTGCCACCGGACAGCGTGTCCGCGCCGTCCGCGCCGCTGCCGTCCCAGCCGATCATGTCGTCGTCGGCACCGCCCGACATGCTGTCGGCATCCGCGCCACCGACCAGGGTGTCATTGCCGTCGCTGCCGAGGATGGTGTCCTGGCCCGTGCCACCCTCGACGCCATCGCTGCCGAGGCCCGCGTCCAGGCTGTCCGCTCCGGCATCGCCGTACAGCAGGTCGGCGCCATCGCCGGCGCCGATCCGGTCATTGCCGCTGCCGCCATACAGGCTGTCATTGCCTGTGAGGCCGAGCAGGGTGTCGTTGCCCTCCTCGCCATGCAGATTCGCCTCGCCGGACTGCGCCTCCAGCCGGTCGTTGCCGTCCCCGCCATAGGCCCAGTCGCCGCCGGCACCCGTGCCGGTGCGCAGCAGGTCGTTGCCCGCATCGCCGAACAGCACATCGACGCCATCGCCGCCGTCCACCGTATCGGCGCCGCTGCCGGCGTAGACGGTGTCCGCATCCAGGCCGCCGGTGATGCTGTCGGCGCCATCGCCGCCGATCAGCAGGTCGTTGCCATCGGCGCCGCTGATCGAATCGTTGCCCTCGCCGCCATCGACGGAGTCATCGCCGGTGCCGGCGGCCGCCGCGTCGTTGCCCGCCTCGAGCAGGATCGCGTCGTTGCCAGCGTTGCCGGCCACCGAATCCGCGCCCGCGCCGGACGCCAGGTCGTCGTCCCCGGTGGTTCCCGTGATGGTGTCGTTGCCCGAGCCGGTGCTCACCACGACCTGCTCGATCCCGACCAGCACCACGTCCACCGCGGTCCAGTTGGCCGCGGCGCTGCCGACGACGAGCGTGATGTTCGCCGTGCTGGAACTGCGGTCCACGATGCCGACATCGGTGCCGGTGCCGCCGTTCAGCGTGTCCGCGCCCGCGCTGCCGGCATCCAGCGTGTCGTTGCCGGAACTGCCGGTCAGCGAGTTGGCGCCGGCATTGCCGACGATGAAGTTGTCCAGCGAGTTGCCGGTGCCATTCGCCGCCGAGCCGGTCAGCACCAGGTTTTCGAGGTTCGAGCCGAGGGTGAAGCTCACCCCGGTGCGCACCGTGTCCCTGCCGGCATTGGCACCTTCGGTGATGGTGTCGCCGGTGTTGACCACATAGGTGTCGTCGCCCGCGCCGCCCACCAGCGTGTCGTTGCCCGCGCCGCCATCCAGCGTGTCGTTGCCGTCGCCGCCGGTCAGCCGGTCATTGGCGCCGCCGCCGGTCAGCGCGTTGTCCAGCGCGTTGCCGGTGAACACCACCGCGCCGGCGCCGGTCGCCACCAGGTTCTCGAAATTGTCGCCGAGCGTGAACGTGCCGCTGGTGCGCACCGTGTCGATGCCGGCATTCGCGTCTTCCGCGATGTCGGTGCCGGTGCCGATCTCATAGGTGTCGCTGCCGGCGCCGCCGCGCAGCGTGTCGGTTCCGGTGCCGCCGACCAGCGTGTCGGCGCCCTCGTTGCCTTCCAGGTAGTCGTCGTCGGCGCCGCCTTCCAGGCGGTCGTGGTCCAGGCCGCCATAAAGGGTATCGTTGCCGGCATTGCCGCGCAGGACGTCGTGGCCTTCGCCGCCGCCCAGCACATTGGCTTCGGCATTGCCGGTGATGGTGTCGGCGCCGGTGCTGCCCTGGAAGGACGTGATGTAGGTCAGGGTGATGGACGAGAAGTCGAAATGGCCCGGCGCGACGCCGTCGATATAGCCATAGCCCCACAGGCCGGTCATGCTCGACACGTCCGTCAGATGCGTCGGCGCCAGCGCGATCGAGTAGTAGAAGTTGATGGCCTCCACACCGGAGACCGTCGCATCGGCCGAGATCGTCGCGTAGTAGGCCTCCAGCACGTCGTTGCCGGCGCCGCCGACCAGTCGCCCGCCGGCGGCAAGCTCACCATGATCGGCGCGGATCGTGTCATCGCCATCGCCGGCCTCGACGGTGTCGGCGCCGCCGTTGATGTCGTAGAGCTCGCTGGCGGCGGTGCCGATGACGTGCTGCGCTGCCGCATCCAGCGTCAGAGAATTCACATTCTCGACGATGCGCGTGGAGAAGTCGAACAGGCCCGGACCGACGAGACCGAGCGTGTAGGCGCCGTAGCCTTCCCAGCTGGTGATCTTCTGGAAGCTGGCGAACTGCGCCGCCGAAAGCTGGACACTGTATGCGACGCGGAGTTCCTCGAAGCCATCCAGCGCCATCCCGGCGAGGTCGGCCTGATAGGCGTAGAGCGTGTCGTTGCCGGCGCCACCGGACACGCTCCCGCCGCCCAACGCCCCGGCGTAGTAGTACGCCACGTCGTCACCTTCGCCGGCATCCGCGGTGTCGGCGCCGCCATCGATGGAGATGTAGTCGTTGCCTCCGCCGCCCAGCACGCTGTCGTTGCCCGCCCCGCCATCCAGCGTGTCGTCGCCCGCGCCGCCCAGCAGCGT